>CALWGL010000001.1 GCA_944380025.1 uncultured Lachnospiraceae bacterium
GGGAAGGCGTTACGGAATACAAGGCCAAGGCGAACGCTGTAAGGCAGGCGGAGATCTACCGGAATTATTACGCGATCTCCACCTGTACCAGCGAGGGGCTGCAGAGCCCGACCATAATCGGAGCGCAGGCTGCGAACGAGCTTTTGAATATCAAAGGGGTAAAGGCCAGCTTTGTGCTGACGGAATTTCAGGGAAAGATCTTCATCAGCGCCCGGTCCATTGACGAGGCGAACGTGCAGGTGGTCATGGAGCGGATGGGCGGAGGCGGCCATATGAACATGGCGGGCTGCCAGATCACGGATAAGAGAGCTTCCGAGGTGATCGCGCAGATCAAACAGACCCTGGACAAAATGATAGAGGAAGGTGAACTGAAGTAATGAAAGTGATCTTACTGGAAGATGTGAAGACCCTTGGAAAAAAGGGAGAGATCGTTACTGTGAACGACGGATACGCGAGGAATTTTATCCTGCCCAAAAAGCTTGGGCTGGAGGCTACGGGAAAGAACCTGAACGACCTGAAGCTGCAGAAGGCGCATGAGGAAAAGCGGGCGAAGGAGCTTCTGGAGGCGGCGCAGGAATCCGCCAGAAGCCTGGAAGGAAAAGCCGTCGTGATCAAAATGAAGGCCGGAGAGGGCGGAAAGCTGTTCGGTTCCGTATCCTCCAAGGAAATTGCCGCCGCCTACAAGGAGCAGCATGGCCTGGAGATCGACAAGAAGAAGATCCAGTTAAGCGACCCGATCCGGGCATTCGGCAGCTTTGAGGTTCCCGTGAAGCTGCATCCCCAGGTAACCGGAACGCTGAAGGTCAACGTACAGGAATGAGAAGGATAGCATGGCATCATTAGATGAGGCTGTATTAAAAAGAGTGCTGCCCCACAGCATGGAAGCGGAGCAGTCTGTGATCGGTTCCATGCTGATGGACAGGGAGGCCATTGTGGCGGCCTCCGAGATCATCCGGGGGGATGATTTTTACAATAAATCCTATGGCGTGGTATTTGACGCCATGGTGGAGCTGAACGATCAGGGACAGCCTGTGGACGCTGTGACCCTGCAGAACCGGCTGAAGGAGAAGGATGTGCCGCCGGAGGTCGCCAGCCTGGAATTTATCCGGGATCTGATGACGGTGGTTCCTACCTCGGCCAATATCCGGTCTTACGCTTCCATTGTTTCCGAAAAGGCCATTCTGCGCAGGCTCATCCGTCTGACGGAGGAGATCGCCAATAACTGCTATGCGGAAAAGGACGGCATGGAGGCGATCCTGGAGGATACGGAGAAGCGGGTGTTCGATCTGGTGCAGCGCAGGAATACGGGAGATTTCGTTCCCATCCGGGAAGTGGTCATGAACGCCATGGACAAGATCGAAAGAGCCTCCCACAGCAACGGAAACGTGACCGGGATCGCCACCGGCTTCATCGATCTGGATTACCGGACGGCGGGCATGCAGCCCTCCGACCTGGTGCTGATCGCCGCGAGGCCTTCCATGGGAAAAACGGCGTTCGTTCTGAACATCGCCCAGTATGTGGCCTTTCATTCCGGTGAATGCGTGGCCATCTTCAGCCTGGAAATGAGCAAGGAGCAGCTGGTCAACCGTCTGTTTGCCATGGAGTCCAAGGTGGACTCCCAGCATCTGCGGACCGGAAACCTTTCGGATCTGGAATGGGAGAAGCTGATCGAAAGCGCGGGCATGATCGGCCAGTCCAAACTGATCATCGACGATACGCCCGGCATCAGCATTTCGGAGCTCCGGTCCAAATGCAGGAAGTTCAAGCTGGAAATGGATGTAAAGATGGTCATCATCGATTATCTTCAGCTCATGTCCGGAAGCGGAAGAGGCAGCGAATCCAGACAGCAGGAGATCTCAGAGATCTCCCGCTCCCTGAAGGCTCTGGCGAGAGAGCTTCAGGTGCCGGTGCTCGCCCTGTCTCAGCTGAGCCGCGCGGTGGAGCAGCGGCCGGATCACAGGCCCATGCTTTCCGACCTGCGTGAGTCCGGAGCCATCGAGCAGGACGCGGACGTGGTCATGTTCATCTACCGGGACGATTATTACAACCCGGATACGGAAAAAAAGGGGATTGCGGAGATCAACATCGCCAAACAGAGAAACGGCCCCATCGGCACGGTCGATCTGGTATGGCTGCCGGAATTTACCAAATTCGCAAATCTGCAGAAATAAAACAGAGAAAAATCGGGCGCTCCGGCGTCCGAAAAACCTTTACCAAAGAGAACTCAACCGAAAGACGGAGGGTTCTCTTATTTTTTTATGAAAGCGTTGTCAGACGTCTGAAGGAAAGGAAGAGGCTTATGAAGACGGAACAGGAAAAGAAGGAAGAACGTTATCTGATCTCGGAGACGGCGAAGCTGGTTGGCGTGGAAAGCCATGTGCTGCGCTACTGGGAGGAGGAGCTGAAGCTGCCGATCCGGCGCAACGAGCTGGGGCATCGGTATTATACGAAGGAGGATGTGGAACAGTTTCGGGAGATCCGAAAGCTGAAGGAGCAGGGGCTTCAGCTGAAGGCGATCCGTACCGTACTGACAGCGGAAGGAAGCATGCAGATCCTGATGCCGGTCCGGGAGATGGAGTCTGTTCCAAGACCGGGAAAAGAGGAAAAGAGTCTGGATGCCGGGGAGAAGGCGGTGCGGCTGCAGATGCTCCTGCATGGCCTCATCTCTCAGGCGGTGCGCGAAAACAATGAGGAGCTGTCGCGTCAGATCCGGGAGACCATTGTCAAGGAAATGGATTATCAGTTCCGTGTACAGGAGGAGGAAACGCAGAAGCGGGAACAGGTGAGACTGGAAAGGGAGGAGGAGCATTTCCGGAAGCTGGACGAGGCGCTGCGGCAGTATGCGGGAAGAAGGGGAAAACAGCGGGACAGCGGATGGAAAGAAGCGTACCGACAGCAGCAGGAGCTTCGGAGAGCGCAGAGAGAAACGGAAAGACAGCGGAAAACGGAGGCAAGGCGGCAGAAGGCGGAAGAGCGGCAGCAGAGGGAAGCGGAGAGAGCGAAGAAAACAGAACAGAAAGCGATTCAGAGGGAAGAGCAGAAGGCAGCCCGCAGAGCGGCGGCCGCCAGCCGGCGGGCTGCTGCCAGGTCCCGGCGGGAAAGCGGCCGCCTGAAACGGGAGCAGGAGAAAAAGGAAAAAGAGAAATGACAGCCGAAAGGCTGTCATTTCTCTCCGGTATCTTCTGATACCGCTCTTATGTCTCTGCCGTATTCCGGCAGCCGCAGTCTGATCAGTGATCCGGTCAGATCATCAGCCCTGGGAAATAGCTCCGGTAGGGCATGCGCCAGCGCAGGAACCGCACTCGATGCAGGTATCAGGATCGATAACGTACTGTCCGTCTCCCTGAGAGATTGCGCCTACAGGGCACTGTCCTTCGCAGGTTCCGCAGCTTACACAAGAGTCGCTGATTACATATGCCATGGTTTTATCCTCCTTTAAATAATGATCTGTTGATTCTCAATAGTTATTCTAATATAGAAGAACAAAATGTACAAGTGATTTTTCGGGAATATTGGCGGAAATTTTGTACTTTTTAAAGTACATTTCCGGCATATTGGAAAAAGAAACCATGCGGTTTCGGAAAATGGATTCAGGCATCGTGCCGTCTGCGGTCGCTGATCCCCTTCAGGATGGCCTGTTTTTTCAGAAGGAGGGTCGGCCTGTCCATGGCGGGGATGCCTTCCAGCCGGTAGGGGATCCCGAGCTTCTCATACTTCGGCTTTCCCATGGTGTGATAAGGCAGGACATCCAGTGCCTTCAGATTGCCGAGACCGCCGATGAACCAGCCCAGCCGGTACAGATACGTTTCGTCGTCGGTAACGGTCGGCACCACCACATGGCGGATCCATACCGGAATTTCCTTCCGGTTCAGATAATGGGCGAAGCGGAGGATGTTTTCGTTGGAGCAGCCGGTGAGCTCTCTGTGAAGCTTCGGATCGATGTGCTTGATATCCAGCATGACCAGATCCGTCAGGGCAAGAAGCCGGTCAAGACGGGCCGTCCGTTCTTTGTCGGCAGGATCGAAGCAGATGCCGGAGGTATCGATACAGGTATGGACGTTTTCCTTCTTGGCCAGAGAAAACAGTTCCAGCAGAAAATCTGTCTGAAGGAGCGGTTCGCCGCCTGTCACTGTGATGCCGCCGTCCTTGTAAAAGCTTCTGTTGCGGCGGAAGCTTTCCATGATTTCTTCCGCCTCCATGGGAGTTCCGGCATCCGTCCGCCAGGTGTCCGGATTATGGCAGTAGGCGCAGCGCATGGGACAGCCCTGCAGAAAAACCACGAACCGGACGCCCGGTCCGTCCACCGTACCGAAGGTCTCTATGGAATGAATTCGTCCCTGCATAAAACCTCCTTTATGGAAAAGCGACGGACGCCCGAAAGCGTCCGTCTGTGGTCAGAGCATTTCTGCCGGAAAACGTTCCCGGGCAGAAAAAGACTTCCTTTACAGCGATTCGTGGAAGGTACGGGAAATGACGTCCGCCTGCTGCTGCGGGGTCAGCTTGATGAAGTTGACCGCGTAGCCGGACACCCGGATGGTGAGCTGGGGATATTTTTCCGGATGCTTCTGCGCGTCCAGCAGCGTTTCGCGGTTCAGAACGTTTACATTCAGGTGATGGCCGCCCTTCTCCGCATATCCGTCCAGAAGGGATACCAGGTTATCGATCTGTGCTTTGTTTGCTTCCATAGTTGAATCTCCTTTCTGTGAAATCAGCAGCCGGACTTATTCTTCCCGGTCCAGCCCCTCATGAAGGGTAGGGGCGCAGCAGGAGGGAAGGCCGGAAAGGTCGATCTCAATGTCTCCGGCAAATACGGCATCTTCCTTGCCCAGGGCTCCCGGAATGATGGTGAAGGTATTGGAGATCCCGTCCTGGGAATCCATAAAGGGCAGCTTCGCGACGGAAGAAAGGGAGGCCACGGCTCCGTGGGTATCCCGTCCGTGCATCGGGTTCGCGCCCGGCGCGAAAGGAGTTCCCGCCCTGCGGCCGTCCGGCGTGGCTCCGGTGGCTTTCCCGTATACCACGTTGGAGGTAATGGTCAGCACGGATGTGGTGGGGAAGCCGTCCCGGTAGGTGTGGTGCCTTCTTACCGCGGTCATAAAACGGGATACCAGATCCCTTGCGATCTCGTCCACCCTGTCGTCATCGTTCCCGTATTTGGGGAAGTCTCCCGTGATCTTAAAGTCTGTGATGATGCCGTCCTCATCGCGGATGGGCTCCACCTTCGCGTATTTGATGGCGGAAAGGGAGTCTGCCACCACGGAAAGACCTGCGATGCCGGTGGCGAAGTAGCGGCGCACATCCCTGTCATGAAGGGCCATCTGTGCCCGCTCATAGCAGTATTTGTCGTGCATGTAATGGATGATGTTCAGGGTGTTCACATAGACCCCGGCCAGCCATTCCATCATATCATGAAAAGCGTCGAGCACCTTATCGTATTCCAGCACATCACCCTCGTACTTCCGGTATTTCGGTCCGACCTGCTTTTTCGTCTTTTCATCGATGCCGCCGTTGAGCGCATAGAGCAGGCATTTTGCCAGGTTGGCGCGGGCCCCGAAGAACTGCATTTCCTTGCCGATGCGCATGGAGGAGACGCAGCAGGCGATGCCGTAGTCGTCGCCGTGCACGGGCCGCATGAGATCGTCGTTCTCATACTGGATGGAAGAGGTCTGGATGGACATCTTCGCACAGTAGCGCTTGAATCCCATGGGAAGCCTGGTGGACCAGAGCACGGTCAGGTTCGGCTCCGGAGCGGGCCCGAGGTTGGTCAGGGTGTGCAGGTAGCGGAAGGACATCTTCGTGGCCATATGGCGTCCGTCCACGCCCACGCCTCCGAGAGACTCGGTGATCCATACCGGATCGCCGGAGAACAGCTCGTTGTATTCCGGGGTACGGGCAAATCTGACGATCCGCAGCTTCATGATGAAGTGATCCACAAATTCCTGGATCTGTTCCTCCGTGAAGGTGCCAAGCGCCAGGTCGCGCTCCGCGTAGATGTCCAGGAAGGTGGAGGTCCGTCCCAGGGACATGGCGGCGCCGTTCTGTTCCTTTACCGCGGAGAGATATCCGAAATAGGTGGCCTGGATGGCTTCCTGCACGTTGGCGGCAGGACGGGAGATATCGCAGCCGTAGGAGGCGGCCATCTCCTTCATCTGCTTCAGAGCGATGATCTGCTCGGAAAGCTCTTCCCGCAGACGGATCACGTCGTCCGTCATCACGCTGCCGGTGGAATCCTTCTGCGCCTGCTTGTCCTCGATCAGAAAATCGATGCCGTAGAGAGCGATGCGGCGGTAATCGCCGATGATCCGTCCTCTGCCGTAGGCATCCGGGAGGCCGGTGATGATGTGGGCGCTTCTGCAGGCCCGCATCTCCGGCGTATAGGCGTCAAAAACGCCCGCGTTATGCGTTTTTCTGTGGGTGGTGAAAAATTCCGCCACTTCCGGATCCAGGGTATAGCCGTTGTCCGCGCAGGCTTTCTGAGCCATGCGGATACCTCCGTAGGGCTGCAGGGCGCGCTTGAAGGGCTTGTCCGTCTGCAGGCCGACGATCTTTTCCTTTTCCTGATCCAGATAGCCGGGAGCATGGGAGGTGATGGTGGAGATCACCTTCGTGTCCATATCCAGGACGCCTCCCGCCTCCCGTTCCTTCCGGGACAGCTCCATGACCTGATCCCAGAGGTCGAGTGTATTCTGTGTGGGCGGAGCGAGAAAGGACTCATCCCCGTCGTAAGGATGATAGTTTTTCTGAATGAAATCGCGTACATTGACCACGCGTTCCCATTCGCCGCCGATGAAACCGTTCCATTCTGTCCTCAATATTTCCTCCTGTCTGCTGCCGCGGGCAGCATAAAAAGCAGAATATGGGTTGATAAATTCTGAAATCCCGCATGTCCGTGCGGAGCGGACGTTCCTTCCGCAACTTGTATTATAGGTAACCGGCAAAGTTCCGTCAAGGCGGGAATGTTCTTTTTTCGGGACATGGCTGAATCGTAACGAGTAGTAACAGAAGAGAAGGTTACTGTTCAGCCAGGTCTGCGCATCTGCTGCGCAGACCGTACGAAAACGCACAGGGCACAAAAAATCGGTTTTACATAATCTTGCGTATAAAAGGAAAAAGTATTATACTGAATGCAGCCGCCGGCGGGCCTTCCGCCTGTCAAAAAGCGGGCGCTGATGCTGCCGGGCGGAAAACCGTAAGAAAAGGAGGTTGGAAAAATGACCGGCATTACAAAGGAAATGACGATCGGCGAGATCCTGAGGACCAATCCGGCCGTGGCTCCCGTTCTGATGAACGCGGGGATGCACTGCCTTGGCTGCCCTTCCGCTCAGGCGGAGAGCCTGGAAGAGGCTGCGATGGTTCACGGTATTGATATTGACGAGCTGATGAAGGCGATCGCGGAGGCATGAGATCCGCGTAAAAAAGGAAGAGCGGCAGCCGCTCTTCCTTTTTTTCAGATCTGGCTGAAAGCCTGCAGGGCATGGCCCTTCAGGATCAGATCACAGTGTTCTTCCCAGAAGGCTTCTCCGCCGGGCGTATGTCTTTCCTGCCTGCCGTATTCGGACAGACAGTTGCAGAGCCGGTTGAATTCCTCCGGCGTGTGGCCGGAACTGGATACGATCAGCAGATAGCGGTCTCTTCCCGCATCCTTGTAAAGGGAATTATCCCCCTGATAAGAGCCGCCGAGCACATGGGCGAGCCGTGTGAGGTGACGGAGGGAATCAAAGGAATAGACTCTGGTAAGCTGCAGGTTCCCCTCCGCTTCCTTCGGCTGTGCCTCCGCTCCGCCGGCGGGCTTCTGCGCCTCCTTCGTATTCGTACCGGACTGGGAAGCGGTACGGCCCTCATGGATGCGCCGGAACAGATCGAGTACGTCGTCAGCGCCCTCATTCAGCTCCTGGATCATGTCGTCCAGACTGTCGTCATCGTGTACACTGGGCGCGAATTTGGAAAAGCGGGTATCCAGCTCCTCCGGATCCTCAACCTTGGTGATGATGAGGACGATACAGTCCGAATTCAGGGGAATGGCCTCGATCATGAGCGGAATATCCTCCGCCTCGAAGCCGAACTTGACGGCAGCCTGCTGCATCATATCGCGAAAAAGGCTCTTCGCCTTTTCAGTACCGTATGCGAGTTCACTGATCTTCAGTTCTCTGTCGGCCAGGTCTGCCCTGGTCAGAGTACAGCGGATCTGATGGTCATTTACTTTCTCAATTTTCATATGATCACATCCTTAATATAAAGATATTGAAATGTCTTCTCTGCGTGACTGAAAAGCCGTAAAATGAACATAATTTACAGTATCTGCGATTACAGTTATATTATACTGCACCCGGATAGAAGTCAAGCGCCCGAACGGGGTTTCACTTTTTTTTTACAAATTACTTGCCAATTCTCCGGATATCGGATATAATCCTTCTAAAGATGCATCCGGGCACTCCGTATCAGAAGGAGGGGAGCTGCAGCCGGAATTTTCAAACTCATATTTTAAGCAGATTCTGCAGGAGCATCCGTATCTGCGGGCTTCTGTATCTACAATGCGGCGGACGGCGCACAGAGCGTTCCGCTGCTGCCTCATCCATATAGTATGAGGAGGTCTTACAGGCTTATGTGCCTGTCGGGAAAGAAATCGTTCCCAAAATCTTCCACCTGGAGCAGTACAGTTTAATTCAAAACAGTGTAAATGGTTTGTTTGCGTATTTTTGCAGGAATTCCGTGATACACGTCCGGGAGCATCTTTCAGGCTTTTGAGATATCGCCGCCGCATGAACGGAGGGCACAGGGATTTTATATATCACGTCTTTTGGACAGCCGGAAAAGCGGCGCTCTGCTGTGTCCTCTGTGCATACAGGGAGGGAAAGTGTCATGAGTAATGATGATGAGATCGAGCTCGAAAAGCGTTTGAAAAGGATGACCGGACAGGGCGTGAACCTGTACCTGGAAGGAAAACCCGCTTCTCCCGAGGAGATCGCGAGGAAGTATTTTGTCTGTGAGGACGCCGTCTATATGCCGGATTTTGTCATGGATGAAGAGGGGAAGCTGACCCAGGTCAGATACGACAGGGTGAAATGCCCGTAGGGCTGCGGACGCGGGAGCTTTCTGTCTGAAAACAGAGTAAAATGAATGAAAAGGTCCGGCAGCCGTGCGATGCGGGCCCCCGTACCGCTGCCGCGCAGACGGCCGGACCGATGCTGCGATGAAGGAACATGTAAAAATAGGTAATGACGATGTTTCAATAGTCTGCTATAATAAGGGCGGTCAGGAGGTTACGGAAGATGAAAAAGGCAATTCCGGTGATAATCGCGGTCGCCCTTATTTTTGTGATTGTCGCCATTACATTCGGGAGAAAGGCTGTGGAGCATTTTTCCTATTCCAAGGAACGGATGGATCTGAACGGATATTTCGGGCTGGAGGCGTCGGATGAGGCCGCGCTGGTGCTCAATGACGAGATCCTGGAGGAAAAGGGCGTCATAAAGGACGGAAGGTGCTATCTGGATCTGGATACGGTGCACGCCATCCTGAACGACCGGTTTTATGCGGACTGCAATGAGGGGTGGCTGCTGTACACCACGCCGGACGAGATCCTGTACGCCAGGGCCGGGGAGACCGGACCGGACGGCTATGTGCCTGCTTTTCTGGAAGACGGCGTGATGTATGCGGCGCTGGACTATGTGAAAAAGTATACGAATTTTTCCTATACCTGGTATACGGAGCCGAACCGGGTGGTGATGACCACGGTATGGGATGAGCATCAGACGGCGGATATCAGAAAGGATACAGCGGTCCGTTATCAGGGCGGGATCAAGAGCGATATCCTGACCGAGGTCAGCGCCGGAGATCCGGTCGTGGTGCTGGAGACCATGGAGACCTGGAGCAAGGTGGCCACGCGGGACGGATTTATCGGTTATGTGGAGAATAAGCGTCTGGAAAACGCGCGCAGCGAGACGCTGATTCCCGTGACGGATTATGAGGAGCCGGAATACACTTCCATCCGCCGGGATCACAGGATCAGCCTTGGCTGGCATCAGGTGACCAGCGAGTCGGCGAATTCCACGCTTTCCGAGGTGCTTGAAGGGACGGACGGGATGAATGTGATTTCTCCCACCTGGTTTTTCCTGAGCGATGATGAGGGAAGCTTTGTCAGCATTGGAAGCAGCTCCTATGTGCAGGAAGCGCATGACAGAGGGCTTGAAGTGTGGGTGCTTGTGGACAACTTCACCTATGATGTGGATACCAGGGAGATCCTTTCTCATACCAGCCGACGGCAGAAGCTGATCGAAGGCCTGGTGGAGGAGGCTCTGTCTCTCGGCGCGGACGGGATCAATGTGGACTTTGAGCAGGTACCCGAAGATGCGGGGGAGGATTACATCGAATTTCTGCGGGAACTGTCCATTCCCTGCCGCGCGAACGGGCTGGTGTTTTCGGTGGACAACTACGTGCCCAGAAATTATAATTCCCATTACCACTGGAAGGAGCAGGGGGTGGTGGCGGATTATGTGATCATCATGGGATATGACGAGCACTACGGCGGTTCTCAGGAGACGGGGAGCGTGGCCTCCATCGGTTATGTGGAGGAGGGGATCAGCACCATGCTCCAGTACGTCCCGGCTGAAAAGGTGATCAATGCGGTGCCTTTCTATACCCGTATCTGGGAGACCGGAGCGGAAGGCGTAAAGAGTCAGGCGGTCGGGATGACCGCGGCGGAGAATTTTCTTTCGCAGCGCGGGATCGAGCCGGTATGGGACGAGGCGACCTGCCAGAATTACGCGGAGTTTGAGGAGGACAGCGCTTTCTTCCAGGTGTGGCTGGAGGATGAACAGTCCCTGCGGGCAAAGCTTCAGGTGATGGAAAAATACGGCATCGGCGGCGCGGCAGCGTGGAAGCTGGGGTACGAAGCCGGACATCCGGAGATCTGGGCCGCGATCTCGGATTTCGCAGACAGCTGACGGCCGGCCGGCGGAAGCCGCATCCGCACCGGACCGCGTTCATATACATATAAGGAAACGGACGGAACGCGGGGATTTCATGAGGACGGAATTAAAGGAAGGATTGCTGAAGGGAGCGGCGACGGTTCTTGTGCTGAGCGCCGTTTTCTGGTCGGCCGGACAGACGGCCGTTCTGGTGAACGGAGATCAGGAGGGTCTGACAGAAAGGGATAGGTTCTGCGTGGTGATCGACGCGGGGCACGGAGGCGTGGACCCGGGGAAGGTGGGCGGCAGGGGGGAGCTGGAAAAGGAGATCAACCTGAAGATCGCGGAAAAGCTGAGGATGTTTCTGGAGGCTTCCGATGTGAGGGTGGTGATGACCAGGACCACGGACACGGGACTGTATGATGAGAATTCTTCCAATAAAAAGGTGCAGGATATGAAGCAGCGCGTGCAGATCATTGAGGAAGCGCAGCCGAATATCGCTGTGAGCATTCACCAGAACAGCTATGAGGAGGAGAATGTGAAGGGCGCGCAGGTTTTTTTCTATAAGGACAGCGCGGCCGGAAGGTCTGCGGCGGAGCTGATCCAGGAGCGCCTGGCGGAAAAGCTGGATCCGGAAAATCACAGGGCGGCGAAGGCGAACGACAGTTATTACCTTCTGAAAAAGACGGGGCGGCCGCTGGTCATTGTGGAATGCGGCTTCCTTTCCAACGGGGCGGAGGCGGTGAAGCTTTCCGACGATTATTATCAGGAGAAGCTGGCCTGGCATATCCATATGGCTCTGATGGAGTTCCTGAACTGCGGCGGGGATTCCTGAACTGCGGCGGGGGACTTTCCCGGCCGGACGGGATGTGATAAAATAGGACGAAGCGGACGCGGGACGTCCGGAAAGAAGCGGTGAGATGAAGACTCTTTATGAAGTGATAGACGGCGGCAGCGGCGATGCGGAAAAGATAAAAAGGGCCGGAGAGATCCTGAAAGCGGGCGGACTTGTGGCTTTTCCGACGGAGACGGTATACGGGCTGGGAGGAGACGCGCTGAATCCCGGATCCTCCCGGAAGATCTATGCGGCCAAGGGCAGGCCTTCGGACAATCCTCTGATCGTGCATATCTGCCGTATTTCCGATCTGGAGCGGATCGCATGGGATCCGGACGGAAGAGCGGCGCGGACAGCCGAGGCCTTCTGGCCGGGGCCGCTGACCATGATCCTGAAGAAAAAGGACGTGGTCCCCATGGAGACGACCGGCGGGCTTGACACGGTGGCCGTGCGTTTCCCTTCCCATCCCGTGGCGCAGCGGCTGATCGACGCGGCGGGAGGCTTTGTGGCAGCGCCCAGCGCGAATACCTCGGGAAAGCCCAGCCCCACCAGCGCCGGCTATGTGGCGGAGGATATGGACGGGAAGATCGATATGATCCTGGACGGCGGGGACGTGGGGATCGGTCTGGAGTCCACGATCGTGGATCTGACGGAGAAGGAGCCCATGATCCTGAGACCGGGATATGTGACGCAGGAGATGCTGACGGAGGTGCTTGGAAGGGTCGCGGTGGACCGTACCATTCTGGATGCTTCTTCGGCCGTACGGCCGAAGGCGCCCGGTAAGAAATACCGGCATTACGCGCCGAAGGGAGATCTTGCGATCGTGGAGGGAGAGCCGGAAGAAGTGATAAGGAGCATCAACGCGTTCTGCGAAGAGGCCGGAAAGCAGGGAAAGCGGACCGGCGTGATCGCCACGGATGAAACGGCTCATTTTTATCATGCGGACAGCGTCAAGAGCGTGGGAAGCAGGCAGGATGAGGAAGCGATCGCCCACAGCCTGTACCGGATCCTGCGGGAATTTGACGACGAGGACATGCAGGTCATGTATTCGGAGGCTTTTTCTGCCCGCGGAATGGGACAGGCCATTATGAACCGCCTCCTGAAGGCGGCGGGACATCATGTGATCAAGGTATAAAATCAGACGGAGGGAGGATCAGACAGAATGAAAATCGCACTGGGATGTGACCATGGAGGATATGCGCTGAAACAGGAGGTCATCCGTTATCTGGACGGCCGGAACCTGGAATGGGAGGATTTCGGCTGTTATTCCGAAGCTTCCTGTGATTATCCGGATTTCGGCCGGGCAGCCGCGGAAGCGGTGGCTTCCGGAAAATGCGACAGGGGGATCGTGATCTGTACGACCGGAATCGGAATCTCCATTGTCGCCAACAAGGTGAAGGGGATCCGCTGCGCGCTCTGCGCGGACAGCGTGTCCGCAGGGCTCACAAGGGAACACAATGATGCGAACATGCTGGCGATGGGAGCCGGGATCATCGGGAAAAATCTGGCGCTGGGCATCGTGGAGACTTTCCTGGATACGCCGTTTTCCGGAGAGGAAAAGCACGCGCGCAGGGTCGGGAAGATAACGGAGATGGAAGCGTAATACGGAATGCCGCCTGCGGCGGCAAAAAAAGGAGGACGGCAGGAACCGGCGGTTCCTGCCAAAGAATGGCTGCCGCCATTCTTTTATAAACGGAATGCCGCCTGCGGCGGCAAAAAAGGAGGAAATATGTCAAAGGTAGTTATCATGGATCATCCGCTCATTCAGCATAAGATCGGGTATATCAGAAGGATCGAGACGGGAACGAAGGATTTCAGGCAGACCATCGGGGAGATCGCCACGCTGATCTGTTATGAGGCGACCAGGAACCTGCCGCTTTCGGAAGTGGAGATCACTACGCCGATCTGCAAAACGACAGTGAAGGAGCTTCAGGGAAAGAAGATGGCGATTGTGCCGATCCTGCGCGCCGGCCTGGGCATGGTGGATGGCATGCTGAACCTGATCCCTGCGGCAAAGGTTGGCCATATCGGCCTGTACCGGGATCCGCAGACGCTGGAGCCGGTGGAATACTACTGCAAGCTTCCGGCGGACTGTGCGGAGAGAGAGGTTTTCGTGGTGGATCCCATGCTTGCCACCGGAGGCTCCTCGGCTGCCGCTATCCGGATGCTGAAGGAAAAGGGCTGCAAAAAGATCCATTTCATGTGCATCATCGCCGCGCCGGAAGGAATCGCGCGGATGCAGAAGGAGCATCCGGACGTGGATCTTTACGTGGGAGCGCTGGATGAAAAGCTGAATGACCATGGTTATATCGTGCCCGGACTGGGAGACGCGGGAGACAGGATCTTCGGAACGAAGTAAGAGGAGCGGTCATGAAGAGACAGGATTATATCACATGGGATGAGTATTTTATGGGAGTGGCCAAGCTGTCGGGGATGCGTTCCAAGGATCCGAACACGCAGGTGGGCGCCTGTATCGTCAGCAGCGACAACAAGATTCTGTCCATGGGCTACAACGGATTTCCCATCGGCTGTTCGGACGATGAATTCCCGTGGGACAAGTACGGAGAGGAAGAGGATACCAAATATCCTTATGTGACGCACAGCGAGCTGAACGCTATTCTGAATTACCGGGGCGGCAGCCTTGCGGGAGCCAGGCTGTATGTTTCTCTGTTTCCCTGCAACGAGTGCGCGAAGGCCATCATCCAGAGCGGGATCCGGGAGATCGTCTACGAGTGTGACAAGTATGCGGATACGCCTTCCGTGCGCGCGTCCAAGCGGATGCTGGACGCGGCGGGAGTGTATTACCGGAAGTATGAACCGGCGGGACGGAACATAACGATCTCGCTGTAAAGGGACCGGTACGGGCAAGAGGAGAATGCGGATGATAAAAAAGGGCAGACGCAGGCTGATCGCGGGGATCACCGCGCTGATCATGCTTACGGTCTCCGCTGTGGGCGCCGAGGCCACTTCAGATACCAGAAAGCAGCTGGAAGACGCGAAGGAGGAGCGGGAGGCGACGCAGGATCAGAAGGATGCGCAGGAGGAAAACATCTCCAGCATGGAGGAAGTCCAGAGCGGCCTTCAGGGAGAACTGAGCAGCCTGAACAGCCAGCTGGCCGTGGTGAGCGGGAACCTGGAAGAGATCGAGAACAACATCATAGCCAAAAACGAGGAGATCGAAATCACCCGGGCGGAGCTGGAAGAAGCAAAGGCGACGGAGGACAGACAGTATCTCTGCCTGAAGAAAAGGATCCAGTATTCTTACGAAAAGAGCAGTACCTCTTATCTGGAGGCCGTCCTTTCGGCAAAGTCCCTGGGCGAAGTCCTGAACATGACGGAATATTTTTCCCAGATGGCGGCCTACGACCAGAGGATGCTGGCGGAATATAAGGCGGCGAGGGAAGCGGTGGAGGAAAAAGAGGCGCAGCTGGAGGAGGAGATGAGCCAGCTGGAGGAAATGCAGGCGTCCGCGGAGGCGGAGCAGGAACGTTTTTCGGGGCTGATCAGCCAGACCCAGGGAAGCATCGCCGCCTATTCCGACCAGATCGCCAGTGCGGAGGCACAGGTGGAGGCTCTGGAAGCACAGCTCGCCGCCCAGGATGAAAACATTGAAGCGCTGCAGAAGAAACTGGAGGAGGAGATCCGCAAATCGCGTCTGGCGGCCCAGTCCAGCTGGCGGGATATCTCAGAGGTGAGTTTTACGGATGGGGACAGATATCTGCTGGCGAATCTGATCTACTGTGAGGCGGGGGGAGAACCCTATGAAGGCCAGGTGGCTGTAGGGGCCGTGGTGATCAACCGGGTACTCAGCTCCGTATTCCCCAATACCGTGTCCGGCGTCATTTATCAGAGCGGACAGTTTGAACCGGTATCCACGGGGCGGCTGGCGCTTGCGCTGGCAGAGGACCGGGCCACGGACAGCTGCTACCGTGCCGCTGACGAAGCCATGAGCGGCGTTACCAATGTGGGAACCTGCGTATTCTTCCGTACGCCCATCCCTGGACTGGAGGGGATCAATATCGGAGGGCATGTGTTCTATTAAGACAGGAAAGGATCCATCGGACGGGAAAGCTCGGAAAGGTTTCCGGCGTAAATCTCCTGCAGAAGTCCGCTCAGAGAACGCAGTGCCGTCCGCAGAAGGGGGATGTCAAGAACGCCGGCCTCCAGCGCGTCGGCCATTTCTTCCAGATCTACGACCTTGACGAAGCCGTCCGGGTAAACGATCACATCTGCGAGGAGGTCGGTGACTGTAAGAGAGGCGGCAGCCGGATCATATTCAGAGGAAATGATATCGCAGTAATGATAGAGGAGCGTGTTGTCGGCGGCATAAAAGCGGCTGACCTTAAAACCCCTCTCCAGATAATAACAGGAGAAGCCATGGCTGAGATCCGGCCGTGGCTTCAGCGCTTTCCAGGAGGTGACCAGAAGGCCGGGTTCGTTCACAAGAATGACATCATCCTTCAGGCGCACACATTCCTCCGGGATCAGACGTCTTCGGTACAGAGCGGAAATATTCATGTGCCCCTCCTGTTCTGCGCGTTCTTCGCTGCCGGATATGGCTGCTGTCCGGTCAGGCCTGCGCGGCAAATGCGCAGACCTTCCCCTCGCTGAGTAGTAAATGGATATGTTCTGAATCTTACGCTTTTTATGGAAAAATGTCAATGAAAACGGTATAATCAGATCAGATGCAGATCAGATGGCTGGATGCCGTTACTGTTCTGCCGAAGGCTGAACAGTAACACTATTCAGCCTTCGGATCCGGAAAGGGAGTGGTGCGAGGATGCGGGAAGAAATACAGAAGGTCATGGAAAATATGGGTAAGGTCATCATCGGCAGGGAGGCGGTCGTGACAAAGCTGTTCGCCGCCCTTCTGGCGGACGGACATGTGCTCCTGGAGGATGTGCCGGGTACGGGAAAGACAAAGCTGGCAAGATCGCTTGCCGCGTCGGTGGGGATCCGGATGAGCAGGATCCAGTTTACGCCGGACATGCTGCCGGCGGATATTACGGGACTTCATGTATACAGTCGGGAAAGCGAGCGATTTGAATTAAAGAAGGGACCTGTTTTTACCAATATCCTTCTTGCGGATGAGATCAACCGGGCCACGCCGAGAACGCAGGCCGGCCTGCTGGAGTGCATGGAGGAAAGACAGGTCACCATAGACGGGGAGACCATGGAGCTGGATCGGCCCTTTTTTGTCATTGCCACGCAGAATCCGGTGGAAACGGCAGGGACCTTTCCTCTTCCGGAAGCGCAGACAGACCGTTTTATGATGAAGCTGTCCATGGGCTTCCCGGACCGGGAGGAGGAAATGGCCATTCTGCAGACCTACAGCCAAAGGGATCCGCTGGAAGAGCTTCAGCCCGTGATGACGAAGGAGCAGCTTCTTTCCCTGAAGGAGGAAGCGCAGAGGGTCTATGTCCATCCTCTGGTCGCCGGTTATCTGGCGGATCTCGCGGCGGAGACCAGAAAACAGGACAGGGTCGCCATGGGCGTAAGTCCCAGAGGGACGCTTGCGCTGATGCGGGCGGCGAAGGCGCTGGCCTGTATGGAAGAAAGGGATTATCTGATCCCGGATGATGTGAAGGCGCTGGCGCCGGATGTGCTTTCCCACAGACTCATTTTTGCGTATGGCGGCAGACAGGAAGAAGCGAAGGGACTGATGGAGGAGATCCTTTCCCGGGTGCCCGTGCCTGTGGAGGATTTCGGCAGGAGAGGATAGCCTTCTGCCGTTCGGGAATGGGGATTGATATGCTGATTATATGGATCGGACTGGGAGCGGCAGCCTTCTTTTTTCTGCAGGCATGGATCTATGGGCGGTTCTGGGACAGAGGGCTTTCCGCCAGGCTTTTTTTCTCCGCGCAGAGCGTGACGGAGGGAGAACGGTGTTTTCTGTCGGAACAGGTGGAAAACCGGAAGGCGCTGCCGCTTCCCATGCTCAAGGTAAAATTTCAGGTTTCCAGGAAACTGCATTTTGAGGATGAAGGGGACAGCGCGGTGACGGATCAGTATTACCGCAACGATATCCTGTCGCTGGGGCCGCATCAGCGGCTGACCAGAAGGATACCCTTCCGCTGTACGGCGAGAGGCTATTATCGGATCGAGGGGCTGGATCTGGTGGCTTCGGATCTGTTTCTGAGCAGGGAGATGGTATCGGAGACCGGAGCGGAGAGCGTTCTGTACGTCTACCCCGCGCCTGTGCGGGGAGCCTCGCTGGATGCTGCCATACGCAGGCTGAACGGGGAGATCCTGGCGAAGCGGCATCTGCTGGAGGATCCCTTTGAATACAGGGGACTCAGGGAATATGCCCCCTTTGACGAACCCAGGTCGATCAACTGGAAAGCGACGGCAAGGACCGGGGACCTGACGGTGAATCTGCGCGGTTATACGGCTCTGCGGGCGGTCCGGATCTTTCTGAACCTGGATGACAGGGGGATCTGGAAACGGCAGGAACTTCTGGAACTGTGCATCCGTATCGCGGCAAGGATCGCGCAGGAGCTTCTGAGGCAGGGGATCCGGACGGCCGTCTTCTGCAACGCCAGAGATGTGCTCACGGGAGAGGTGATGCGTCTGGCTCCGGGAGCGGGGGCAGGGCATCTGGAGCAGCTGAACCGGGCGCTTGCCAGGCTGGATCTGGACCGGGAAGCGCCCCTCTTTGAGGAAACCTTTGCGGCGGAGCTGGAAGCGGAGGGAAAGGATACCGCCTCGCTGTTCCTTTCCGCACAGACGGATGAGGATTTTCAGAGACTGCTGGAACGGTTTTCCCGTTCCGGCGCGGAGTTCACCTGGATGTGTCCGCTTTTTCCCAGAATGGAAAGCGGTGTTTCGCAGCCGGAACGCCTGCATTTTGTGCGGCTGAACGCGGAGGAGATGCTGAATGAATGAAAAATGGATGAGGCCGGTGGAGCTTCTGGAGATCCTCCTGAATTTTCTTACGGTCTTTTTCGCACAGACCGCGCTGTTTTCTGCCTTTGAACCGCTGGGGAGCGCGCTGGAGGCGGATGGCGCCGCGGCGGGAAGTGCTGCCTTCCAGGCGCCTTCCCCTGCGGTCCAGCTTCTTTTTCTGGCGGTGCCGGTCTGCTTCTGGCTGATCCGGATCCTGGCTTCCCGGTTCTGGCTGTTTGTCCTGCTTCATGCGGGCGTTTTTCTCGCGGCGGTCTTCTGCCTCGGAACAAACGGACTTTCCCGGGGGGTATTTGCCCTTCTTGCCGGTATTTATCTGCTGGTTTCCTTCCGGATAAGACTGCAGGAGCAGCGGGAGGAGGAAGGGATCCTGGGGCCTGCGGCGGCGCTCATCGCGGCGGGGGCATCGATGCTTCTGTGCGCCTATCTGGAGAATGACGCGGCCTGCGGCCGGATCCTGAACGCTTCCCTGGTGTATGCCTTTCTGTTTTTCGCGGATACCTATCTGCGGAATCTGGAGCAGTTCGTGCAGTTTAACAGGGCGAGCAACGCGCACATTCCGGTACGCAGGATGCTGCTGCGGGGCGGCGGCCTTACGGCGGGCTGCAGTCTGGCTGCGGTGCTGCTTCTGGCGCTGGGAGTGAATCAGACCTTTCTGAGACGGTCAGGGGATCTGCTGCGGGCGCTCCTTCTGTGGGCGGTCAGGGGGATCCTGCGGGTGATCGGCGCGTTTCTCTCTCTCTTCGGATCGGAGAGCGCGGAACAGACCGCCGTCAGGCAGGAAGCCGCCGCGGAACAGTTCCTGCAGGCGGGAGCAGAGGAGCAGCCTCTGTGGCTGGAGATCCTGTATCAGATCCTTCAGTATCTGCTTTTTGCCGCAGCAGCCGTCCTTCTGATCTTTCTGCTGTACAGGGCGATATCCGCTCTGGTGAGCAGGTTCTACGAAGGAAAGCGGAAGCGGCCGCAGGGAGAGGAAAAAGCGGAGGAGATCCGGGAGAGCCTGCGCACGGAAAGAAAGAAAAAGGAAAAAGAAAGCCGCCCGCGGCTTTTTGCCGGAACGCCGGAGGAGAAGATCCGCAGGATCTTCATCCGGACCGTGCAGAAGCAGAAGCGCTTCCGGAATCCGGAAGGACGTCCGGGCGCTTCCGGAGGGAAGGATCCGTGGAGAAAGGACGCCAGGGAGGCTCTTGTAAGAGGGAAGACGGCCAGAGAGCTGGAGGTTCTTTTTCCGGATCAGGACCGGGAGACCTTTGGACAGCTGGCCCGGCTGTACGAGAAGGCGAGATACGCGCGGACGGATTCCGCCCATCCGGGGAAGGGCGGCTGCAGCGCGGAAGATGTGAGGCGGGCGGAGGCCTGCCGGGATGCCCTGTCCGGAAAACAGATCTGATCCGGGTGCATATGATAAACCATAAAAAAAGGAATGCCCGTTTTTCGCGGGCAGGAAAAGGATCATATGGACAATTTCGGAATGGGTCCGGCTGGACTTTTGCGGAAAGATTTTTCATGCAGGGAACCTTCGCAAAAGGAGTTTCCCTGTGAGGGCCTTTCCTGGAGCAGGAGAGACCGGGAGGGACAGAACGGAAAAAACCGGCAGGGACAGAGAGGGCTGCCCTTCTACATGACGTATCCGGATCTGCTGTTTCGGGAAGAGGACGCGGCAGCGAGGGATCTGGAATATCTGATCCAGATGTATCCGAAGCAGGCGGGGAAATACAGGGAAAAGATCAGCCGTATGCTGGACCATGTGGATTACCGGGGAAGCATGATCTACGATGAGTATCCGGACAGACTGGCGCTGTTCCGGCTGGCGGACAGCATTCATGAACGGATCCGGCAGGAGGAGGCGCCTGACCGCGTGAAAACGGAAGAAGAGCCGGGAGGCGCGGCGCCGGAGGAAAACGGGGAGAAAGACCTGGACCGGAAAACGCTGATCCAGATCCTTCTTTATTATGAGATCTTCCGGAGGAGGAGAAAATCCGGCAAAATGCCGGTTGTGTATCCGGATAAAAATGATTACAATGGGTATGGCGGATGAAAGCAGGGGGCGCAGAAGGTCCGGAAAAGCGGAAGGCTTTGCGGGACGGCTGCGCCGTCTTTTACGATCGTGAGAAAGGAAACGGCAGATGGAAGAATTGCGCGTTCTCATACAGGAAAGTCTTACGGGAGAGCTGTATCAGATGACGGCGGGAGGCCCGCGGAGAAAGGACTCGGATGTGCGGCTTAAGGTCCGGCCGGTCATGCTCCGGGACAGGCTTCTTTTTCAGCTGGAAAGCTTCCGCGGGAATCAGGTCTTTCACAGAAATCTGACAGAGGAGGAGGCGCTGGAGGCTATTCTGGAAGCCATGGCGGGTTTCCGTCAGCTTTCCGTAAAGACGCGGCGCTTTGAGGCGGAGGCGACAGTGAGCAAAAAAGGCAAGGTGACGGTCCGGAAACGCAAGACTGCTTCGGACCCTGCGAAAGCAGTGCCGGAAGCCCTGCGGATGGCGCATGACCGGAAGAAGAAATATATTCTGGAGGAAGGAAAGCCTGTTCCCTTTCTGATCGATCTTGGGGTTCAGACGGCGGAGGGGAAAACGGTGAAGAGCCGGTATGATAAATTCCGCCAGATCAACCGTTTCCTGGAATTTATCGCGGACGTCATGCCCATACTCCCAAAGGACCGGTGTGTGCGGATCATTGATTTCGGATGCGGGAAAAGCTATCTGACTTTCGCCATGTACTATTATCTGCACGAGCTGTGCGGGCTGGATATCCGTGTGACGGGCCTGGATCTGAAGGCGGATGTGATCAGCCGCTGCAGCGGCCTTGCGGAGAAATACGGGTATCGCAGGCTGGATTTCCTTCAGGGGGATATCGCGGATTTTGAAGGTGAGGACAGCGTGGATATGGTGGTGACCCTTCATGCCTGCGATACGGCCACGGATCATGCCCTGTATAAGGCGGTAAAATGGAATGCGTCGGTCATCCTTTCCGTGCCCTGCTGTCAGCATGAGGTAAACCGGCAGATCCGAAACGAGGTGCTGGCTCCGGCGCTGAAATATGGTCTGATCAGGGAACGGCTGTCCGCGCTGGTAACGGATTCTGTCCGCGCCTGCCTGCTGGAGGAGCATGGGTATGAGACGCAGATCCTGGAATTCATCGATATGGAGCATACGCCCAAGAATATCCTCATCCGCGCCGTGAAGCGGAAGGAGAAAGAAGCGCAGAGGACCGTAGTCAGGGAAATGACGGAGTTCCTGCAGGTAAATACCTGCCTGCAGAGACTGTTTGAAACACAGGAGCATTCATGAAAAGAGCGATCATCAGAGGCTGTGTGTGCGCGGTCGTTTTTGCGGCGGCGCTGATCGTAAGCAGCATACTGTTAAACAGAGGCAATACGGATATGACGGCGGATATGGAGCCGCCCAGGCTCCCTGTGGTCTATATCGATCAGGGAGGACTGCGTGTCAACGGAATGGACGGATATCTGTGCGAAATGGAGGAGGCGTCCATGACGGGAAGGCTCCTTCCCATCGGAACAGACCGGAAACTTTCCCTGGAGATCGTTCCCTTCGGCCTTCCGGTGGAGGGACTTTCCTTTGAAGTGCGCAGCGCCGACGGAAGCCGTCTGGTGGAGGATACCCCGGTGCCGGGGCTCGCGGAAGAGGACGGCGTCCTGCGGGCGGATATCGTCCTGAAGGATCTGATCGATGAAAATGTGGAATACAGTCTGATCTTCAAGGTGCTGCTGGAGGACGGAAGAGAGGTCTCCTACTATATGCGCGTGATCCTGCAGGAGGAGTCGGGCGTGCAGGAAAAGCTGGACTTTGTGGCAGGCTTCAGCCGGGATACCTTTGACGATGCGTCCTGTGCGGCGCTTGCCGTCTATATGGAAACGGATGCCGGCGGAGACAATTCCACGCTGGGCCGCGTGACGATCCACAGCAGCCTGGAGCAGCTTGGCTGGGGAAGCCTGAATGTGCGTCAGGAAACGGAGCCGGTGTTCACCATCCTGGATATGACCGGACAGACGGCGGCGGTCAGCGTGGAATATCTGGTGAGCTATACCAGGTACGAGCGGGAGAGGTATGCCTTCGTAAAAGAGCTTTACCGGATCAGAAGCGGCGCGGAAAGAATGTATCTGCTGGACTACGAGCGTACCATGAATGAGTATTTTACGGAAGACGCGTCCTCCTTTGTGGATGAGGAGGCGGTGCTCGGCATACGGGATACGGATGTGGAGATGAAGGAGAGCGAGGGCGGAGACATCGTGGCTTTTGCCCAGAACGGAGTGCTTTACAGCCTGAACGTGACGGAAAACAGGCTGGCCAGGCTGTTTTCCTTCCATGACGTGGAGGAGCTGGATGAAAGAGCTTTTCCGGACGGCCGGAATTTTAAGATCCTTCAGGTGGATGAGGCGGGAAACGTATTTTTCATGGTGTACGGCTATATCAGCTCCGGGCGCAGACAGGGCAGCTGCGGAGTACAGGTTTACTTTTACGACGGTTCCGCCAATACGGTAGAGGAGATGGCCTTCCTTTCCAGTGAAAAGTCTCCGGAGATCCTGAAGGCGCAGATCGACCGGCTCGCCTATATCAACGGAAAGTATGAACTGTATCTGTTCCTGGATGACCAGATCTGCTGTGTGCATCTGGACAGCCGGACGGCGGAGATCACGGCGGAAGGTCTGAGCACGGACGGCTGCAGCGTGTCGGAGAGCAACCGGATGATCGCCTGGCAGAGCGGAGAAAGATATGCTTCGGAATCCCTGATCCTGATGAACCTGAGCACAGGAGAACAGACGGAGATCGCGGCCGGAGAAGGAAATCATATCCTTCCTCTCGGGTTCATGGGAGAGGATCTTGTGTATGGGATCGCCAGGCAGGCCGATCTGTTCCGGGATGAAACGGGCACCATGATCTTTCCCATGCATCAGGTAAGGATCCAGGATGAAAACGGCGGAACTCTGATGACCTATGAAAAAGAAGGTTATTATGTGACCGGCTGCGAAATGTCCGGAAATCAGATCATTCTGAACCGGATGGAAAAGAATGCCTTTGGAGGCTATACGGTCTGCGGGGAGGATCAGATCGTAAGCAGCAGGACGGAAGACGGACAGGTCAGCGAGATCATCACGGTGCCTACGGAAAATGACGACCGGCTGACAGAGATCCAGCTCCGTACCGGCGTAAAGACCGGACAGCTGAAGATCCTCACGCCCGGCGAGGTGCTGTATGAGGGAGACAGGCAGGTGGAAATGCCTGTATCCGCCGGTGAAACAGAGCTTTATTATGTCTATGGTCTGGCGGGAGACGTCGTCTTTGCGGCAGAACCCGGAGAGGCCATAGCGCTGGCGGAAGAAGGCTCCGGCTGGGTGACTGCCCGGAACGGTTCCTGCATCTGGCGGACGGAGCGGATCCATACGGCGAACCAGATCACGGCGATCGAAGGGACAGCTGCCGATGAGGAGAAAGACAGCCTTGAGGTATGTCTGGATGCGATCCTTTCCTATGAAGGAGTTGCGAGAAATACAGGATATCTGCTGGAGCAGGGGAAGTCGGTGGCCGAAGTGCTGCAGGAAAATCTGCAGGACGTGCTGGTCCTGGATCTGACAGGGTGCAGCCTGGAAAGCGTTCTGTATTATCCGGACCGTGAGATCCCGGTACTTGTCCTTTCCGAGGACGGCAGCGCGGTACTGATCACGGGCTTTGACGAGCATAACATCCTGCTTATGGATCCCGCGGCCGGCAGGGTTTCCCGGATGGGCCGGGGCGATGCGTCAGCCTGGTTTGAAGAGAACGGAAACCGGTTTGTCTCCTACGTGAAAATGCCGGAACAGTAAACGGCGCGGCTGACAGCCGCGCCGAAAAAAAGATCTACGAAAACAGGCGGGAACGGTACCGGTTCAGCATGCAGGCAAGCAGCAGTCCAAGGATGCCGCAGGAAATGACCTCTCCCGCGCCCACGGTCAGAAAGGAAAGCCACAGCGGACGGATCCCGTAGGCATAGCGAAGGACAAAGGGGACGATGACCGTATTTGCCAGAATGGGAGGGATGGGAGCGGGGAGGCGCTTTCCGGGAAAGATCTTCCCAAGCTTCCAGGTCCCCAGCGCGCCGATGAGCGTGGCGGCAGAGCCGAAAACGATATCCGGAAGGGCACAGCCCGTCAGGATATTGCTGATCAGACAGCCGGCGGTCAGCCCGGGAATGGCGGCAGGAGTAAACAGGGGAAGAATGGTAAGAGCTTCCGAGAAGCGGACCTGAACCGCGTAATTCGCGAGTCCGAAGGCGTTGGCAATGAAGGTGAGCACAACGTAGAGGGCGGCGATCATCGCCGCCTGGGTGAGCAGGTGAAGCTTGTTCTTGTTCATTTTTCATTTCTCCTTTAGTTTTGTTTTACGAGTGGAAGGTCTCGAACACTCGATTCATTTTACGCCGGGAATCGGCGGCAGGCATGAAGCGTCGTTTTTTATGAAACGGCTGTTTCGTGAAACGACTGTTTCATGAAACGACTGTTTCATGGACTGCAACAGGGAGCAGTATACCACGGGAAAAGAGAAAAAGCAAGAAAAAAGGCGCCGTGCCGGTTACAGTTCGTTACAGCCTTCGGCAGAATTGTAACGAACTGCAGCCGGCGCGGCGCCTGAAACGTGCGAAAACGGAGTCACCGGAAAGATCAGAACTTCCCGTTCCGGTATTTGCCCAGAAGCTTCTGGATCTTTTCATTGGGGCTTAACAGATCGCTGATGGAAGTATCATGATTCAGCGTATCGATCAGATAAGCCACATACTTGCTCATGCTGCAGCTGACATACCACTCGCGCTCCAGAAGTTCCGGGGGCTGATAGATCAGATTGGTGGTCAGCACGCGGTCGATGATGCCTTCCTGATAGGCTTTGTCAAACGCATCCAGGCCATTGGTGAACAGACCGAAGGTGGCGCACACGAAGATCTTGCGGGCCTTCCTCTTCTTCAGGGCGGCAGCGACCTCGCGGACGCTTTCGCCGGAGGAGATCATATCGTCGATGATGAGCATGTCCTTGCCCTCCACATCGGAACCCAGGAACTCATGGGCGACGATGGGATTGCGACCGTTGACGATGCGGGTATAATCGCGTCTCTTATAGAACATTCCCATATCCAGGCCGAGTACGTTGGCGATATAGATGGCGCGGCTCATGCCGCCCTCATCCGGACTGATGACCATCATGTGGTCGGCGTCTATGATCAGATCCTTCTGGTTGCGCAGCAGGTTCTTGATGAACTGATAGGCGGGCTGTACGGTTTCAAAACCGTGCAGAGGAATGGCATTCTGCACTCTGGGATCATGGGCGTCGAAGGTGATGATGTTTTCCACGCCCATATGGATCAGCTCCTGCAGAGCGATGGCGCAGTCCAGGGATTCCCGGCTGGTGCGCTTGTGCTGTCTGCCCTCGTAAAGATAGGGCATGATCACGTTGATCCTGCGGGCTTTCCCGCCGACAGCGGAGATGATGCGCTTCAGATCCTGATAGTGGTCGTCCGGAGACATGTGGTTTTCCTGCCCGAACAGGGAATAGGTCAGACTGTGGTTGACCACATCCACAAGGAGGTAAAGGTCCATCCCGCGGACGGATTCCTGAATGACGCCCTTTCCTTCACCGGTTCCGAAACGGGGCACCTTGCTGTTGAGCAGATAGGAATCGCGCTGATAGCCGGAAAAGATCAGGCTGTTCTTATGCTCGCTTTCCCGTTCGCGGCGCCACTTTACGAGATAATGATCCACCTGTTCGCCGAGAGCCTGGCAGCCTGCCAGAGGGATGATCCCCAGAGAACCTGCCGGGATCGTTTCCAAGTTTCTTTTTTCTTCCGCCATGGGAGTCCTCACTTTCTGTTCGCAAATCGTTTTCTGCACATCCGGATGTCCGGGCCTGTGAGCTTGCAGAAGTCAAAGCTGCTGGTGATCCTGGAGAAGATCCTGTCCTGATACCGTTCCTTCAGCTCGGGAAGGGAAAGGTTGGTGGAGA
Organism: uncultured Lachnospiraceae bacterium; assembly: GCA_944380025.1. GTDB lineage: Bacteria > Bacillota > Clostridia > Lachnospirales > Lachnospiraceae > Eisenbergiella. The sequence continues at coordinate 26,631 of CALWGL010000001.1, forward strand.
TGATCATGCTCTTTTTCCGGCTGATGCGTTCGTTCAGCACGGTGAAAAGGTGGGAGAGCGTAAAGGGCGTGCTCTGCTCCGTTCCCAGATCATCGATGACCAGCAGGTCACAGTTGTAAAGGTCATTATATAAATAGTCCAGGTTATCCTGTCTCTTTATATCAAAGGCATTGCGCGCGAGCATGTCGAAGAGCATGGACGCGCTGAAATAGATCACGGAATGACCGCTTTCGATCACCTCTCTGGCGATACAGTTGCTCAGAAAGGTTTTTCCGGTGCCGACGGTCCCGTAGAAGAAGAGACTGCGGCCGGAAGAGCCGAAGGAGGAAGCGAAATCCCGGCACATGCGGACGGCGGCCTGAAAGGCGGGGAGGCTGTCCCCGTCAAAATAATCGTAGGAGAGGGTATCAAAATTTTCCTTCTCCAGGACCTCCTTCAGATTGGACTGCTGATAGAGCAGGGCGATCTCCGCCTGCCGGAAGCAGTGACATTTCCGGCCGTTGATGTATCCCGTATCCCGGCAGTCCGGGCAGTCGTAAACCGGCTCCAGATAGTCGTCGGGAAGGCCGGCGTTTTTAAGAAGCTCCTTTTTATCCCGGCTGAGCCTGTGAAGCTGTTCCTTCAGGACCGTGAGGGCGTCGGGGTCTCCGTTCAGCAGCTTTTTCCCCTGGGAAACGGAAAGCGTGGCCACGGATTCATCCAGCAGACGGTATCCCTTCACGTTGGCATAAACATATTGGAGCCTGTCCTCTCTTACATGACGGTTTTTCGTCTGCTTCTGTTCATACACCCTCATGATGGCATTGTATTGCGTATTCGATAAAGCCACGGCTGTTCTCCTTCAAATAAGACCGACGCTCAGATGTGCAGCAGCTCCTTTTCCAGGGCGTCGTAATCGTAGCTGTTCTGCATGAAACGGTTGTACCGGTCCGCAGAACGCTCCCGGCCCTGTCTGGCGGGCTTTTCCTTCTGAAAGCCTTCGTCCAGCCGGGCGATGTCGGACAGATGGCGTACGCCGGATTCCTTCCAGGAGGAGAGGATCTTGTCCGCGTATTCAAAACGGTGCCGGTCCGTGGCAAGGACCGTGCGTTCGCAGGCCTCCTGGATGATGGGAAGCTCGAACCCGAGATCCTTTCTCCAGCGGCGGATGAATCCGGCCTCCCGTCTGGTGGGGGCGTTCGTCTTGCCGAGCGCGTTCATGACGGCATAAACGGTCTTATCGTATTTGACAGCCTGCTTTTCGGCTTCGGCGGGAGTGGTCACGCCTGCCTCCGCCCAGCTGACGGCGACTTTTTCAATATAGCGGAAATCCTTTTTTCCGCGTTCGACGCAGTACTGAAGGAGATAGTCGATCAGATCGTCGGAAAAATGCAGCCTGTCCGAAAAGAAAAGGATGGATCTGACGTCGGAGGGGCTGAGCGTCCTTCCCAGATACTGCTCCGCGATGAACAGAAGCTGGGCGGCGGAATCCTTCTGCTGGAAGGCCTTCAGCTCATCCAGGGAATAGGACGGTCTGATCTCCTTTCCGGATGTCCGGATGCTGTCCGGGGCGCCGGGATCTGAGCCGGCGGATTCCGGGACAGAGGGCGCCGCAGCGGTCTCTTCCTTCCGCGGCGCAGCCGGAGAGCCGGAAAGTCCGGAAAGCCGGATGCCGGTGAGATTTCCGGCCGCGTCGTATTCCAGCAGGAGCACGCCGCACTTCTCCCAGTACTTCAGCGCGCGCATCACATCCTTCTCCGTATGGTTGAAGGCGTCGGCGATCTTTGGAATATCCAGAGAGCGGCCCGCATTCACGGCCCGGAGAAGATACAGATATATTTTCAGCTGCGCATCATTGGCCTGCGGCATGAACTCGTCAATAAAACGGTTGGACACGATCGTAACGCCGGCGCAGCCATCCTGACAGATTTTCAGACGGCTCATAATCTCACCTGTTTTCCAGTATGTAAAATTTACTCATATTTTAAGCAAGTGCATTATATCATACGACCTCTGAAAAAGGAACCGTCATTTTGCTGAAAAACCCGGCCGTATGGGGCTTTGCGGCAAAATGTGGATATTGTGGAAACAGTGGATTTTTCTGTAAAATCCAGGTAAAACGAAAAAAATATCCACATCTTTCATACACATGAAAAATGTGGATATTGTGGATAACTACTGCCCAAGAAGGTCTTCTCCGATGTTTACAACGTTTCCGGCCCCCATAGTTATCAACAGGTCGCCGGGGATGCAATTTTCCAGAATAAATTTTTCAATCTCCTCAAAGGAAGGAAAATAACGGCAGTCTGTTCCCAGATCCCGGATCTCCTGACAGAGCAGGGCCGAGCTGACGCCCAGGGTGTCGGTCTCCCTCGCGGCATAGATGTCCGCGAGGATCACATGGTCCGCATGGGAAAGGGCGCGGGCGAAATCGTGGAAGAAAGCTTTCGTGCGGCTGTAGGTATGCGGCTGGAAGACGCACCAGAGAGTCCGGTGCGGGTAATTGGCCGCGGCCTTCAGGGTCGCCTCGATCTCCGTGGGATGGTGGGCGTAATCGTCGATGATGGTGACGCCGTGGAGTTCGCCCTTGTATTCAAAGCGGCGGTCGGTACCGGTAAAGCCGTGCAGGCTTTCCGCCGCCCGTTCCATATCCAGATCCAGGTGATCCGCCAGAGCCAGAGCCGCCGCCGCGTTGGCAATGTTGTGCTCGCCGGGGACTCCGAGGCGGACGGGAAGCTCCTTCCCATGAAAATGCAGGACAAAGGAGGCGCGCGCCGTGTCGTCATGTGCGATGTCCGTGAAGAAGTAGTCATTTTCCGGAGAGGATCCGAAGGTGGCCACACGGCAGGAAAGCCCTTCCGTGATCTCGGACAGCCGCGGGATGGCGCCATTTATAATAAGAAGGCCGTCCTTTGGGATGAGCTGGGCAAACCGGCGGAAGGAGGCGCGGATCTCATCCAGATCCCTGAAAAAGTCCAGATGATCCTCTTCGATGTTCAAAATGATGCCCACCTTCGGAAAGAAGCTTAAGAAGCTGTTGGTATATTCGCAGGCCTCCGTCACGAAAAGCTCCGACGCTCCCACACGGATGTTGCCGCCGATATCCTTCAGCACGCCGCCCACCGAGATGGTGGGATCCGTATCCGCCGCGATCAGGATCTCGGCGATCATGGAGGTGGTGGTGGTTTTTCCGTGGGTCCCGCTGACGGCGACGGGCAGCCGGTAGTTCTTCATCATCTGTCCCAGGAGCTGGGCGCGGGTGAGATGCGGAAGCTGCCGGCGCAGAGTCTCCTGGTATTCCGGATTGTCCGGATGAACGGCGGCGGTATAGACCACAAGCTCCACGTCCTCTTCGATGTTCTCCGCCTTCTGCGGCCGGCCGTAATGGACGGCGGCCCCCTGGCGTTCCAGACGTTCGGTCAGCGGCGTGCGGTTCCAGTCCGAGCCGGACACGGTAAAGCCTTCGGAAAGCAGGATCTCCGCAAGACCGCTCATACTGATGCCGCCGATGCCGATGAAATAGACATGGATCGGACGGCTGAAATCTACCTGATAAGTACCCTGTATCTGCGACATGGAAATGACCTTCCTTTCTCATTCTGATATGTATTATACGCACTGCGGGCAAAAAAACCAATAGGGAATTTTTTTTGTTGAAAATAGAAGAAAAAGCCCGGGAAAAGACGGGCGCAAAACTATTAAAAACACACAAGACAGAAAAAAAGGAAAAAAGAAATATGTAAATTTTCTACTAAATTTGCCCATTTTCGCTGAAAGAAACTGTAAATAATTATTCACTTTTGCAAGTCGCTGTGTTATAATCTTCTTACGTAAAAGTACGTAAATCTATGCAATACGTGATGCAGGAACATGAGGTGATGACATGGTAAAGAAAGAAATGATTGCGATGCTGCTGGCAGGCGGTCAGGGAAGCAGACTGGGCGTCCTGACTTCCAAGGTTGCGAAGCCGGCGGTATCCTTCGGCGGGAAGTACCGGATCATAGACTTTCCGCTGAGCAACTGTATCAATTCCGGTGTGGATACGGTGGGGGTGCTTACCCAGTATCAGCCGCTGCGGCTGAATACGCATATCGGAATCGGCATTCCCTGGGATCTGGACCGGAATATCGGCGGCGTTACCGTCCTTCCCCCTTATGAGAAGAGCGAGAACAGCGAGTGGTATACCGGAACGGCGAATGCCATATATCAGAACATCGACTATATGGAGAGCTTTAACCCGGATTATGTCCTGATCCTGTCCGGAGACCACATCTACAAGATGGATTACGAGGTGATGCTGGATTACCACAAGCAGCATAACGCGGAATGCACGATCGCGGTCATGCCCGTGCCGATGGAGGAAGCGAAGCGGTTCGGCATCATGATCACGGACGAGAACGGAAAGATCACGGACTTTGAGGAAAAGCCTGCAAATCCCAGAAGCAATCTGGCTTCCATGGGCATCTATATCTTCAACTGGAAGACGCTGAAGGAAGCTCTGATCGCCAGGTCGTCCCAGCCCAACCTGGATTTCGGAAAGCATGTCATCCCCTACTGCCATGAAAATGGAGCACCGATGTACGCGTATGAATTTAACGGCTACTGGAAGGATGTGGGAACCCTGAATTCCTACTGGGAAGCCAATATGGAGCTGATCGATATCGTGCCGGAGTTCAACCTGTATGAGGAATACTGGAAGATCTACACCAAGAGCGAGATCCTTCCGCCTCAGTACATCGCTCCAGAGGGTGTGATCGAGCGGAGCATCGTCGGCGAGGGGAGCGAGATCGCCGGACAGATCTACAATTCTGTCATCGGCTGCGGCGTGGTGGTCGGGAAGGGAACCGTGATCCGGGATTCCATCGTGATGAACAATACGGTGGTGGGAGAAGGCTGTGAGCTGAACAAGGCCATCGTGGCGGAGAACGTTTCCATCGGAGACGGCGTGAAGCTGGGGATCGGCGAAGAGGCCGAGAACGATATCGCCCCTCACATTTACAACAGCGGCATCGCTACCGTGGGAGAAAAGAGCGTGATCCCGAAGGGCGTTTCCATCGGGAAGAACACGGTCGTTTTCGGCGTGACGGAGAGCGCGGACTACCCGGACGGGATCCTTCCCGGCGGAAAATCTATCATTAAGGCAGGTGAGGAAAAGTGAGAGCGATAGGAATTATTTTGGCCGGCGGCAACAACCACAGGATGAAGGAGCTTTCCCGGAAAAGGGCTATCGCGGCTATGCCGATCGCGGGCAGCTACCGAAGCATCGACTTCGCGCTCAGCAATATGACCAACTCTCATATCCAGAAGGTCGGCGTGTTCACGCAGTACAACGCCAGAAGCCTGAACGAGCATCTGAATTCCTCCAAATGGTGGGATTTCGGGCGCAAGCAGGGCGGCCTGTTCCTGTTCACCCCTACGGTGACGGCGGACAACAGCTTCTGGTACAGAGGAACGGCGGACGCCATGTATCAGAACCTCTCCTTCTTAAAGAGCAGCCATGAGCCCTATGTGGTCATCGCTTCCGGCGACTGCGTGTACAAGATGGATTATAATAAGGTTCTGGAATATCACATTGACAAGAAGGCGGATATCACCATCGTCTGCAAGGAGATGCCCGCCGGGACCAATCTGGAGCGCTACGGCACCATCAAGATGAATGAGGACAGCAGGGTCGAGGAGTTTGAGGAGAAGCCCATCGTGGCAAAGTCCAGCACGATCTCCTGCGGCATCTACGTGATCCGCAGAAGACTTCTGATCGAGATGATCGAGCGCTGCGCGATGGAGGACCGGTACGACTTCGTTAAGGATATCCTGATCCGCTATAAGAATCAGAAGAGGATCTATGGCTATAAGATTAAGGAATACTGGCGCAATATCGCATCGGTGGAGGACTATTTCGCCGCCAACATGGATTTCCTGAAGCCGGAGATCCGGAACTACTTCTTCCGTCAGTATCCGGATATCTATTCCAAGGTGGACGACCTTCCGCCCGCGAAGTACAACGTCGGCGTAAAAGTATCCAACAGCCTGATCTCCAGCGGCTGCATCGTCAACGGAACGGTGGAGGATTCCGTTATTTTCAAAAAATCCTTTATCGGCAATAACTGCTACATCAAGAATTCCATTATCTTGAATGACGTATATATCGGCGACAACACACATATTGAGAACTGCATCGTAGAGAGCCGGGATACGATCCGGGCCAATACCTATTACAAGGGCGAAGATGGAATCAAGATTGTGGTTGAGAAAAACGAAAGATATGTCATCTGAAGATAAAAGGGGGAACTCACATGAAGATTACAGACGTACGTGTGCGTAAGATCACCAGGGAAGGAAAGATGAAAGCGATCGTATCCATTACGATTGACGATGAGTTTGTGGTACACGACATAAAGGTAATTGAAGGCGAGAAAGGGCTGTTTATTGCAATGCCCAGCAAAAAGGCCACGGACGGAGAATACCGGGATATCGCTCATCCGATCAACCAGGCGACCAGGGAAAGCATCCAGAACATCATTCTGGACAGGTATGAACAGGCGCTGGAGGAGCCGGAGGAGCTGGCATAGGACAAAACACTGGAAACTGCATGGCTGCCATCCCCAAAAAAATGTTGACTTTCAATTCTGCGGATGCTAGTATACTGATAACGAAAAGGCGATGAAGGAAAGAGTAGCCTGCCGCGGGCATAGACCAGAGAATGGGACATAACGCTGGAAGTCCCTGTATGCCGGGCACGGGGAAGACCGCTCCGGAGCCGCTGCAGGAAGGAAGCAGCTTTCTGTCAGGCATCTGATCCTGTCATTTAAGGAAGCGTTTCCGAAAGTGCAGACGTGAATCCGCGTTAAGGATGAGGATTTGGAAGAATCTGAAGTGAAAAGTTAAGGTGGAACCGTGCGTCGCGCATGAGAATTGAGGACTGCACCCTTAGAAGAACGGAGGCCCGTTTTTCTAAGGGTGTTTTTGCGCGATAAGCCCGGAGGGCGGCCGCGTGGATGGGCAAGCTCGCTTGCACAGACACGCGGACATTCGACGGGCAACGGACAGCGAGCAGCTGCGCTGCGAGCGGCCCGGCACAGGGAACGGCTTTGCCGTGAACTGTGCGTATCGCGCAAAGGGTTGAAAGCGTATCAGCGATTCAGGAAAGGAGACTGCAAAAATGGATGTGATTCTGAAGGACGGAAGCAGAGGAGAACAGGAATTTACGGAGAAGGACGGGGCGTGGACCTTCCGTCACACCACCTCCCACATTCTGGCTCAGGCGGTAAAGCGCCTGTATCCGGACACGAAGCTGGCGATCGGGCCGGCGATCGAGGACGGATTTTATTATGATTTTGAGTTCAAGGAGCCCATCTCCAGCGAGGATTTTTCCGCCATTGAAAAGGAAATGAAGAAGATCGTGAAGGAGCGTCTGCCGCTGGAGCGCTTCACGCTTACCAGAGATGAGGCGATCGCCTTCATGAAGGAGAGAAATGAGGACTACAAGGTGGAGCTGATCGAGGATCTGCCGGAGGACGCGGTGATCAGCTTTTACCGTCAGGGCGAGTTCGTGGATCTGTGCGCGGGCCCGCATCTGGACAACACCAAATATGTGAAGGCGATCAAGCTCACCAGCCTGGCGGGAGCCTACTGGAGAGGCAGCGAAAAGAACAAGATGCTCACCAGGATCTACGGAACCTCCTTCCCGGATAAGGAGCAGCTGAAGGAGTATCTGGACCGCATCGAGGAGGCGAAGAAGCGGGATCACCGCAAGCTGGGAAAGGAGCTGGGCATTTTCACGATCATGGAGGAAGGCCCCGGATTCCCGTTCTTCCTTCCCAAGGGAATGGTGCTGAAGAATATCCTGATCGATTACTGGAGAAGACTGCATGACAGAGAGGGCTATCAGGAGATCTCCACCCCCATCATCCTGAACCGGAAGCTCTGGGAGACCTCCGGACACTGGGATCATTACCGGGAAAACATGTACACCACCGTGATCGACGACGAGGATTACGCGGTGAAGCCCATGAACTGCCCGGGCGGCATGCTGGTTTACAAATCCCAGCCCCGTTCCTACCGTGACCTGCCGCTTCGTATCGGCGAGCTGGGACTGGTGCACCGTCATGAAAAGTCCGGCCAGCTGCACGGCCTGATGCGCGTGCGCTGCTTCACCCAGGACGATGCGCATATCTTCATGACCAGGGAGCAGATTACGGATGAAATCAAGGGCGTGATGCGCCTGATTGATGAGGTCTACAGCCGTTTTGGACTGACCTATCATATGGAGCTGTCCACCAGACCCGAAGACAGCATGGGAAGCGACGAGGACTGGGAGATTGCAACCGATGCGCTTCGTAAGGCATTGGATGAGGTAGGAAAAGGATATGTGGTGAATGAAGGAGACGGCGCGTTCTATGGACCCAAGATCGACTTCCATCTGACCGATTCCCTTGGAAGAACCTGGCAGTGCGGAACCATCCAGCTCGACTTCCAGCTTCCGCAGCGCTTTGAGGCGGAATATATGGGAGCGGACGGCGAGAAGCATCGCCCGATCATGATCCACCGTGTAGTATATGGAGCACTTGAGCGTTTCATCGGCATCCTGATCGAGCATTACGCGGGCAAGTTCCCGGTATGGCTGGCTCCGGTGCAGGTGAAGGTGCTTCCCATCTCCGAGAAGTTCTTTGATTTCGGACAGGAGATCCTGCAGAAGCTTAAAAGTGCCGGCATCCGCTGCGAAATGGACCAGCGCGATGAAAAGATCGGCTACAAGATCCGCAGCGCCCAGATGGAGAAGGTGCCCTATATGCTCATCGTGGGACAGAAGGAAGAGGAGACCGGAACGGTTTCCGTCAGAAGCCGCGACGACGGCGACCTGGGAAGCCAGGAGCTTGCCGCCTTTATCCAGAAGGTCGTGGAAGAAGGAAAAGAATAACGGGAAATTCAGGAAAAGCTGTCCGGTTTCGCTGCCGGGCAGCTTCTTTTGCGCGATAAGCCCGGAGAGCAGCCGCAGGGATGTGCAGGCGTGCCTGCACATCCCTGCGGATATTCGACGGGCAACGGGCAGGGAGCAGCAGCGCTGCGAGCTGGCGCGATAAGCCCGGAGGGCGGCCGCGCGGATGGGCAGCGAACGGCGTCGCCGTGAGCTGTGCGTATCGCGCAATCAGATAAGCCCGGAGGGCGGCCGCGCGGATGGTCAGGGAACAGCATCGCCGTGAGCTGTGCGTACCGCGCGATCAGAAGGTGCGAAGGAAACAAAAATACAATGACAGGAAACAATCCACATAGCAGAAAACGGAACAGGAACTTAAAATAGAAACAAAAAAACAAGGAGGAGACAATATGGTAAAGCTGACGCCGCCCATGGGGTGGAATTCCTGGAACACCTTCGGGGCGAACATCAATGAGGAACTGATTAAGGAAACGGCGGACGTGATGGTGGAGAGCGGACTGCTGGCAAAGGGGTATGAATACCTGGTCATCGACGACTGCTGGTCTTTAAAGACCAGAGATGAAAATGAGCGGCTGGTGCCGGATCCGGAGAAGTTTCCCAACGGCATGAAGGCTGTGGCGGATTATGTGCACAGTAAGGGGCTGAAATTCGGCATGTATTCCTGCGCCGGAAATCTGACCTGCGCGGGCTATCCGGGAAGCTTCGAGCATGAGTTCATCGACGCGAAAACCTTTGCGGAGTGGGGCGTGGATTTCCTGAAGTACGATTACTGCTATCACAGCCCCATCATTCACGGCCAGTATCTCTACCGCAGGATGGGCCTTGCCCTGGAAAACTGCGGACGGGACATCCTGTTTTCCGCCTGCTCCTGGGGAAGCGACCAGACCCATGAGTGGATCAAGACCTCCGCGGCATCCATGTGGCGTTCCACCGGAGATATTTTTGACACCTGGGAATCCGTAAAGGATCTGACGAAGCAGCAGGAGAAGCTGCATCCCTACAACGGGGTGGGCTGCTTTAACGACATGGACATGCTGATCGTGGGCATGTACGGCGAGGGAAACGTGGGCCTGAAGGGCTGCACGGATACGCAGTATAAAACCCATTATTCCATCTGGGCGCTGCTTGGCTCGCCTCTGATGATCGGCTGCGACATCCGGAAGATGAATGAAGCGACGAAGGAGATCCTCTGCAACGACGAGCTCATCGCCATCAATCAGGACAGGGCCTGCCGCCAGCCGGTGAAGCTGAACGGCATCTGGAGCGGGGACGACATGGTCATTTACTCCCGCCAGCTGGAAAACGGCGACGTTGCCATCGGCCTGTTCAACCTGAGCGAGGAGAAGGCCGCCGCCCGCTTCAATCTGGACGAGATCGGCCTGGGCTTCTCCACCGGAAAGACCCTGGATATGCACGAGGTCTGGACGAAGGAAGATTTCCGCGTGGAAAATTCCACGGTGATCCGGGAGCTGCCTCCCTTCGGATGTGAGGTCTACCGCGCAAAGGTGGTCGATCTGTAATGTCCGTCTGTATGAAATGCGGAAAGGCCCTGACCTACAATGAGATCGGGGCCTTCCGGAAATTCGTGAACCGGGGAGCGAAGGAGTTTCTGTGCAGGGAATGCCTAGCGGAACGGCTGGGCATCTCCCCGGAGCGGATCGACCGGAAGATAGAGGAATTCAAACAGCAGGGCTGCACCCTTTTCGTATGAAAGCCGTACGAAAGAGGGGGGCAGCCCGGGGCTTTTCATGGGAGGAAAGGAATGGCGTTTCATTGGATTGACCCGGAAGATTACTCATTTAACTGCATCCTGTTAATGGACAGATACCTGATTCGTCAGCTTTGTAAGAAAGAGGGATATCAGGAAGAGTATTTGAGAAATCTGGGAATCGCGCTGGCCTATAATCCTGCTGTGGCATGGTATTGCGGGGAAAAAGCGCCGGAAATTGCGGAAGACGTGGAACAGCTCGTAAAAAATGCGCCGAAGGACTGCGATGCGGAACAGGTTCGTTCGGCAGAGTGTTTCGTCCTGGATTATCAGGATTGGGCAGTGGTCTATATGTATCCGGAAAGGATGAACCGGAGATGCCCTTACATCTGTGACTGGAATCCGGAAAGGCTTCTTGAACTGGCTGATTTTACAGATAAAGTTGTTCTGGATGTAGGCGCGGGGAGCGGCAGACTGGCTTTTGCAGCCGCCAGGAAGGCCAAAAGCGTCTATGCCAGCGAGCCTGTGGACAGACTTCGGGAATTTATGAGGGACAAAATCCGAAAAGAAGGGATTCAAAATGTTACTGTCCTGGATGGCACATGCGACTGGCTTCCCTATGAGGATAATAGCTTTGATATTGTGATGTCGGGACATGTGGTTGGCGATGATTATGAAAAAGAGCTTGGAGAATTGACGCGAGTTGTAAAAAACGGCGGCTGGATCCTTGACTGCCCCGGTGAGGATGACAGACAGGCCTCTTTGAAGCAGGAATTGCTGGAAAGAGGATTTGAGTATTTTTACTATAAGAGCAGAAATGGCGGGGATGTTTACCGATATCGGAAACAGATCTTCAAAAATGTGAAAGAATAATTCGGAAAGTATATTGTGGTTAAAAGGAAGCCGCAGCCGTTTGAAACGAGGCTGCGGCTCAAAGGACAAAAGGGATGGAAGAAGGGAGCGGGACGCCGCTCACAGCAGAAACAGCTTTACCATCCCGCCCGCCACAGAGATTGTGACAAGGATGCGCGCCGCCATGCGGGCCTTATCTTCCGCGGAGCGGATATACACCACGATACCTGCCACGCTGAGAAAACCGATTGCCCAGGTGATGAGCCTTTCCAGGGTGTAGTTGGTAGGAAGACCGGTGGCGCTGATGGCGGCTATGAACATTCCCCATACCGCCATGATATAAAAAATAACCTGCCTGGCCCCGTGGCTTTTCATCAGATACAGCAGAGAAAGTCCCACCACAGTGATCACGCTCATTCCAACAAACAGAATCATATAAATTCCAAGTGCCATATATACCTCGCTTTCCGCCGCCGACAGGCGGCATTCGTTTGTAAGAAATTGCCTGTCAGGGCAATTTCCAGGCCGAGCGGAAGGCCCGGCCGCCTCGCTTTCCGCCGCCGGTGAGGCGGTATTTGTTTTTTATGGTCTTACTTTATCATGAGATTATAAGGAAAATTTTAAGGCAATTCTGAAGAAATTCTAAAGACAGGGCGGAAGGGAGAGGGAAATTTCCACGGTAAAATCCTGCCGGTCTTTGTGGAAATCCAGAGTTCCGCCGTAGTCGGCGGCAATGCGCCGGATGCTGTTCAGGCCGATTCCGCTGCTTTCCGGGGCGTTTTCTATGTGCTGTCGGATCCCGTTTTTCTGCGTTATGGTCAGATGGCGTTCCTTTCCGGTGATCAGAAGCTCCACCGGCCGTTGCGGGTCCGCGTATTTTTCCGTATTGGAGGTCAGATTGTCAAAAATGCGGCGGAAGGCGTAGATATCGGCCATTCCGGAAAAATCCGAAAGGCCGGAAAGATCCACTTTGCATGGAAAGCGCTCTTCCAGGTTTTCTTCCCATTCCGCGGCCAGCTGTTCCATCAGGAGGCGGATATGTTCCACCGGTTCCGGATTTCTCGTTTCTCTTCCGAGAAGCCGGTCGGTCAGCTCGCGGATCTGTTCTGTTTTTGTCTGCATCAGGCGGATATAATCCCGCATTTCCGTTTCACTCAGGCTGTCTCGGTCCTGCAGCAGCTGTGTGTAGGAGAGCATGGAGGTGAGGGGCGTGCGGATATCGTGGGACAGGGAACGGACCCAGGCGTTCTTTTCCTCCTGTATTTTCTGTTCCTTTGCGGCAAGCTCCTTTTCGGACGCGGCAAGCGCGTTAATCCGTTCAGCCAGCTCGGTCAGCTCGTCGTCGCCTTCGAGGGGAATGGCGGAATCCAGGCGGCTGGCCTGGAGCGCATCCACGCCCCGGATGATTTTCAAAAGATAGGCCATCCGCTGTCCCAGAAGAAACAGAAACAGGATCAGAAAAATGACCACGGATGCCGTCAGACAGAGGTTTCGCAGCCAGATTTTCAAAAGGGCCTGACCGGAAGCGCCCGGCAGGATTCCCAGCTGAGCCAGATAAGTGTCCGCAAGGGATTCGGAAGTAAAATAAAGAAAGCAGAAAGTAAAGGCGGAAATGGCAAAGGAAACCAGGAGAAATTCCAGAATCTCCCCTGCCAGGCGTCTTCTTTTCCGGGAAACTGCTTTTTTTCGGGAATCCGTTTTTCTTTCAGTCCGCATAATATCCCTTTCCCCAGGCGGTTTTGATATAGCGGGGATTTTTGGAACTGTCCCCCAGCTTTTTCCGGATGTTTTTGATGTGAACCATGATGGCGGCATCGCCCACCGCTTCTTCCTTCCAAACGCTCTGATAAATGTTTTCCAGAGAATAAATTTTTTTACGGTGTGTGAGCAAAAGCTCCAGGATCCGAAATTCCGTTCCGGTAAGGGCGATCATTTCTCCGTTCCGGCTCACGGACTGGCTGTCCGTATCCAGAACCAGATCCTGATACCGGACCTGAGCGGGCGTCTCTGCGGGCGTCTGCGGTTTCCCTGAGAGCGCTGCGCCGGTCGTTGGAGAACTGTAATGGCGCACCCGGCGAAGAAGCGCCTTTACCCGAAGCAGAAGCTCCGCGTTGGAAAAGGGCTTTACGATATAATCGTCCGCTCCGGCCGAATAGCCGATCGCCCTGTCGGATTCCCCGGAATAGGCGGTGAGAAAAATGATTGGCGCGCAGGTCTGTCTGCGCAGCTCGGTGCCTGCGGCGAAGCCGGACATCACCGGCATATTGACGTCCAGAATAAACAGATCGATGGTACCATCTGCCTTCTTCAGGACTTCTTCTCCGTTCCTGGCGGAAATGACCTGATAGCCTTCTTCTTCCAGAAGCATCCGGAGGACGTTCCGGATTTCCGGATCGTCGTCCGCGATGAGTATTTTTCCGTGAGTTTCCATAAAGCTCCCCCTGACTGTCTGTTCTGCATCCACTGTACCACAGACCGGCGGGTTTGTCATTGAAATCAGAGAAAATGCAGCAGCTTCTTGCGCCTCGCTGTCGGATGTGTAACATACATTCCCTTTCCGGTTACCAGTTCATCCTTCCTTCCATCCGCACTTTTTCCTGCCCGGAAATGATCTCTCCGATTTCATAGCAGGGACATTGCCGGGATACCAGGCGTTTTACGGTGTCTGCATGCTCCCGGCCTGCTACCAGAACCAGACCGGCTCCGCAGTTGAAAGTATGAAGCATTTCGTCCTCCCGGATTTCTCCCTGCTCTCTGATATAACGGAAAATGGCAGGAATACGGAGACGGGAAAGATCGATGCGGGCCGTCAGGCCATCCGGGATCACCCGGCACAGATTGCCTGCTATTCCGCCTCCGGTAATATGAGCCATGGCATGAAGAAGTTTTCTCTCCGTCGCTTCCTTCACTGCTTTATAATATGGTGTGTGCGGCTTCATGATCTGCTCAATAAAGGTCAGCCCCTCGATCCTTTCCAGCTTGATCTGGGGCATTCGTTCCATCATCAGCCGGACGAGGGAATATCCATTGGTGTGCAGGCCGTTGGACGCGGCTGCCAGAACCACATCCCCTTCCCGGACCGCGCTTCCGTCAATGATCCTCTCCTTCTCCGCAATTCCGGCAATGCTCGCGGTGAGAACATAGGTGCCCGCGTTTACTACCTGCGGCTGGATGGATGTCTCTCCGCCTACAAGGGAACACTCATTTTCCCGGCAGGCATCGGAAATTCCCTTTACCAGCGCGTGGATTGTATCCTTTTCCGCGTTTCCGCAGACGATGGTATCCAGTACGGCGAGAGGTCTTGCGCCCATCACGATGATGTCATTGACCAGATGATTGATCATATCATGGCAGATCGATTCCGTATAGCCATATTCCACAGCGAGCTTCTGTTTGGAACCCGGCTCCTCGGATTTCAGAACCAGAACGGGATGCTTCATGTCGGGAAAGTCAATGTCATAAAGGGAGGCAAAGGCGCCAAGGCCGTTCAGTACCCGGCAGTCTCTTTGTTCCAGCACTTTTGCCATCTCCCGTTTCATGGCGTCTGTATAGGCAATGTCCACACCCGCCCTGCTGTAGGAGAGCCCTTCCTTCTTTTCCCTGCCTGCCAGAAGTTCATCCGTCGTTACCCCCAGCACAGCGGCAAGCTCCGCCAGCAGTTCGATGTTGGGGGATGCGGTACCGTTTTCCCATTTGGATACCGCCTGAAAGGAAATGTTCAGCCGTCCCGCAAGCTGCTGCTGAGTCAGGCTGTGCTGTCTTCTTTTTTCCGCGATAAAAACTCCAATTTTTTGCATATCCAGCATAATTTTCCGCTCCTTTCTCCGGAAATCAAGCCAAAGGCGGCTTTCCTGTCTGCGGTTATTTTATCCTGTCCGGGTCCGGTGTGCACTAACCGCCGCATAGAATCCGCTCCGCCGGATTCAACCGCAGGTTGAAAGCTTGAGCAGAAAGCCGAATGGCCGGACAGACCTGCCCTGTAAGGGGAAAGTCTGTCCGGCCAACTGTCTACGCCGCTGCGGCTTCGGGGTATCGTGTGAGCGTCCGCCCGGAAGGTTACTGGACGGCGGTGGTCTGCGTATCGCCGGACCTTGCGACGAGCCGGATTTCTTCCGGGTTGGTCTGGGCGGGGAGGCTTGCCGTCATGATCTGGAAACGGGTGAGAATGGTATCCCCGACAGCCAGATCGGAAGCGGAAAGCGTGGAACTTCCGTCCAGACTGAGAACTTTGGTATTTTCATTTGGAAGCAGGTTCAGGCTCTGGTCGGTGACGATGGTTACCTGGCCGTCGTCACCGATCTGGATATCCGTGATCTGCGCATAGGTGGGGATGGCGGTGTCCTCCTGTACATCGCAGAATACTACAATGGCGTTTGCCATGGGAGGGATGCTCCTGGTCATGGCCGGGCTGATGTCGGCGTAGAGGATTTCTCCAACCGGAATAGAGGCAAGATTCTTTTTGGAGTAATCTTCAGCGGAGAGAATCAGGGTATCCTCCGTGATATTCAGAAGAATCTGGGGATAAGCCGCGCCTTCCTCGTCATTTTCCAGAAGGATCTGTCCATTCTTTATTCCTCCGATTGCGATTTCATTTGCGGCTCCGGATACCCGGATGGAAGAGTCCTGAGATACCGCGGAATCCTGCGCCGCTGCGGTGTCTTCGTCTGCCGGATCCGGCGCGGCCACGGCGGGAGCCTGGGCCACAAGCCGGATCTCATCGGGGGTGGTCTGAGCGGGGATGCTCATGGTCATGATGGAGTAGCGCACCAGGATCGTGTCTCCGGCCATCAGCCCGGCCGCGGAAAGGGTTTCCGTCCCGTCCAGGGAAAGGACGGGGGCGTCCGGGGTGAGGTTCAGGATCAGATCCTGATCTGTGGAAACGCGCAGATTTCCGTCCTCATCGGCGCTGACGTCCGTGATGGTCCCATAGGCGGGAACGGCGGTATCCTCCGGAATCTCGCAGAAGAGGGTGAAGGTGTTCGTCATGGGAGGAAGGCTTCTGGTCATTACAGGGCTTACGTCCGCGTAAACAGTGTCGCCGACCGCAAAGTCGGAGAGGGCCTTTTCACTGCAGTCTGCAGCGGAGAGGATCAGAGTGTCCTCCGTAAGGTTCAGAAGGATCTCGGGATAAGCCGCGCCCTCTTCCTCATTTTTCAGAAGGATCTGATCGTCGCTGATCTCCGCTATGATTCCGGTTACCCGAAGGGAGGAAGGGGCGGTCTGCTCTGCGGCAGGGCCTTCCATGGAAGGATCCGCTTCGGAAGTATCGTCCATGGAAGCCGGGGCGGCAGAATCTCCGGAAGCATCTTCGGGAAGGCCGTATGCGGCCGCCTCCGGCGTCTGGCCGTTCTGAGAATCTGCCATGCGGGCCTGGGAGGCCGGATCGTTTTCTGTGGGGGTGCGAAGGCTGTCCGCGGGAAGTGCGTTAAGAACGACGAAGCCCAGCACGCAGGCTGCGGCGAGGGTACCGGCAGCGGCAATCCATTTTTTTTCCATATGTCTCTTTCCTTTCTTGATTCCTTTCCGGACAGCGTCAGAGAGGCCGTCGGGCAGGGGGATGTTCTGATAGTTTTCTTTTCCTTTATTCATGGCTGCGCTCCTTTCTGACATTCAGACCATGGCGGTCCGCAGTTTTCCGATGACGCGGTAAAGTCGGGTTTTCACCGTGCTTTCCGGAAGCTTCAGGATGGACGAGATTTCCCGGAAGCTCCTGTCCTCGAAATATTTCAGGATGATCAGGGATTTTTCATCCGGGGAAAGGGCGTCCAGCGCCTGATACAGGTCGAGCCTGTCGTCCACGGAAAGCTCCTCTTCCTTCGCGGGAAGGGAGTCGTCGGGTTCGTGAAAATCGAACCGGTTCTGCTTTTTCAGCAGGTCGCAGGCGCAGTTGATGACGATGCGGCTCATCCAGGTATCGAAAAATTCCGGTTTTTCCAGGCGGCCAAGATGGATGAAGCCCCGGTAGGCGGCCTCGGAGACGATCTCCAGCGCGTCATGTTCGTTTTTGACGTAGCAGTAAGCCAGCCGGTAGAATTTTGCCTGCGATTCCTCCATACGCCGGGCAAACTGTTTTGCTGTCATGAATCTTCCTCACTTTCTGCCGCCGGAAGGCGGCATTTTAATCAGAGAAGAATCCCGAAGGGATTCTTTCAGGAAGGCGACAGATCGGAAGAGCG
>CALWGL010000002.1 GCA_944380025.1 uncultured Lachnospiraceae bacterium
CTGCGTAGCAAATATTTTATGATCCGACTCTATTACCGCTGCAACAACTCTGACAGTTTTCATTGGTCTTATTTCTCCTCTTCTTACCTGCCAAACCGCCAGATCTCATACCCCTGTCTCCATGCGGAATCATAGATCGGCTTCATATTCCTCTGCAGAATGGCTGTGAATTCCTCCCTTGTGTTTCCCGGCCGATACAGCTCGCGCTGGGCCCAAATGGAATGGAGATTATCCCGGTAACAGCCTTCATACAGCTTTCGGATATGAGAATTGCTTTGAATCATCTCATACAGCATGAACTGATTTCCCGCAAATCTGACAAAATATGGATCCCATTTGGGCAGGCGGCTGCTTTTTGAGGCATTCAGGGAGGAATCCATAGGCATCAGATTCCACAGCTCATCATTCATAACAAAGGACCATGGTACAAAATGATCCACGTCATAGGCTTTGGTCTGCAATGGCCTGCCGGTGAACACATCAGGAACCGGTCTCATCTCCAGAATCCCCTCCCAGAGCTTCCGCACATGTCCCAGCTTTCTCATCTTCTCGTCCAGAGGAGCCAGCTTATAAACAAGGCCCGGCACCTCCGGATTATTCGCCTGAAGCCATTTCACCTTTTCATATTGAATCCAGCCCAGAATGGGAACCATGTTGTCCTGGATCATCTTCATCCACTCCGGATCAAACCGCAGCTCCCGTTTCAGCCCGCCGCTCGTTCCCAGCGTATAGGGAAGCGGCTTTTCCAGGCGGTTGATCCGTTCAATATATTCCACCATCCGCGCAATGCTGTTCCACGCGGATCCGGGATTTTCTTTGAAAAACCCCGCCAGAGCCCGGTAAGGAACCATATTCGTCAGCTGTTCCTTATGGACTTTCAGTTCCTTTTCATGTTCATGAATAGCATTCTTAATTTCCAGCTTTGAGGCACCGGAAGAAAGACCGCTTATCTGTGCCAGGCATACCACCGCTCTTTCCAGACCGTCACGCACCTCGCCGTCCTGTACGCCGCTTAAATGGATATGAAACTCCCGAACCGGATACCAGGCGTTGGCGATCATTTCATCTATAACCGTATCAAAAGTGGTCTCCCTCATCCCTTCCGAGATCAGTACTGCCAGAGCCTCCAGCCAGAAAAATTTATAACAGTAAGAAGGGTCCTTCAGCATTCGGGAAAAGCCCTGGATATCCAGTGTATTATTATATTCTCCGTTGATTCTCAGCGTATAGCCGATTTTTGAAGGATCGTATTCAGCCACCGTTCCTCTCCCCTTTCCGGACGGACATCCCTGGAAATCCACATTTCCTGAATCACAAGCTTATGAAACCCTCCGGCAAATTCTGCAAAAGATGCTTCCGTAAAATCGGTAAAATGCCTCCCGTTTCGTTCTCCCTCAAAGCTTCCATATTTGAAGGAAGCATAAAGAATCCCGTTTTTCCGCAATGCAACTGCCATCCTGTCAAAAACGTCGGATAACTCCCCTTTAGGCAGGTGAAGGATGGAAGCGCAGGCCCATATTCCGTCATAGGTATCCACTGTATCCAGCTCCTGAAAAAGCATCTGCCGGATCGGTATTCCGGTATACTCTCCGGCGATTCGGCACATCTCTGAGGAACCATCTATGGCATCCACCTGAAAACCGCGATTCAGAAAATATCCGGTATCCCGTCCGGAGCCGCAGCCAAAATCCAGAATTCGGGCGGGCCGCGGCATACAGGACAGGAAATGCTCCTGGATAGAACGGAAATCAAGGGCCTGGGTAGCGGATGTATAGGACCTGGCGTTTTGGTTGTAGTAGTCCAGAGTAGCAGACATTTTATTCCTCCACAGCATCTCTGTCAGATTTCCTCGCCATAAAATTCCTAATCCCATTCTATAATTATGCAAATATCCTGTCAACGAACGGCCGCGCAATTCTTTTCATGCAAAGAAGCGCCCGTTACTGTTCAGACAGGTCTGCGCATTTACTGCGCAGGCCGTACGAAAACGTACAGGCAGGAAGCATCCGGCCCATCGCGAAGCGATTGGAATGGCCGGATGCCGTTACTGTTCTGCCGAAGGCTGAACAGTAACAAGCGCCCCTTCCGGCATGACGCAGAAGTCCGATTCTGTCATAATACTGCAGGGTGCGAACGCTCACGCCGGTCAGCCGGCTCACTTCCTTTACCGTCATCATCGGCGTTTCCTCCTTCCGTGTGAATACAGCATAAGCTATGACGTAAGGTCGGAGTCAATCTGCTTTTTCGTGGTAATTTGCAAAAAATTGCATATAATATCAGAGAGCAGGCAAACAGCGCTCAAAAAGATATTTCGCAGAAAATGCCATTTTTTCATTGACTACGGGCCTGTTTCTGCTATAATGCAGGTAGAGGATAGCGGCATTGATCAGCTATCGCGGCATTGAAGCAGTTGACTGTTTCGGTATGCAGCCGGCTGTGGAGCCTGATCTTGGGTTATGCGTTTACCTCAAACCGAATAGGTTCCGCGGAACTGAACGAAAATGCTTTATAAGGGCCTTGCATGTGCAGGGCTCTTTCATTTTCACAAAGGACGATTACGATATGGATTTTTTGCAACAATCTGCTTCAGCCTGGAAAGAGCTGACCGAATACCGTTATATATTTACATATGGCTACAGGCAAAAGCTATATCCTGTAAGTCTTACCTTCTCGCCGAAGGATTATCCTCACCTGGCCGGTTTTCGGTATATGAAGGATATATCCCTTCCGAACTACTCTTCGACAAAAGTGGTTGATCGTATTATGGACGGGAAAATATTAAACGGAGCAATTCAAAAAGCTGCCCTGTATACAGAAATGATTGAGCCCCGGCTAAAGGCTTTAATCCATCTGAAAAATTCTCTGGACAACGACTTTACTCTCTATTCCTATATGCCTCACATGTACCCGTTTCCCACTTCTATCAAAGCAGATTATCTTATTTCAAGTCATATTGGCATTGACAGTTTTATCTTCGTCATTCAGGCTGACGCACAGGAAAACTCAAAACATGATTTTCTATGCTGCTCCGCATTCCAACAGGGAACCCGCAACTATGAAGCAAATCAACGATCCCGAATTTTAATGAAAAAAGAACGTATTCATCTTCCCTCAAATACCTCAACGCTTCTTCTGGATAAGCTGGCACTTCAGAAACTTTAAAAAGCTGTGGCTGAATTTAAAATTTCCCCTTCACAGCTCCGTATACCTTTCCTTATGATCTCATCCAGAGCCATGCCGCAGGTATCCGCCATCATAATGCCGGAGCGTTCAGCGCCTCATCAAACACCAGATAATTCCGCATATCATCTGGGCGGCAATATACCGCGAAATGCACCTTTTCAAACACGCCGGAAAATCCCGGCAGCACCTCCGCCCAGGCGTGGGCGGCCGTTTCCGGCGGATTGCGGAAAGCGCCGCAGCCAAACGCGCCCAGGATCAGGATGTCCTCCCGGTTTTCGGCGGCCACGGAAAGGATGCGGCGGGCGCGCTGCTTCAGGAGGGATAAAAGCGCCTCCGACGTTATCCGCACCGGTCTGGAAGGGCCGGGATTCATGGCGTTGGAGGGGCGCTCCCGCAGGTTGGGCGCGGCGCAGCTGATCACGTCCAGCCTGCACCAGCGTTTTTCCTCCATGCGCTCCGGCGCGTCGTCGTCCGTTTTGATCACCAGAATGTCCGGCGTATAGACGCAGGCGTCGGTATAAAGGGCGTCATGGCGCTGCCTGTGAAAATCGTAATAGGCCTTTTTCAGCTCCGGCGTATTCAGGCAGGGGTAGAGCGTGGACAGGCGGCAGAGGGATTCCTCCTGCGCGCTGCTTCCCTTCGTCACACCGCCGCCCGGGTTGGTGGCGGAGGCAAAGTTGAGGACGGCTGTTCTTTTTTCCGGATCCCGTCTCTTCTCCCGCATGGCCGCCGCGAAGGAACGAAAGGCCGTTACCTCCACCTGCGTCCTTTCATACCGCTTTGGGAAATCAGCGCGCTCCGCTTCCTTACCGCAGGAAGAGCCGCCTTCCGGCAGGATGGAAGCCGGATAAAATACCGTGCGCTTCTTCGTCTCTTCCACCGCAGCCCGCAGCGTCCCGTTCTGCCTAAGCCAGGCCATGGTATCCTCGAATACCGCGATGTTCTGTTCCTTCCTGTTTATCCTCATATGCTGCACATCCTCCTCCGATAAGTGCAGGATTTTCCGCCAAAGGCGCTGCCTGTCTCTTTTCCGCCGGACCGTTCCTCATTCCTCCCAGTCAGAATATTGCTTCGGAGCCGCCTTTTCCGAGCGGATGATCTCCGGCTGCTCCACACGCTCCTCCAGAAGCTTTAATACCTTGATCTCAAACCGCCAGGAATCGCCGAAATCAAACAGATAGGAAAACTTCTGGCTTTTTTTCAGCTTCAGGCTGCCCAGCCGGGTCTCCTCCGCCGACAAACCGTCGTCCCAATCCTGTGCCCTTCCGGACATATAAGTCCTCTGCAGGCTGCCATGGCCCACATAAAAAGCATACAGATGATCGTCGTCAAACTGAAAGGCTTTCTGGATCATGGCATGCAGATCGCCCAGCGTGTCTGCCAGGCTCATGCGCACCGCCCGCATGCTGTCATGATATCGGGGCCGGATTTCCAGTTCGATCCCCTGGCCGCTGTAATCCGTTTCCTCCGGCTCACAGAAAAGCTTCCGGATCGCGCCTGTTTTCCTGTCCCCGTCCGTTTTTCCGCCCGGCAGGCGTTCCTTCATAAACTGGCCGAAGCAGAAATTGACCATTTCCTCTTCTGAAAAAAATCCCTTTTCCCTGATGCTTCTGTGCAGGTCCCTTCCCAGACCGAAAAGAGGCCGGATCTCCACTCTCCAGGAAGCGGTTCCTCTTCTCTGATCCAGGTCCGTTTCCGGGAGAACCCGAAGCATTCCCAGCTCTTCCATGATCATGAGGACTGCCGGGCGGTCGGTTTCTTTATATCCACGCGCCGGCAGCAGCAGGGAATATTCCTTTCCGGGCGTCGGACTGGCGGTTCTGAACCATTCTGCGAATGCCCCGTATTCCGATATGAAAGGACGCCCGTCTTCTGAAAGATCATCACTTTCCAGAAAAATAAGGGCGAACAGCAGGAAGCGCTCCACATCGGACGCCTGATGGAAAATCTCCCAGTTTTCTCCCTTCTGCACGCCGGTTCCCTTTTCGTCTATCTCCAGAATCTGAAAATTCATGGCAACGTAGTGCCAGAAATGGATGACCGGATAAAAGGTCTGAAAGCGGGTAGGCTTCTCATAATTCTCCTTTGCCCGCAGAAGGCCGTTCAGCGCAAAGCAGTCCTTTTTTCCGATATATCCCGTATTTTTTGAAAGCTTTATTTTCTCCTGCAGCAGAAAGCCGCAGAACAATTCAAATTCCCGGCTGACCTCAGCCGCTTCCGGCCCGATCCGCTCTCTGTCGTCCTTTTCCTCCGGGAAGAACTCCATTTGTCCCTTCATCCTTCTCTCCTTAACATTGTTTCAGTTCCGCAGCAGCCATCGAAACGCTCTTTCCATCCGTCCCTCCGGGTCGGCAAAATGGTTCCCCGGATTGGTTTCAAAGAAAACCCTCTCTTCTCCGGCCTGCTTTCTCCCAGTCTGCTTTCTTCCGGCCCGCTCTCCCCCGACATCACCGAGCTCCTCCCGCAGAAGCCTCACCGCTTCCAGCGTGCCCTCCTCCACCCGGGCCATGCGGCGGTTTCCGGTTTTCTTTTCCCTGTCCCCCAGAGAAAAGTAAGCCCTCTCCAGCCGCGCGGACGGCTTATGTGCGCACATAAAGGCAAGGAAATCATCATACCAGAGGGAGCCGGAGATGCTTGCGATCCGGTCGAACAGGTCCGTCCGGTACGCCGCGTATACGGAAAAAAGCCCGGCAAGGGACACGCCTGCCAGGGCCCGGAAGCGGGGTTTAACAGAAAGCACCTCCTCCGTACGGGGAATGATCGTTTCCGCAAGAAGGGCCAGATAGGCGTCCGCCTTTCCGCCGAAATCCTCCCCTCTTTTAAAAACCCGCTCCGCAGGCCAGGGCGTCAGATCCCGGTTCCAGTCCTCGCCGGAAATGCAGACGCAGGCCGTGTTCGCAGCCTCCAGAAGCTCCTCCGGCAGGCGCAGGCCGTCCTGCGCGCCGTGAAACCAGATCAGGCCGGGCCTGAAATCCGCTGCTCCGCTGTCCGTCCAGCCGCCCTGTATCCCGCGTTCTTCCGGAACGCATTTCCCATTCCCGCTCTCCGGAAGCAGACAGGTCAGCGTCAGCCCCGCTTTCCTCAGAACGATCCGTTTCATCCGGCTTCTCCTTCCGTTCTTTTCCCCGACTTCCCTTTGTCGTCCGCGCCGCTGTTTCCGGAAGGCCTTTGTCCGCCCTGCGCGGACATTTCATCCTTCTCCCCGTGATCCGCATCGCAGAGGAACACCGCCGCGTCCGCTTCATAGCGTTTCAGCGGGATCCCCATGAAGGCCGCTTCCGAAGCCGCAAGCTCTCCGCGCTCCAGCTTCGCCGTCTGGGAGATCAGGCGGGAGATCAGCTCCTTTTTCACCGGAAAACTGCCGTGGGAGGGATAGATCAGATCGAACCGGCCCGTCATGCCTTCCAGCCGCTTCAGGCTGTGATAAAAAGCAGGGATATTGCGCATGGGTCCGAACAGAAAAATGCTGCCGTCCTGAACCGTATCGCCGGAAAAGAGCACGCGCCGCTCCACATCCAGCACCGCGATGCTTCCGGGGGTGTGCCCGGGGATCTCAATGATCTCCAGGCGGCGTCCGCCCAGATCGATGCTGCTGCCGTCCCGGATGGGAATGATATCCGAGGCCTTTTTCGCGAGAGGATAATTGACCAGCTCCGCCGGACTCATGTAGACCGAGTCGAACTCCGCGTTGCTTCCGATATGATCCCTGTCCGCATGCGTGTTGAGAAGGGACAGGGGAAGCGCGGTCAGCCCTTTCGCCAGCTTCTTCGCGTTATGCACCTGCATGCCGCTGTCGATGAGCAGGGCGCTCCGGCTTCCCGTAAGAAGGAAAAACCGGACGCCCTCTTCCTCCAGTCTCCAGGTCTGATCGTCGATCCGTATGATCCTGCAATCCATATCCACCTCTCCATTCCACCGCCGCAAGGCAGCATCTCATTCAGGAAAGAACGGCGGCAGCCGTTCCTTGGCACGAACCCTGTTCGTGCCGCCCTCCATTCTGCCGCCGTAAAGCGGCACCGTTATTCCGCCGCGCTGTTCCCGGATGAGCTCTCCGGGAAAGGCCCGCTCTCCTGCACAGCCTGTACGGGATTGCCCCCGGTCTTTTTCGGCCTTCTGCGTCTGCGCCGGCGCTTCTTCTTCGTTTCCGCGGCTTCCCCGCCGGAGAGGCCCGCTCCGGTATCAGCCATTTTCCTGCCTTCCGCTTTCCTGTCAGCCGCCTTCAGGCCTTCCGCTTTTAAGTCTTCCTCTTTTCTATCGGCCGCTTTCAGGCCTTCCTCTTTTCTATCGGCCGCCCTCAGGCCTTCCTCTTTCGCTCTGCCTTTTCTTCTGCCGCCCCTTTCCGGCCGCTTCTTTCCTTTTCCGCGTTTTCCCGCTTCGTCCGCGCCTCTGTCAGCTCCAGCCGCCGCTCTGCGGCGGGCAAACAGGCCCCTGCTCCCCTTCATCTGCGCGTAGCAGGCGTCGCAGATACGGCCCTGCGCGCCCAGGGGAAGGAGCGCGCCGCAGTACTGACATTTGCGGATGTAGTCCTTCTTGTCGCGGGTCAGGTAACGCATGATGGTCTCTTCCGTTTTTTCCCGCTCCGTGTCCAGGCGCTCCGTGTCGATCTCCTTTCCCAGACGGACAGAAAACTGGTAATAGAGATCCAGCATTTTATAAAAGGTCTCGTATTTCATCAGCCCCTTGTCGCTGCACATCATCAGGGACGGAAAATGCAGGGAAACGTCCGCCGTATAGGTCTTGCAGTAATAGAGCCACAGATCCACGATATCCCGGTTCTTGATGTCCAGAGAGCAGGTGAGCATCCGGTAGAGCATGTGCTTGTCCTCAAAGCCGTCGATCTCCTTCCGGTCGCGGAAGGCTTTTTCATAGAGGAAAAGCACCTCCTCAATGCTGATCTTCTCAAAGGGAGCCGGGGTTTCCACGCTTTTCCAGATCTTCAGGACCGCGTCCAGAGGCTCGTCCATGTCCAGAAGCACCTGAGGGAAGCCCAGGCTCACATGGGTGATCTCCGGCTCCGGCTCGTCAAAATGGGCGCGGATGAATTCCAGTCCCTCCTCTCCCACGGCGCTCACATAGCCGGTATCGTAGATGCCGAAGCGCCCGGCCCGGCCCGCGATCTGGCGGATCTCCGAGGTTTTTAAGGGGCGGGTCTTTCTGCCGTCAAATTTGTCCGTCTGAATGAAAACGATCCTTTTTACCGGAAGATTCAGCCCCATGCCGATGGCGTCCGTGGAGACCACCACCTTCGTCTGATGGCCGGAAAAAAGGCGGATCTGCCGGCGGCGGATCTCCGGCGGCAGGCTTCCGTAGATCACGCTGGCGCGCATGCCTCCCCGCTCCAGCCGTCCCGCGATATCCAGAACGGCCCGCTTGGTGAACACGATCAGCGCGTCCCCTTCCTGCACGTCCTCCGGAAAACGGACGGGAACGTCCTCGCAGACCAGGGCGGTCTTGCGCTCATAACGGTGGATCTCATAAGTATCTTCGCAGAGATCGATCAGGTGCGTGACCACCCGCTCGGCGGCGGGACTCATGCACACATGGACCTCCGGCGCGCGGACGCCGAGAATGGCCCTGGTCCAGGAATGTCCCCGGTCCGGGTCGGCGATCATCTGCGCCTCATCGATCACGGCCACCTCATAGCTCTGGTCGATGTCCAGCATCTCCACGGTGGAGGAGGTGATGCGGCTGTTGTCCTCGTAGATCCGTTCCTCTCCCGTGAGCATGGTACAGGGGATGCCGGCGTCCTTGATCTTTTCATAGACCTCCAGCGCCAGCAGTCTGAGCGGCCCCAGATATACGCCGCTTTCCGCCTGGCGCAGACGTTCCAGCGCCTGATAGGTCTTTCCGCAGTTGGTTGGCCCCACATGCAGCACAAAGTGCCGCTTCATCTGGCGGGTTTCCTGAAACTCCGTCTCCGGCCGGGCGGGGACCATGTCGATGATCTGTCCCCGGATCCCCGCGCCCGCAAAGCTCGCCGCCAGCCTCCCCATGGTGCGCTGGCAGATCTCATAGGGCTTTTCCTCCCGGAGATATTCCAGGAAGCGGGCGGTGATCAGCTCCCGGTCCTCCGGCCGCATGGTTTCCAGATCCAGGCGCACCAGCTCCTCCAGCAGCAGATCCCGGATCTTCATGATGGCGAAGCGGTTCTCCTCCCGGAAGGAAAAATAAGCCAGGTTTCTCAGCTGCCGGTGAAATTCCTCCAGATGCGCCTGGGAAAGGCGTCCCCTGGGAGCCTGCATATCCTCAAGCAGCCGGTCGATCCGCTGCTCATAGGTTTTCTTTCCTTCGTTGTTCTTCTTTTTATATGCCCGGGACCAGTCTCTGTACTGATTGAAATAAAACTGGACCAGCTTTTCCTTCTGTACCATAAACGTTCCTGCCGGGCCGCCCCGCGGCCCTCTTTCTTTCTTTTTGTCAATGCCTTCCGGCGGGCTCCACCCTTTTTATGCGCCGCGTCCTCACGCTCCGACGGGCTTCTTCCTTTTCACGGGCCCTGTACGAATCTCTTTTTCCAGGCGCCGTCCCGGCTCCCTGCGCCTTTCAGGAACCGGCGCCCCAGCAGCAGACAGCGGGTCACATTGTCTCCCACCATACACACCCACACCAGCTCCAGTCCGGCGTGGAGAAAAATCACGCAGAGACAGGTTCCCGCAATCCGCACGCCCCACATGGAAATGATGGAGAACACGAAAGGCGCTCTGGTATCCCCGATTCCGTTAAAGACGCCCTCAAAAATGATCAGGGCGGCGAACATGGGCTCGGAAACCGCCACGATCCGCAGCACCGTGATCCCTCCGGCGATGACCTGCGCATCCTCCGTAAACAGAGACATCATCACTCCCGGAAAGGCGAACAGCAGCGCGCCCGTGATGGTCATCAGAAGGACCGCGATGGCCGCGATGGTTTTCGTCACCTGTCTGAATTCCCTTTCGTCCCGCTTTCCCAGGGCGTTGCCCGCCATGGTGGAGGCGGCCGCCTGCATGCCGTAGCCGGGAATGTAAAAGGCCTGTTCCGCGGTGATGGCGATGGAATGGGTAGCAAGGGCCAGCGTGCCAAGCCGCGTCACCAGAGAGGTGAAAACCACCTGCCCCAGACAGGCGCTGATCCGCTCCATGGCCACAGGCGTGCCGATCCGCAGGCATTTGGCCGCAAGTGTCCGGTCAAACCGCAGCGGATGTCCCTTCGGGGAAAGGATCGGATTTTTCCAGTATACCACGATCATGAAAATGCCGCCCACGCAGTAGGCCACGGCCGTTCCGATGGCCGCTCCCACAACGCCCAGCCCCGCGCCGGGGATCGTCACCGTCAGCCCGCAAAACCGCACGGGCCGGGTGGCATAGATCAGGAAAAAATTGAACACAATATTGGTCAGGTTCATGAGGATGTTTGCCGTCATGGGACTTCTGGTATCGCCCGCCCCGCGCATGACGCTTCCCAGAATGACGGAGAAGGCGCGGAAGATCATGGGCGAACAGCAGATGGCAAAATACAGGGACGCGTCCCGGTACAGCTCCGGCTCCGCCCCAAGCCACCTGGGCAGAAAAGGGCTGATCCCCACCATGAGAAGGCCAAGGACGAGTCCCAGGACCACGGCGAAATACAGCGACTGAACGCCGTACCGCCTGGCCTTTTCCTTCTCCCCCGCTCCGATGGATTCCGCGATGCTGGAAAGCACGCCGATCCCCATGGCAAAAAGAGGGGCGTTCACCAGCCAGGTCATGGTGCTGGTCAGCCCCACCGAAGCGGAGGCCTGCGCGCCCAGCCTGCCTACCATGGCCGTGTCGATGTACTGCACCAGCGTCTGCAGCGCCTGCTCCACCACCGCGGGCCAGGACAGGTAAAAAATGGTTTGAAAAATGCTTCTGTTTTCCCGGTAATAGCTCCTGATTCTGTTCACTGCACTTCGACTTCCTTTGTATCCGTTTCCTTACGGCTCCCCTGCCGCCCTCTGCCCGCAGGGCGCCGCTTCTCAGAAAGCCGCTCTGAAATGTATTCTACCCGTTATTTGGAATACAGTCAACTTGTTAGTCCCGGCAGAAACGGGTATCATAAAGGCATCCAAGGAAAACGTATCCACGGAAAATGGATCCATGGAAAATCTGTCTGCGGAGGGCAGGTGAAAGGAGCCGATGCTCAGAAAGAAGCGTTTCCTGCGCTTCGGAAAGAGGTAGATATGTGTACAAGCATCACAGTTTTTCAGGGAGGCGGATACTTTGGCCGCAACCTGGATCTGGAATATTCCTTCGGGGAGCAGCCGGTCGTCATGCCGCGCCGGTTTCCCCTGCATTTTCACAGGCTGCCGGATATGGACAGCCATTTCGCCATGGTCGGGATGGCAAACGTGGCGGAAAATTATCCGCTCTACGCGGAGGCGGCCAACGAAAAGGGCCTCTACATGGCGGGGCTGAATTTTCCGGGAAACGCCTGGTATGAGGGAGACATCCCCGAAGGCTGCTCCGCCGCCGCCCCCTGGGAGCTGATCCCCTGGATCCTCGGCTCCTGCGAAAATCTGGCGCAGGCCAGAAAGAAGCTTTCCCGCTTCCGGCCGCTGGCAGCTCCCTTCGCCCTTTCCCGCCCGGCCGGCGCCGTCCTGCCTTTGGCTTCGCTGCACTGGCACATCGCGGACCGGACGGGCGCTCTGGTGCTGGAAGCCACAAAGGACGGCGTGTTCCTTTATGACGATCCGGTGGGCGTCCTCACCAACAACCCGCCCTTCCCTTTTCATCAGATGAATCTGAATCAGTATCAGACCCTGTCCGCGCGGCCTGCCGAAAACCGTTTTTCCTCTGCCGCCCCGCTGAAAGCGTTCGGGCAGGGGATGGGGGCCATCGGCCTTCCGGGTGACGCTTCTCCCGCCTCCCGCTATGTGAAGGCGGCCTTTCATAAGCTGAACGCGCCGGATCGGGAAACGGAGGACGAACAGGTCTCCCAGTTCTTCCATCTGCTGGATTCCGTGGCCATGGTGCGCGGAAGCGTGGTCACGGAGGAAGGGCGCTTCGATATCACCACCTATTCCTGCTGCATCAGCGTGCAAAAGGGGATCTACTATTATAAGACCAGTGAAAACAGCCGCATCCGCGCGGTGCGTCTGTTCGGGGAAAACCTGAACGCAGAGGAGCTTCTGCTTTTCCCTCTCTGCGAAAAGCAGGATATCCGGTTCCTGAACTGAAGCCGTTTATCCCGCAAGAAGTCCTTCCGCCCGCTGCCGGCTACGCCAGGACCGTCATCAGCAGGATCCCGAACAGACCGATCCCCGCCCCGACGGGCAGAAGGATCAGCCACAAAAGACGCAGGCTCTGCAGGGAACCGCAGAACGCCTTTTCCGGCTTTCCCGGCACATAATGCACCTCCATGGCGCTGCCGGCCGGGAACCAGTCCCGGACCGGATCCACATGGTTCAGGCAGTGCCGGGAAGCGTAGCAGTGCAGAACGTATTTCTCATCCAGCACCCAGTCCGCTTCCGCTTTTTTCACACTGTTATAACAGACGGCCGTATACCGCTGTTCGCACCGCAGGCGTTTTCCTTCCGCCGTATATTCCACCACGGCGCAGGGATAGCGCACGGAAACGTTTTCCGTGCTGCTTTGCCGCCATTTATGGGATACCACGGTTCCCATCACGCTTCCGCTGTAGCGGTATTTTCTGGTCTCGTCCCAGATCAGGATGCCGAACGCCGCCAGGCAGAACAGAAGTCCTATCACCAGGATCCAAAATCCTGCTTCCTGATTCGTCATGTTTTTTCCTCCCCTGTCCTTTCGTCTTCCCCGCCCCGCATCTGCCATGCGGCCGCGGCCCGGAGCATCTCTCCGCATGCCTCCCGGTATCCCAGAAACTCCCGGTTCTCCGGCTCCATCTGCAGCACGTACCCGATCCGTCCCCGCAGCGACTGCAGGAAGGCGTACTCTTCTGCGGCTGTCTCCGCTTCTCTTTCCGCTTCCGTTTCCGCCTTCCCTGCCCGTTCCGCCTCTGCTTTCCCTTCCGCCTTCCTTTCCGCTTCCGTTTCCGATTTCCTTTCCGCTTCCGTCCCGTCCAGCTTTCCCGCAGCTCTCAGATGCTCCCGCACGCCGAATTTTGTGCAGTAATACATTTCCTGCCGGATCCTCCTGCGGTACGCGGCGTCCGTCCGGACACGGTCGTTTACCACAAGCCCCGTAACGCTCTGCCGCATCCCCTGCCTGGCCATGACCGTCTTTTTCCGGTTCACTTCAAAGCCCATGACTCTCAGAAAGCCCTCCGCCCTGCGGAAAACCTCCTTCCCATCGAACGATCCGGAAAAAGCCAGATCGTCGCAGTAGCGGGTATAGGCGATCTGCCGCTCTTCACACCATTTTCCCATGAAATCGTCAAAGGGCTTCATCACCAGGTTGGAAATGGCCGGCGACGTGGGAGCTCCCTGAGGAAGCCGGTCGTAACAGCAGCACAGATGGGTCAGCAGCCCCGCGGCCGCCGGCGGAAACAGGCTCTCCGGAAACGCCGCCACATACACCCTCGGAAAAAGGATGCTGTCAAAAAAGTCCCGGATGTCCAGCTTCAGAAGGATTTTGTCCTTTTCCCCGCCCGCATGAGGCGCGGCATTGTCAAGCGGCGACAGCCCCCGCCGGTAGGCGCAGGCGTGGGCGGATACGCTGCGTCCGTCCAGACAGTGATGCAGGATATTCCTCTGCACGCTCTTCAACAGCCCGTCCGGCACCAGAAGCCTGCGGCTTCCGCCGTTTTTCTTCGGGATCCGCGCCCTCCGGTAATGACGTTCCGTGTGGTTGCTCAGGGCATACAGCAGGGAAAGCTGCGCCTCCCCGCTCATGCGCTCCCGCATGCCGGCGGGAAGCAGGTTCAGGGACAGGATAAATTCCTTTTCCTGCTGCGTGCCGCAGTATTTCCAGAACTGACCGCTCATACCTGCCTCCCTTTTCTTGTTTCTCCGGCTCCGGAGCCCGCCCTCCGGCGGGCTCTGAATCCGAAGCCAAATCCCCTTCCGGCACAATACGCTGATTCCGCAGAATGCGCAGGGGTACAGCCGAAGGCGGCAACACAATCCGCGAAGCGGAATTGTGCGTTGTACCCTGAAGCAGGCTGCGGTGCAGGCCATCCTGCCTTCTCCCGATCCTGTCTCCCGGCGGCGACTCGCCGCCGGTCCGAAGCTTTGCGCAGCCCTGACGTCTGCCTCCGGTTTCTCTGCCGGCAGGGGATTTCTTTTTCAACATATCACAAAACCAGCCATATGAAAAGCCCCCTCTGTCCCGTCCGCTGCGGGGAGAGAGGGGGGGATATTGAGGTAAGAATAGGATTCATGTGCCGAAGGATCCGGGTATGATATCTCTGCATGATATTTCTATATGATATCTCTGCATAATGAAATCTCTGCATGCTATCCTGACAGAGCGCCCCGGCAGGCTGGACGGTTAAAATTGGGAAATTCCTGTCCTGTAACCGTACCAAAAACGCCCTGCGACGGTTAAAATCTGCCTTTCGAGGGCCTGGAACCGTACATTTTGGAGCTTCTGGAAAACCGATACGGTTAGGATCCGCCTTTCAGAAGCCTGGAACCGTACATTTTGGAGCCCTCGGCAGACCGGTACGGTTAGGATCTTCTTTCCGGGGGGGCCTGGAACCGTACATTTTGGAGCTCCTGGAAAACCGGTACGGTTAGGATCCGCCTTTCAGAAGCCTGGAACCGTACATTTTGGGATCCTGTACGGTTCCAAGCTGATTTTCGGGGACCTGGAACCGTACATTTTTGAATCTTGTACGGTTAGGATCTCCTTTTCAGGGTTTGGGAACCGTACATTTCAGATTTGGGTACGGTTAGATTCCATATTTTTGAAAATGGAACCGTATCATGGCCTGATTTGACATCATATCAAAATGTACGGTTCCGAATGCCTTTCCATGTACGACTCTGAATGCCTTTCCATGTACGACTCTGAATGCCTTTCCATGTGCGACTCTGAATGCCTTTCCATGTGCGACTCTGAATGCCTTTCCACGTTTCCCAACCGTATATGAGTGAAAATTTCGTATCAGTTCAGCCTTCGGCAGAACTGTTACGGCATCCGGCCATTCCAATCGCTTCGCGATGGGCCGGATGCTTCCTTCCTGTACGTTTTCGTACGGTCTGCGCAGGAAATGCGCAGACCTGGATGAACTGTTTCAAAATTTCCAGGAACGATTACAGCATCGTCCTGCGCAGGGTCTCGCCGTCCATGGCGCTCAGGTAAGCGGGCGCGATATCGAATACGGTCTTGCAGCCGCACTGTCCTTCCTTTGCCAGACGGTATGCGGCGCGGGCGAACGCAACGAGCACGGAAGAGGTGAAGGCCGGGTTGGAATCCAGCTTCAGGCTGTATTCGATCACATCGCCGTACTCCTCATTCCATCCGGTCTTTCCGGTGCGGATCACGAAGCCGCCGTGCGGGATGCCGCTGTGGTCGCGCTTCATTTCCTCGGCGCTGATGAAGTGCACCGTGGTATCATATTCGTCAAAATAGTTGGGCATGGTCTTGATCTCTTCCTCGATCCGGGCAAGATCCGCGCCCTCCTCGGCCACCACGAAGCACTCTCTGGTGTGCTTTTCTCTGGTGGTCAGCTCCGGGTTTTCTCCCGCGCGCACCCGCTCCAGCGCTTCCTCCACGGGAATGGTGTACTGTCTGGCGTCCGCAACGCCTTCAATCCTGCGGACCGCATCGGAATGGCCCTGGCTCACACCCTTGCCCCAGAAGGTATAATCCTTGCCGCAGGGAAGGATCGCGTTGGCATACAGACGGTTCAGGGAAAACATGCCGGGATCCCAGCCGCAGGAAATGATGCCGACCTTACCGCTCTTTTTCGCAGCCTCATCCACCGCCGCGAAATGCTCCGGAATCTTCGCATGGGTGTCAAAGCTGTCGATCACATTGAAATACTGAACATATTCCGGGGTCTGCACCGGAAGATCCGTAGCGCTTCCGCCGCAGAGGATCATCACGTCGATCTCGTCCTTCATCGCCGCCGCTTCTTCCACACGGCAGACCTTCACGCCCTCCGTCAAAATGGAAACTGCCGCGGGGTCGCGTCTGGTGAACACCGCCGCAAGCTTCATATCCGGGTTCTGTTTAATGGCGCATTCCACGCCCTTTCCCAGGTTTCCGTAACCCAGGATACCGATTCTGATCTGTTCGCTCATTCTGAATTTCCTCCTGTTCTGCCGCAACGGGCAGTCCTATGCGTTTTTCGTGTTCCAGTATATAACAAAACCGGCCGGAAGCCAATCCCTTTTCCGACCGGTTCTGTCTGATAAAAACAGCATTTCTTTTTCTCAGTTAAAATACATCCCCAGATACTTCCTCGTATTCTCCGCCATCTCGTCAAACAGCCGTCTGGCGTCGGGTATGGAGAGGTTCATATTGGGATCCATCTGGAAAGCGCGGAAGGCTTTTTCCAGATCCCGGTCCAGGGCAGCCTGCACGATCAGCTCCTGAATGCCGCTGACGCGGGAAACGAGCGGATAGATGGATTCCGGAAGCGGGCCGGCAAATACGGGACGGACGCTGTCCGCAGAAAAATGCGCGTTGGTCTCCACGACGGCTCCGACAGGCAGATTGGGGATCTGGCCCAGGTTGGGAATGTTCACGTTGGTCACCAGATCGCGCAGGCCCAGGATGGCCCGCATCTGCTGTACGCCCTCCTCGCCGGTCTGACTGATGACGGGCGCTTCCTCTCCGGTATACAGGCGTTCGCTTCTCTCCAGGCGCTTCTTCAGGTCCTCTTTTCTCCAGGCCACGGTGGTCAGGCCGAAGCACCAGCTCTTCACCGTCTCCGGATCCTTCAGGTACCAGCTTCCCGGACAGAACTCCGCCAGATGTCTGTCTCCTGCCGCCGCGATCGCGCCGAAGCGCAGGAACAGATCCATCTTCACCCGCTCCCTGCTGGCAAAGGAATTGTTCATCCAGTTATTGTCCGCCTGCTCGGAAAAGCCCTCCGCCGCGTAT
Organism: uncultured Lachnospiraceae bacterium; assembly: GCA_944380025.1. Classification (GTDB taxonomy): domain Bacteria; phylum Bacillota; class Clostridia; order Lachnospirales; family Lachnospiraceae; genus Eisenbergiella. The sequence continues at coordinate 17,151 of CALWGL010000002.1, forward strand.
TTTTCACAGAAGCTCCGATACAGGGGGAACAGGTCGATGTTCTTATATTTTGCCTCGGTCAGCCAGGTGAAATGGTTCACGCCCACCACGTTCACCCGGATCTCTTCCCGCTTTGCATCCTCGATCCACAGCATGTCCTTTAACACAAGCGCCAGCAGCTTCTGGGTGCCGAACACCTCATGGCAGCAGCCGAAGGCCTTGATCTGCGGGAACACCCGATACAGCGTCCGGACGCAGACCGTCATGGGATTGGTGTAGTTGATCACCCAGGCGTCCGGGCAGAAATCCCGGATGGCCGCCGCGATCTCCTCAAACATGGGGATGGTGCGAAGCGCACGCATCAGGCCGCCGGGGCCCGCGGTATCTCCCACGGACTGATAGATACCGTATTTTTCCGGCGCATGCACGTCGCTTTCCATCTCGTCAAAGGTTCCCGGCAGGATGGAGATCACCACGAAGTCCGCTCCTGTCAGCGCCTCCTTCAGGCTGTCCGCCGCCGCATACTTCCAGGCGGACCTGCAGTCGGGAAGCTCCTTCATCCGGTTCCCGATCACCGCGTTTTTCTCCGCCGCCTCTCTGTCAATGTCATAGAGCGCCACGGTGCCGTTCATGTCGTCCACCGCCGCCAGGTCGCTCATCAGCCCCCAGGCCCAGCCTCTGGATCCCCCGCCGATGTAAGCGATTTTCACATCCTCTGCCCGATTGTTTTCGTACCTCATGTTTACCTCCAAAGCGTTCTGCGCCGATGCCGCAGAAGGCGGTCACACCGATGATCTCCCCTCTGCGGCCCCTCTCCTTTCCTGTCTGCACAGGCCTATTCTGATTCATGTTCATGGTAGCACAGCCGGTGCCTTTTTTACAGACAAAATCCTGCTTTTTTCTCCGAAAAACGTTTAAATATTGCTCTGTTTTTCTTTCTCTGCTATACTCAGAAAAAAGAGCCCATTCTGTTTTCATCATCCCGAGAAAGAAGGAACATTTCCAGATGGATCATACCGAATACGTGCCCGATACCGGCCTCAGCGTGGACTATATCGCCCGTCCGCGCAAAAACGACATGAAAACACAGCATTACCACGATTCCTATGAGCTTTATCTGCAGACCGCAGGCGAGCGCACGCTCCTTCTGAACGATCTGCGCTACACCCTGCGCTCCGGCGACCTTTATTTTCTGAAGCCCTTTGAACTGCACTATACGAAAAGCTATGAATCTTCCTATTATGAACGTTACCTGATGAATATTCCCATCTCCTGCCTGTCCTCCCTCCTGACGGAGGCGGAGACAGCCGCCCTCTTCGGCTCTCTGGATTCCTGCGTCCTCCATCTGGATGAAAAACAGGCCGCCTTTGCCCTGGACGCCTTCCGCAAGGCGGAGCTCTACAGCCGCCGGAACGGTTTTCTTTCCGGAAAGCTCCTCTGCTCCGTCGTCCTCCAGATGCTGGCCTTTATCTCCGAGCTGCTCTCTCAAAAGGAAAATGCGGAGGCGCTGTCCGCAGAGCACATCCCGGACGAGATCGTCTCCGCCATCCGCTACATCAACCGCCATTACAGCGAGCCGGTGAGCCTGGAGCAGGCCGCGGAACGCGTACATATGAGCCGCTATCACTTCTGCCGCGTCTTTCACAGCGCAACCGGAGCCACCTTTCTGGAATATCTCTACAATGTAAGGCTGGCCAGGGTGCATCAGCTCCTCCTCGGCACGGATCTGGGACTCAGCGAGATCGCTTCCCGCTGCGGCTTTTCCTCCACGGCCCATCTGACCCGGATCTTTAAAAACGCCTACGGCGTACCGCCCCGGGAATTTCGAAAAATACAGGGAAGGGGCCGGAGCGCCGGCTGATTCAGATGGATTCCGAAACCGGAAAAAAGGGCCTCCTGCCGGAAAGCTTCTCCCCTTTACATCCGTTCCCCTGTTCTCCGGTCCGCTCTCCCTCAGCCGCCGCTTTTCTTTCCGTACTTCACCGTTTTGTAAACGGTCACTCCAGTCTCGATCAGAATACAGGCCCAGATCACCAGCAAAAGGAGGCTTTCCAGCCGCCCTGTTCCAAACAGGCGCAGCAGATCTCCCTTCCCGCTCTCCCGGTCAAACGCCATCCGCACCTCTTCCATGAAGTCCGGATTGAAAAAAGGCAGTCCCTTCATCAGGATCCAGACAGATACTGCCTGAACCGCTCCGCTTACCAGACAGACGAAAAAGACCGTCCGGCAGTAGCAGCCGTATACCAGCCGCACCACATCATCCGCAAAGCCCGCCGCCAGCGAGAGCAGAAGCACCGGAAGGATCCTTCCCCATGCCTCCAGATTGAAGATCGGAATGGTTCGCACAAAGCTTCCTTCCTCAAACACATAAGCTCCGAACAGCCCGGGCGCAAAAATCATCAGCCCGGCAAGCAGCGCTTCAAAAGCCAGATTCACCGCGCAGTCTGACCGCTTCACCACTGCTCCGGGCTCCGGCACCGGAGGAAGCAGCTGAGGAACCCAGGAAAGTTCTCCTTCGCGGTTCCATCCTTTCCCGGCCGTTCCGTCTCCCTTCTTTCCTTCCCCGGCTTTTCCCTCCCCGGGCTTCCTTTCCGGAGAAAATTCCCTCCTGAAATCCACCCGGAGCTTTTTCCTTTCAAGGATCATAAAAAGAACCGTCACCGCTCCCACCGCGCTGAGCGCTCCCGTCACTGCGCTGGAAACGACCTCCGTCAAAATCCCTGCCCCATCCCTCTGGAGCGCTCCCTGTACCACTCCGGAAACGACGACGGAAAGCGCCACCGCGGCCAGCACGATCTTTAAAAGCCACCGGTAATCCTCCGCATATTCCGGCCCGATCACCCAGCCCGGCTCCTCCCGGTATTTCTGCGCAAAAGCCGCCGGATCCCCAAGCTCCTTCAGCGCTTCCTCCATACCCTTCTGCTCCGCCATGTCCGTGATCAGCTCCTCCAGCTCCCTCTCGGTCTCTTCCCGCTGGTCCTTCGCAAGCCTTCTTGTCACCTGATAAATGTACCGCTTCATCAGCTCTCTGTCCGCTTCCGTCATATCCTCACTCCTCCCGCAGCAGTCCGTTCATGGTTTCAGAAACCGCAGACCACTGCTTCTTCATTTCCTCATACATGAAATCTCCGAGCACAGTGCGGCGATAGTATTTTCTCGGCTTCGCCTCTTTCGTATCCCACTCGCTCTTTAGCAGCCCCTGCTTCTCCAGCCTCCGCAGAAGCGGATACAGGGTGTTCGCCTCGATTTCCACGCCCTTCTCCTCCAGGCTCTGCACCAGCGCATATCCGTATTTCGGTTCCTTCATCTGACTCAGGACACTCAGGATCAGCGTTCCCCTTCGCAGCTCCTGTCTGAGATTTTCCAGCAGATCTCTTTCTTCACCCACGGTAGATGTACCTCCTGGATTCATTATAGTGTGTATCATACAGTATTGTCAATTATAAATTATTTCTATTTTAATTACTGATAGAAATTCCCCGGGCCGCCTGTTCCCGGTCCGGGGCATATCTGTCAATTCCTGTTTTCATGTATAAAACTGCGCCTGCATCTCAAACAGCTCCGCATAGACGCCTTTTCTCTCCATCAATTCCTCATGCGTACCCTGCTCCACGATCCGTCCGCCAGCGAACACTGCAATCTCATCGCAGAACCGGGTACTGGAAAGCCTGTGCGAAATATAAACGGCGGTCTTTCCTTCTGTAAGCTCATTGAAATGCCGATACAGTTCAAACTCGGCCCGGGGATCCAGCGAGGCTGCGGGTTCGTCCAGCACCACGATGGACGCGTCTCTATACAGGGCGCGTGCCAGCGCGATCCGCTGTCCCTCTCCGCCGGAAGGTTCAAACCCGGTCTCATCAAAGTTTTTATACACCGCCGTACGGATTCCTCCAGACAGACTGTCCAGCTTTTCTCCAAAGCCGGCGCGCCGCAGGGCATCTTCCGCCTTTCCTTCCTCCGCGGGCCGGGCGAGCGTCACATTTTCCTCCAGTGAAAAGGAAAAGAGCCGGTAATCCTGAAAGACTGCTGAGAAAGCCGACATATAACTGTCGTAGTCGTATTCCTGTATCGGAATTCCATCCATCCGGATTTCTCCCTTCGTGGGATCATACAGCCTGGTGAGCAGCTTTACAAAGGTGGTTTTGCCCGCTCCGTTTTCTCCTACAACGGCCAGCCTGGCTCCGGGCTTTAACGTCAGGTTCACATCCCGCAGCGCCCAGGTATCGCTTCCGGCATAACGGAATCCCACGTTTCTGAATTCGATTACGTGTTCCCCTTCCGACAGGATTCTCTTCTTCTCTTTCCGGCCGGATATGTCATGGTTCCGGCCATCGTCATCCCCCCGGAGCCTGGCAGGTACGGACAGATACTCATCCAGCCGGTCATAAAACCGGTCGTAGACCCGGATCTCCGTCAGGTTATCCAGAACGGTGCGCAGTGCGGAGGCAAAGGTGGTCACCGCACTCACGTACATGGTGAGGGATCCCACGGAAATCCCTCCCTGCATGGTCCGCAGAATGAGCCAGGCATAAGCCGCGCACTGCTGCAGGAACGTACAGCCGCAGCCGATCAGTCCGGAGCGGATATAGCCGTCATTCTGCTGCTTCAGGTTATCGTTTACGCGGGTAAAAAACGCCCGTTCCCGTTTCAGAAGCCAGTTTCCCATGCCATTCAGCCGGATCTCCTTCCCATAACCAAAGTTCTCAAACAGCCCGGAATAGTACATCCATCCCCTCTGATCCGCGCTGATCTGTTCTGTCAGCTTCGCTGCCCGTTCCTTTGCATGTCCTTCCGCAAACGTCCCGGCTCCGGTCAACACAAGGAAGATCAGAACAACCCGCACGTCCAGCGTGGCAATGATCGCCGCTACTCCCGCGAGTGTGAACGTCTGCCCCACGATGTTCAGCGCGCTGTCCAGCAGATAGCCGAAGCCGTGCCAGTCAGAATACAGAAATTTTTTCGCTTTTTCCTGCATATCCAGAAAATCCGGATTTTCCAGCTGTTCCAGATCCGCCCGGGCAAGTCTCTTATGCAGCCCGCTGTCAAATTCCGCCGCCACACGACAGCGTCTGGTAAAGCCGTCCATGCTGAAAAACACGGAAAGCCCTCCGGCAATGAGCGTATAGCCTGCAGGCAGCCCTACATAGAGCACCAGCATCTGCGGTCTCGCCTGCCCCATCAGCTCATCGATGATATACCTGGGAGCCAGCGCCGCAATCACCGGAATCATGGAATTAACAAGCTGATAAAAAACATTCCACAGAATATAGCATTTATCATACTTCCAGCCCTGTTTTACAAAAAACATCAGTCCCTTAAACATAGATTTTTCCTCCTGATTTGATGTCTTTTTACGCAAAAAAGGCTGTAAAGGCAACATCAAACCAGAGGGTCCTCCGAAATCCTTTCCGGAAGGCCCCGTCAGAAAAAATCTGTGTCTGATGCCGCTTTACAGCTCAGTGTAGATAAAAGGCGCGTAATTTTTAAACATACTGTTCTCCCTCTCGTTTTTTTCGCCTAATCAATAATACGAAAAGTCTCGCAGGTCATTGTTGTTCTTTTGCTTTTCTTCAGTTCCCCTTCAATTTCTACATAGAGTCCCTTTTCATGTGCTTCGATCGCTTTATCGTAATCACTTTTTTCAAGCTTTACCGTTGCCACCTTTTTCTTATCGTTTTCATCCAGATAAACTATCGTTATTTTTCCTTCTTTTCTCTGGGTTATATCCGGAGCTGATTCCAGCTTATTGATTCTTCCCAGAATTTTCGTTGAGGTATTCGTTTTTTCCTTTAATTTACTGACAGCCGTTTCTATCGGCTGGCAATAATCGTGGGTGAGTAATATCCTGTCTTTTACATGGCTTTTACTTTTTACGACCGGAGACCATTCAGCGATAAACTCAACGTCCGCTCCCTCCAGATCAAGATTTAAACCTGTAAGAGCTTCATAAAAATTCGCACTTATGGTTTCTTCGCCCTCTTTTTCCAACAGCCCCTCCAGATTTCCGTCATCAATATATCTTTTTATCTGACTGATATTATCCATCACACGGCTTGTTACCCGGCGTGTCAGAGAATTGGCGCACGCTTCCTCTTCTGAAAAAATACTCAGCTGTTTATATCCTTCTTTTTCATCCAATTCCGCGAAAGGGCAGACTACTGAAACGACATAACTGCCTATTTCTGTCTGTCCAAAACGGCAGCCTGCCAGAAACTGTGAAACAGCATCATCCATACGTCCCTGATGATATCTCTTCGGATGGAGAATATCCAGCGCCGTCGCTGCCAGCAGCTTCTTTGTATTCTCATACATCCGAATCGCATCATCAAACAGAATGCTTCCGGCCTCAATATCTTTTCTGTCCAGTCTGATTTTCAAAATATCCGTATTGGGATTCAACAGATACAGCATTACCTGTTCTATGGATTTTTTTCCACTTCAGCAACCGTTATTATCGCTTTATACATTGCGTCCTTATAATCAGCCAGTCTTTTTTCAAGCGGTACTGTCACCTGGTAGAATTCATCATCCTTCTCATATTGATAGACCTTCACATCTTTTCTTTTCGTCTGAAACAGATTCCAGCCTGTATCCTTCAGATATTTTGAAAAAGCAAGCGGGTTGATCTTTTCCGTTAAATCCAGAAAATTTACTGAATAAATCATGGCCATTCCTCCCTTGCGATTTTTTCCAGAATCTGATTCAATGTTTCCACATTTAATACCTGTCTCTTATCAATAGTGATGGTAACACTGCCTGCATTCTCCGACTCTGAGGAGCCTGAAAACTCTGTCCAATACATGCACCCTTTAATGAGCAGCTCCTCTTTGCTCCATGACAGCCATTCCTTTTCATTTTCCGGCAATACCAGCAATCCCAATATAATCGGAGTCGTCGATGGCAGGCATAAATCATTATAATTTTTTACCTTCAGTTTATATGCCAGCACGTCTCCGCGATCTGTATACTGACTGAGAGCAGAGGTACATTTTAGCTGAATTCTCAATTCAGCCTTTATCTCCTCCTGGCTGCTCACCATCCAGACATCCTCCCGCCTCTCAACCGGCCGTACCGCAGCTCCCACATACCATACCGGAAATATTCCCACATTCTTCGCTCCCATCACGTCACACTCATAGCTGTCCCCAACATACCAGACCTCTTCAGGTGCAAGCTCCGCTTTTTTTCAGAGCCAGTTCAAAGATTCTCCGGTCCGGTTTCCGAAACAGATATTCGCTGGTAGCTAGGATAAATTCAAAGGAATGCCCGGGAAGCAGTTTCCGGATGCGCCTTTTTACCACGTCCGGCGCATAGGATATGTTGGTGATTACTCCGCTCCGTATACCCTGTTCCTTTAACCACATAAGGAAATCTTCAATCCCTGCCGTGGGTTTTCCCGGCGCAGCCGTATTCCAGAACACCTCATCGATCTGCTCCGGCGAAAGGGAAAGTTCGATCCCGAGCGATTCATACAGATAAGCGTTAAACATGTGGTTGGGAATCTCCACCTGATGCATATGTCCGCTCGCCGGACCGAATCTGCCCAGCGACCGGTTCAGCTGATCCGCCGCCCTTTGCACCTCCTCCGCCGTCCGGCGGCCAGGATTTTTCACCGCGTACCGAAGAACCGCCTCCGTTCCTCTTACGCCCTGAAACTCCCCCTCATCCGCCAGTGTCTGACCGTAATCAAAGAGAATCATCTTTGGCTTTTGCATCTCACCCCAGAATAAATTTCCGTATCCGTCCCGGTTTCGCCTGCGGGTTCAGCTTCCGGATCTGCGCTTCCAGCCTCCGGTATGCTTCGGCCGGGTCAGTTTTTTCCGCCTCCCGCATCACTTCTTCTCCCCAGAAGTCTTCCGTCAGGCAGAAAACGGAAGAAAACCATCCGTATTCCTCCCCTTTTCTGGAAACCTTTCTGGCCTGTCCGCAGATGGAGATGTAAAATCCGGCCTGAAGCTGTACCAAAGCCCGTTCAAAGACGGGCCCATATTCCTTTCCTGCAAATCCGCCGTACTGTCTCAGCTGATGCGCGGAAAGCTCCCGGTACTCCTGAAGCAGGCGGTAGACGACAAGCGCCTCCCGGCTCACGTTTCCATCCTCATATTCCTCCTCCAGCGTTTTCGCCCCACGCCGCCATGTCCTCTGTTTCCCCACATTTTCAGGCCGCGTATCCCCCAGAGTCACGTCGCCTTCTCCCATAAGGCGGCGCGCTGCATAGAAGCCGGGAAACCATTCCTTTGTGATGTAGCCACCGTTTCCGAAGAAAAATTTCCCATAGGAGAGATCCCGGTATTCCTGAAGCACACGGATACGCCATTCCCACGGGTCTGTCTGCGCATCCTCCGTATGCCACCGGATTTGCGGGCCGAAGAAAGCAGACAGCGCGAATATGCCGCCGTCCTTCTCCCCGCCCATGCTGAATCCGGCCTCCCGGAGATCCTGAACAAAATCGTCAAAGCTACAAATGGTTCTCATCTTCTTTTCCCTCCATTCCGAAAGGTTTTCCGCTGGAGCTCACACCCGCTTCGGCCCCGCCTGCGGGTTCAGCTTCCGCCTCAGCCCGCCTCTTTCGTCACCGCCTCCAGCAGCTCGCGGCGCGCTTCGCGGTACTTTTCCACGCTCTTTTCAAAATCGCTGTAGCCGCGGAACACCTTCTCTACGATCCGCTCCGCTGTCTCCGGCGCTTTTTCCTTCAGCGCCTCCAGCATGCACAGGTCCTCGAAGCCGATGCGGTGCCCCTCGCTGCGGACCGAAATGAGCGCCTCGCGGTAGCCCGGATAGAGCATGCAGGTGTCGCCGCCGGGCAGGAACATGGCGCGTTTCGGGTGGAATTCCAGCGTCTGCTCAGAAAATGTATAGCAGGTGCGCTTATAGGGATCCATTCCCATATACTGGTTCGCGCCCCAGTGCAGGTAGCCTTCCAGATTGGGATATTTCGCGGGCGCCCAGCCGAAGTAGACGATGCGCAGCCGTTCCAGATCCAGAAGGCGGTTCAGATAGTTTCCTCCGGGCGTCAGGCAGGTGTATACAAACAGCCGGTCTCCCTTTTCCGCCTGCGCGTCAAAAAACGCCCGGTTATTCTCATACACATCGATGGAAGGACACCAGATGTCCAGCGCGCCCTCCAGCTTTTCTGTGGGAAGCACGGGCTCCAGGATCGGAACGCCCGGCATTTCCCGGCGGATGATCGAGGTGATCTCCCGGTAAACGGGGCAGAGCGCGTCGTTCGGCTCGTCGAGGGCGGACTGCATCCAGCGTCCCTCCAGGCCGTATTTTTTGACCGCCGCCTGAAGCTGCGCCGCCATGGAGGCGATCACGGCTTTTCCCTCCTCGCTGTCCGCCCGCCTGTGGGTCAGGCAGTCGAGCGCGTGCGTGCCGTTGTCAAAATCGTCGAAGGCCTTCCGTTTGAACTGCTCCGCCACCTCGTCGGAATTTTGAATGTGTTCGTGGTTCAGCGACTGATAAAAAGCGTCGTCATCGCAGAAATTGGATTCCCGGCAGGTCAGCGCGCCTCCCTCAAAGTAATACATTCCCGCCTTCTGCGCCGCTCTGACGAGCATGGAAAAATGCGCCTCGTTCAGCCTCACTCCGTTTTCACACACGTCAAAGCAGTCCCCGGGCGAGATCGCCATCATGTTCTGTCTGGCAAAGGCCGCCGCGCGCAGATAACGCTCCAGGATCGCTTCAAACTCCGGACTCCACTTCTGCACATGATGGCACTGAGCGATCTCATCCAGGCTGAACCAGGTCACGAATTTATGCGTATCCTTCCCCGCCTTTTTCACCGTGAACGGATACTGATCCACCAAAAAGGTCAGCTCCCGGCTTTCCTTTCCGTGGGTGATCCGGAACTTCCACTTCTGCGTCCGCCTCTGCCTGCAGTATTCAATGATGGACTTAAAGGAAATGGCCATGGTGGTCATGTCCGCCATAACGATATTGTAAAAAGGCTCCAGCGCATCATAGACAAAAAAGGGCGCGCGGCGGATCACGTTCTCATTTCGGTCGTTTTTCAGATATTCCGTCCTCTGCTTCGCTCCCGTATTCACCTCCACCGGGACGGGAATCATACGGAACAGCTTATAGGCCGTGTTCTCCCCTTCCACCTCCACGCTGACCGGGATCCCTGGCGTCAGCCCGTCGAGCAGGATGTTCACCCCCGCATAGGTTCCGTTGGCCCCCGCCGTCCGGTATTCCGTCCTTCCCTTTCCCGCTTCCGTGTCCGGATAGCAGGGAGTAAGCTCGTCAAAAAGTCCTGCTGAAAATGCCATGATCCTCTCCTCCTTTTTCCCCTTTCCATATCTCTTCCACCCGCTCAATCAGCACCTCCGCCGCCAGCGCATGCTCCTTCTTCCCCGGATGGTTGTCCGAACCCACCCAGAGGGGATTGGTAGCCGGGAGCAGCAGAAAGTCCGTCCGCTCGTCCCCGCTCTCCTCCCGGTATTCCCGAACCGCCGTTTCCAGATAGGGCGCCATTTTGTGCTCGCACATGCCGTAGACCCACAGCAGGTAAGCGCCCGGATTCAGGCGGCGCAGCTTTTTCAGGAAATCCTTCACCGAAGCCTCGAAACGGAGGGCACAATCCTCCTCCAGACCGCCGCAGGAACGATCGGACATCTGATGAACAGAGCCGTCCCGGGGATCTGTCCAGGCCGGCTGGCCGACGGCAAAGCCGTCGTTGCTTCCCAGGTTCACCACCACCAGATCCGGCTGCCAGGCGGCAAAATCGTTTGCTTCAAAAGCTCCCAGCTCCCGGTTCCGCTCCCCGGTCAGAACGCCGCAGATCTGTTCATAATAGGGCGGCATGATCTGGATAAAATCGTTATAGCAGGAGCAGTGCGCTCCCCAGCCGCACTGTGCCAGGATGCGGAAATCCGCCTGAAAATGCTCCGCCGCAAGGAGCGCATAATTGCCGTCCAGGCCGTAGACCGCAGGCCCGGTCCCGATCAGAGAGGGGGCTCCGCCCAGTCCCACTCCGGCGCTCAGACTGTCTCCCACGAACTCGATCCGGCAGCGCTTCTTCGGGACCGGAAACAGATTCCCGTCACAGTCCAGGCCGTGCACCAGCAGGAAACGCCCTTCGTCATCCCGCATGGGCTGCACCTCCTTCAGTAGCCGAACCGTGCGCAGGCTCCCGGCAGGGAACCCCCGGAAAGCGCAGAGACGGCTTTTCCCCTTCGGGACCATCATCCGCTGCAGGCAGAAGCCGTCCACCTCAATACGGATCCATTCTTCCATGACATCATAGCCGGATTCCAGCTCAAACCACAGTTCTCCCGCATCCGTCTGGAATTCCAGCCCGGACGCCGTCCAGAACAGAGGAAGGGGCGTTCCCTTCCGGGTACGTCCCAGGATATGGATCTCCGGTTCCGTCGGCAGATAATGTCTCATTCTAAACTTCCTCCCGTATATTCAGAACTCTGCCCCGATTATAAGCCATATCCAATGCGCCGTCCAGCTTCTTATGGCTGTTTTTCCGTCTCCTTCATTACATGCTCTTTTTCATATTGAGACGGTGCGATCCCCACATACATCTTGAACGTTCTCCGGAATGTCACATCATTGGTAAAGCCGCATCTTATCGCAATTTCCTGAACGTTCAGCTTTCCGTCTCCTTTTTCCAAAAGCTTTTTGGCGTTTTCTATTCTTCTGGAAGCTACATATTTTTGAAAATTGCAGCCAAACTGTTCTTTAAAATATTTTCCGAAATAAGCGGGTGTGTAGTGCATGACCCTTGCCGTTTCATTCAGGGAAAGCTCCGGATCGGTCAGATGCATTTCCACATACTTTTTTATCATCTGATTCCTTGTGTAATAGATCGGATTATACGGCATCCTGCATTGATCTATGAACATTTTCAGTTTAAGCCAAAATGTCTGCAGATAATTTTCCAGATTTGCGAAATTCCCCGGATCAAGCAGTTCCATCTGTTCAATCAGACCAGCCTCTGCTTTTTCCGAAAAAAGTCTCAGGATTTCGGCATTCAATTTATGGATTCCGGCCAAAAACGCTTCCTTATGAAGTTTTTTCCCGGAAAAATTGTATGCAAGAATCCTTTTATAATTTTCAAAGATATACTGGGCGTCCTCTTCCTCTATTGCCCTGGCTATCTCTTTCCGTTCATTTTCTGTAATTTCAAAAGCTTCTCCGTTTCTTTCATGTTCCTCCAGATCATTCTCATCCAGACGCATCAGTTTTTTCTGCGGGAAAAAGAAATGATATTCAAGCGCCCTGACCGCCTGATTATAAGCAGAGAGCAGATGCAGGATATCCTCATGCTTCATGCTCATACCTACGCAGGCTTCCTCATAGCCGGATTCTGAAAAAGTCTGTATGAGAAAGTCTGCGAACTCTTCCAGAATAGTCTCCTCCCCATAGCTGATGACCCAGATAAAGAAACCGTCTTCCTCCACAAATGCCGCATGGTTCTGCGGGTATACAGCAAGACAGGAATCAATTTCTCTGACATACTGTGCCGCCTGAGGTCCGCTCTTTAACACCAGGCATCGATAGAAAACATATTTTCTTATGGTATTCACATATTTCACTTCATTTGTCTGCGGCTTATTGGAATTCAGCAAGGCATGCAGAATATACTGTTCAATCAGTGGGTTCTGTTTGAAAACCGCGACTTCAAGCCTCTGTTTCTGAGAATCCAGTTCTTCCAGAGCCTTTTCTATGATCTGATATTCATTTTCTTCTTCCCCGGCTTCTCTGTCCAGCATATTCATGATGTGCTCCAGCGGCTGGTAATTGTACACTGCGAGTCTGTATGCCACATAAAAGATCAGGCAGAGCAGCAGAGCATATCCCATGATCAGCCATTCCGCAAACATCCGGAAATCGCGGTGAAGGACCTCATTGTTCAGGATCTGAAACAAGCCGATATCCATTCCCTGTTTGGCATAACAGGATGTCCATACGCCATATTCTCTGTCATAAGCAAAAAGTCCGTTGTTTTGCCGTTTTTCTATGGAATCACCTTCAGAAAAGATCTTCTCCTCCCCTTCCGGAGCATAAATGACCTTTTTCCCATCTGTCAGAAACAGACTTTCCGTTCCCTCATCCAGGAAATTACTGATATAACCATGCAGTTCTTCATATGGGATAAAGAAAAGAATATTTGCTTCACCTGAGTAATAATTTTCCAGCGGGATCGTCTGGATCAGAAAGAATCCTTCCTCCCGCTTCCCGTTTTTCAGAAAATTCACGTTATGGATGATCGTTTTCTGGTTATTTCTGGTCAATATGGCTCCGGAAAGAAAAGTTTTATCTTTGCACTCAATTTCATACAGATCAACATATCCCTGCCAGTTCACTCTTCCCTGACTACTGATCCCGAATTCTCCGGCGCTGTAATAAATGAAGATAGATTCTACCAGGCTGTCGTTGATCTCCGATAATGAAATCGTGCTCGCGTAATCAGATATGTCCGAGGCCGAAATGTTCTTTTCGATCAGTTCCGGGTATTTCTGCATATATTTCAGCCGTTTCACCCAGGGCGTCATGGAATACTGCGCAGCGGATTTGATCAGGTTATCCATCACCTTTTTCAATTCCCCGTTCACATTCTGGGCTATCGTGTTTTCAAAATCAAGCATACTGTCCCTGGACATTCTGAAATACAAAAAAGAAAGCAGTCCGGAAATCACTGTCAACAGCATGATCGGAACGATAATATAAGAAACAAACATTTTTCGTTTCGTCTGATGTTTTTTCAGTAATTGTTTTTCCATTCTGCCTCCTGTATTTCTCTCCTCATGTCCGCTCAAACAGATCCTTATGATTCAGATATGCAGCGCCGATCCGTTCCTGCACCCATATCGGCTCATCATATTCCGCCCCATTATACCACATCATCCATCCTTCTCCCACCTTCAGGACAAAAGGCTTATATACAGCAACGCTGTCCCATGCTCCTTCGTCCGGACAGATCAGCGGATTTTCCGGGTGTTTTTCCCAGCCGCGTATCCCGTCTCTTGATCGTGCCAGCCCAACCTGCGCGCGCTCTTCATGAAGATGTCCCACATAGAACATATAAAACCAGCCGTTTTCCTTTATCACGCACGGTGCGACTACTTTATGCTGTTCCCACAGCTTTGTCCCGTCCGGGCAAAGAACAGGATTGCCCGGATATTTCTCCCAGTGAATCCCATCCGCACTTTCTGCATATCCGATCGCGTCCGGTTCATGATTGCATCCTGCGGCATACCACATTTTAAACAGAGAATCCTCTTCATCATAGATCACATGCGGACACATAACCGCCTGAAGCTCCCACTTCTGATCCGGTATCATAACCGGCCGGGCTCTCTTCTTCCAGCGGATCCCGTCTTCGCTTTCCGCCATTCCGATAACCGATCGTCCATCCTCCATATAAGGTCTCATCTGTCCTGAATACCACATCATATAACGGCCGTTATGAAATACGACAGAAGGACGATTCACCTCATCCCCATCCCATTTCGAACCGGGAGTAACGGAAAGGACCTCTGACGGCTCTTTCCACTGCAGTCCGTCACTGCTCTCCGTATATCCGATCGCTTTTCTGGTCCTCCAGGAAAACCACATCCGGAACAACGGCTTTCCCTGTGTGTCCTCTTCCAGAAGGAGCGTCACATCAAAGCATGTTCCTGTCTCTCCCCCTCCAAAAACAGGATTGTTCCTGTATTTTTTCCACCCGCCTGAAGTTCCGTACTGATAAAGTACCTTGTTTTCCTCACAATCATAAAAGGCGATCCGTTCTGCGCTGCTCATGCCCTCCGGCGCTTTCCTGTTCATATTTTCTCCCTTCTTTCTATGTCACATCTGTTACTTTACAGCTCCGATCAAAACCCCTTTTTCAAAATATTTTTGGATAAACGGATACAGGATCATGATCGGGAAGCAGGCTACAACGATTACCGCATATTTCATCTGCTCATTCATCAGAATTGCGTCAAGCCCCATCCCCGACGCCTGAACCTCGCTGGTGATCAGAATGCTCCTCAGATATAACTGGATCGGCTGCAGCTTCCCGTCTGACAGAAAAATAAGCGGCGCAAAGTAGCTGTTCCAGTATCCTACCCCATAAAATAAAATCAGTACCGAAATGATGGGTTTGGATAAAGGGCAGAAGATTCTTGTCATAACCGTCCACTCCGATCCCCCGTCTATTTTTACAGCCTCAGCCATTTCTTCCGGAAGAGATTCAAAAAAAGACCTTGTAATGATCAGATTATAAGCGCTGATGATATAGGGCAGGATGATCGACCATCTGGTGTTGTACAGGTGCATCTTCTGAACCAGCATATACAGCGGGATAAGCCCGCCGCTTACAAACATTGTCAGCGTCATCAGAAAAGATAATTGCTTCCTGAGAAAAAATCTTCTTCTTGACAACGCAAATGCCGTCGTTGCCGTCAGCGTCACGCTCATTGCCGCTCCCACAAAAGTATACCAGAGCGTATTGGCAAAAGACCTCAGAACAGTTTCATTATCCAGGATCATCCGGTACGCCTTCAGCGAAAAACCCTTTGGCAGCAGATAGACATCCCTTGCCAGTACATGAGCCGGATCGCTGAAGGACATGCTTACCACATATATGACCGGATACAGCGTAATGATGATGATAAAGCATGTCACGACCGTAATGGGAATGTCTGAAAAAACAAATCTATTCTTTCTTTTCACAGTTTCTCCGCCTCCTCCCCGCGGATCAGAAAATACTTGTCTCCGTTGTTTTTCTGGCAATAAAATTCGCTCCCAGCAAAATCACAACATTCACAGCGGAATTCGCCAGTCCGACCGCAGACGCAAAGCTGTACTGCGCATTCAGCAAGCCTTTTCTGTAAACATATGTAGAAAAGATATCCGCTGTGGAATAGGTTGCGGAGTTATACATCAGAATCACCTTTTCATATCCGATATTCAGCATATTTCCCATGTTCAGGATCAGCAGCAGAATAATGGTCGGAGCAATGGACGGCAGCGTGATATAGATCAGCTTTTTCCATCTGCCTGCGCCGTCCAGCGAGGCAGATTCATACATTTCCTGATCGATCCCGGAAATAGCGGCCACATAGATAATGGAATTCCAGCCGAATTCCTGCCAGACACCTGAGCCGACATACAACGTTCGAAATGCTTCCGGAAGATTAAAATAATTTTTAGGCTCCACCCCGAAAAGAGAAAAAAGCTGGGTCAGTACTCCTCCGTCAGATGCCAGCAGATCTTTTAAGATTCCAACAACTACCACAACAGAAACAAAATGCGGAAGATAGGCTGCTGTCTGGGCGATACGCCTGAAACCGCTGTGCCGGATCTCATTCAGCAGCAGCGCGAACGCGATCGGGACCGGGAAAGACCAGAAAAGCTGCTCAATGCTCAGCAGAAATGTATTTTTCACCAGCCTTCCAAAATATACGGAATCCACCAATTCCCTGAAATGCTTCATCCCGGCCCATGGACTTCCCCATATTCCCTTCGAGATATTGTAGTCCTTGAATGCCATCAGTATCCCGTACATGGGACCATAACAGAAAACAGCAAAATAGACTGCTCCGGGAAGAACGATCAGCAGAAGCATCCAGTCCCGTCTGATATCTTTTTTTAATCCTTTTATCGTCTTCATCTGCCAGTCTCTCCTTGTCCGGAAGGACCGGACCGGACGCAGCCGGTCCGGTCCCATTTCCTATTCCGCGGTCAGTTCCTGATACCGCTCATACTGTGCGCTCTTGATATCAATGATATCCTGCATGCCCATGCTGTAAGCCGTTTCAACATAGTTGTCGAAATTATCCAGAGATTCCGTACCGATCACAAATGCTGTAAACATCTCGTCCAGATAGGTTGACAGGTCGGGCCAGATACTGGTATATATCTCAGACTCATCCGCCGTTCCAAGCATCTCCGGGAAAGGTTCCTTCATGTTCCCATAAGCTTCCCTGCAGGCTGTTTCCACTTTTGTTCCTTCAAATATCTTCATAAAAGCTTCTCCGGAATCATTGATAAAGTAAGTCGGCCATGCGCCGATACTCCTCAATGCGGAAAATGCGGAAGTATATGTCTCGTTATCCGTAATCAGCTCCGTAAACTGAATCTCTCCGTTCTCGTCATACTCATAGGAAAGGCCCTCGATCCCATAGTTGTAGAGCATGAGACCGTCTTCGCTCGCGTATACATAATCGATCCACTGCATGGCAATTTCCGGATTCTCACACGCAGATGTGATTCCATAATAGTGCCAGGTAAGCGCTCGCTTCGTCATCTGAGCCGTCCCATTTTCGTCCTGCTGAATAACAGGCATAAACTGGTAATTGCATTCCGGATTTCCGGTCAGAGCCAGATCATCGGAAGAAGCCATATTATCTGCCGGATCATGACATACGATCCCCACCTTGTCTTCCGTGATGTTCTGAGTAAGAAGCGTTCCGTCCAGATCGTCAGAGATCAGTCCTTCGGCATAACATTTATTCAGGAATTCCAACATATCTCTGTACTGCTCTTCTACCGCCGCATAATGCACTTCGCCGCTTTCATCCGTATACCAGAGAGAATTCGTATCATAGCCAAAACCCGTCATCAGGTAGAAAAGCTGCTGGATCCCGTTTTTCGTTGCCAGAGGAATCTCATCATCAGGATCCCCGTTCCCATTCGCATCCTGCTCCTTAAACGCAACCATTACCTCGTACAGTTCATCGATCGTATTCGGCATTTCCAGTCCCAGATTATCCAGCCAGTCCTGTCTGATATAGAGATAATCCGGCACATATTCATTGATATCTCCCCACCAGCCGGCAAGCGCATAGATATTTCCGTCAGCGGAAGTACACATAGCCTCCAGCGCAGGATAACGATCAAACAGTTTCTGTATATTCGGCGCATAATTTTCGATCAGGTCGTTCAGCGGGATCAGAACGCCATTGCTGGAATAAGTATCCACTCCCACATTGGAATCAAACGGCGGGATCTCTACCATATCAGGAAGTCCTTCCATGGATGCCAGCCGGGTCTGAAGCACTGTTTCCACATCACTGCTGTAGGTATCCCATTCGATATGAACGCCCGTCCTTTTTTCTATTTCCTCCTGTACAGCCGTTCCGTCGTTATAACTGACACCTGCGCACCAGGTATCGTTTCCCATGTACGTAAGCGTCACCTCTCCCGGCTCACAAAGGGGAAGCTGCAATCCTCCAAGATCATATACTGTTCCCGTGGCATCTATATCGGAAGTGTCTGCTGTTTCTGTTCCGCCGTCTTCCTTCCCCTCATCCTTTTCTGTTTCCCCGACGGTTTCCGCCGATACGCTTCCTTCTGCCTGTGAATCCTTGGTTTCGGAGTCTGCCGTACTGCCGCACCCGGAAACCATCCCCAATAGCAGAGAAGCTGCCAATAAATACGCCACTGCTCTCTTTTGCATAAATACTCCCTTTCCGCGATATCTCATCGCTTTTTCCTTCAAATCAGAAACTTTTTCCTATCCAATCCCTCTTTTCTGTATGAACCTTCAGCAAGTCCGGCCGGAAGCTTACCATTGGGATGCTTTTAGTATGCCATAATATGCACAAAAATAAAGAAGCAGAAAATCATTTTTTATGCGTTTCTGCTCAAAAAAACTTTTTTTGATCGAAATCTCTTATTCTGTTCTGTCAATTCTTCCCGCTGGAATGGCCGTTCTGCGCCCTGAAATCTGTATCGCCGGGCGGAAAATCTATGGAACGGATAACGCTTTGTAAAATCCCGGAAAAATTTTTCTCTCTTTTGCACAAAAGGCTGTCCTTTTTACCGTTTTTGTGGTACAATTTCAACATCACCATTTAATTTGAACCAGGGGGATATCATTATGGCCAAAGAAATGATAGCAATGCTTCTTGCCGGCGGCCAGGGATCACGTCTGTACGCCCTGACCCAGAAGCTGGCAAAACCCGCAGTTCCCTTCGGCGGAAAGTACCGGATCATCGACTTTCCGCTGTCCAACTGCGTAAACTCCGGCATTGATACGGTGGGCGTTCTGACCCAGTATCAGCCGCTGGTGCTCAACGAGTATATCGGGAACGGACAGCCCTGGGATCTGGACCGCCTGCACGGCGGCGTCCACATCCTTCAGCCTTATCAGCAGGCGAGCGGCTCCGACTGGTACAAGGGCACTGCAAACGCGATCTATCAGAACATTCCTTTTATCGAGCGCTATGATCCGCAGTATGTGATCATCCTGTCGGGCGATCAGATCTGCAAGCAGGATTACAGCGATTTCCTGCGTTTCCATAAAGAAAAGAACGCGGAATTCAGCGTAGCCGTCATGGAGGTGCCGTGGGAAGAGGCTTCCCGTTTCGGCCTGATGGTAGCGGATGCGGATGACAGGATCACGGAGTTCCAGGAGAAGCCGAAGGAGCCCAAGTCCAATCTGGCTTCGATGGGAATCTACATTTTCAACTGGGATATCCTGAAGAGATATCTGATCGAGGACGAGGCCGATCCGGAATCCGAAAACGATTTTGGAAACAACATCATCCCCAATCTCCTGCGCGACGGACGCCGTATGTATGCTTATCATTTCAGCGGATACTGGAAGGATGTGGGAACCATTTCCTCCCTGTGGGAAGCGAATATGGAGGTCCTGGATCCGGAGCACAGCGGCATCAACCTGTTTGACAGCGACTGGAAGATCTACAGCCGCAACAGCGGCATGACCGGTCATCGGATCTGCCGCGGGGCGACGGTGGAGAACTCCATGATCACCGACGGCTGCCATGTGGAAGGAAACGTGAAGCATTCCATCCTGTTCGCGGGCGTGCGCGTGGAAGCCGGCGCGACGGTGGAGGATGCGGTCGTCATGGGCGGAACGGTCATCAAGTCCGGCGCGGTCGTGAAGCACTGCATCGTTGCCGAAAACGCGGTGATCGGTGAGAACGCGGTAGTCGGAGCCATGCCCGAGGGCGACGAGAACGGCGTAGCGACAGTCGGCCCCGGCGTTTATGTGGGAGACGGCGCCAAGATCGGCCCGCATGCCATGGTGAATAATAATGTAAAAGGCGGTGAAGAACAATGGTAAATTCCAACGCAGATGCACTGGGCATCATTTTCCCGAACAGCTATGACTCTCTGGTACCCGAGCTGGTAGGCGAGCGCCTTATGGCCTCCATCCCCTTTGCCGGACGTTACCGCCTGGTGGATTTCATCCTGTCCAGCATGGTAAACTGCGGCATCGGAAACGTTTCCATCGTTGTCCGCAGGAACTACCACTCCCTGATGGACCATCTCGGCTCCGGCCGTGAATGGGACCTGACCCGCAAGAACGGCGGCCTTCATATCTTCCCGCCCTATTCAGACAAGACCGTTAAGATCTACAGCGGACGCGTGGAAGCGCTGGCGAGCATTGTAGATTTCCTCAGGGATCAGAAGGAAAAATATGTGGTGATGTCGGATGCGAACATCGCCGTGAACTTTGACTTCAACGCCATGATCGATGCGCATATCGCAAGCGGCGCGGATGTGACCGCGGCCTACCGCGTGGAGCCGATTCCCGATGTGGCGATGAATTCCTCCGCGGTGCGCAAGGAAATGTACTATACCCTGGACATGGACGAGACCGGAAAGGTCACGCAGATGCTCGTCAATCCCCAGGTGGACGGAGATCAGAATTTCTGCCTGAACATCTACATCATGGACCGCGAGCTTCTGGTCAGCTGGATCGAAAAGGCGTTCATGCGCGGCGACATTTATTTTGAGCGTGACATTCTCGCCCGTTCCCTTGACCGCCTGAATGTGAGAGGCTTCCGTTTCGACGGCTATGTGGCGCGTATCTGCGACATGAAGAGCTATTTTGATGAGAACATGAAGCTTCTGGATGAGGATAATCTGAACGCCCTGTTCACTCCCGGATCCGTTTATACCAAGATCCGTGACGACAATCCGACCCGCTATATCAACGGCTCCAAGGCGGAAAACATCATGGCCGCCGACGGCTGCGTCATTGAGGGCGAGGTGGAAAACAGCGTTCTCTTCCGCGGCGTGAAGATCGGCAAGGGCGCAAAAGTGAAGAACTGCGTCCTGATGCAGGATACCGTGGTGGAAGACGGCGCGAGCCTGGAATACATCGTTACCGACAAGGACGTGACCATCACCGCCGGCAAGGAAATGCGCGGGACCGACAGTCTGCCGGTCTATGTGGCAAAATATCAGGTAGTATAAATGCACGGCTGCGCTTCCCGGGAAGCGCAGCTGCAAAAGGATATCAGCCGGAGAACTTTTTATAAAAGAGCCTCTGTCCGGCAGACGGTTTGGGCCGTCTGCGGCAGGAGGCTCTTTTGGGCAGGATATTCCGTCCGTTTCTTATTCTGTCCGTTTCTTATTCTGTCCGTTTCTTTTTGCGGGCTTATCCCGTTTTTCCGGATACTCTTCTGCGAAACACTCTTTTCCTTCATCCGCCGGTCAGTCTGTCTCCAGTCCTTCCAGCACCTTTTTCAGCGTGTCCGCGGATTTCCTCAGCTTCTCCTCTTCCTCTTCGCTCAGCGAAATGGGAACCCCCGTTTCAATGCCATCCTTTCCTACGATGGAGGGCATGCTCAGGACCACATCCGAAATTCCGTATTCCCCGTGCATCATCGAGGATACGGGAAGGATGGATTTTTCATCCCGGACAATGGCTTCGCAGATCCGCTTTACGGACATGGCGATGCCGTAATAGGTGGCGTGCTTTTTGGCGATGATCTCATAGGCGCTGTTCTTTACCTCCTCCGCGATCCTGCGGGCCGCGGCCTCATGCTCGAAGTGGCCGCGCATCTCGCAGAAACGGTTTAAGGGAATCCCGGATACGTTTGCGCTGCTGAAGACGGCGATCTCGCTGTCCCCGTGCTCTCCGATGATGAAGGCGTGCACGCCCCGGCTGTCCACGGAAAGGTGCTCGCCCAGACGGTATTTCAGCCGGGCGGTGTCCAGAACAGTGCCGGAGCCGATCACCCGGTTTTCCGGAAGGCCGGAAAGCTTCAGCGCCGTCCAGGTCAGAAT
>CALWGL010000003.1 GCA_944380025.1 uncultured Lachnospiraceae bacterium
GGTCAAGCCGCATACCCTGGTTCCGGTCATTGAGCTGTTCCTGAAATAAAAACAGAACGCATAAAGCAAATGCGCAGGCCGTTCATCGGAAAGGCAGGATTTTCGGTTACGCAGAGTAGTATATCACACCAGGAGCAAAAAAGCACCAGAAAGAATTGTCACCCGGAGCAGGATATGATAAGCTGGCCATAGCAGTCAGACGCTCCGCCTGCCAGGCAAAGCCTGCCAGACAGCGGCCGTTCGACTGCAATCCACTGCGCCCTGTACGCGCGGAAAGGAGGAACATCATGTCAAAACAGCCTGCCCTTTCTCTCCTGATCAAACCGGCCTCCGGGAGCTGCAACCTGCGCTGCCGCTACTGCTTCTACGCCGATGAAATGAAGCTGCGGAATGAGCCCACCCGCGGCTTTATGTCCGCGGATACGCTGGAGCTTCTGGTAAAAAAGGCGCTGGAAAAGGTGACGCATACGGTAACCTTCGCTTTTCAGGGCGGCGAACCCACCCTTGCGGGGCTGGATTTTTACCGGAGACTGACAGAGCTGGAAGAAAAATATCAGCCGGGCGGGATCGAGATCCACAACAGCATTCAGACCAACGGCATCGTTCTGAATGAGGAGTGGGCAAAATTTCTGCACGACAATCATTTTCTGGTGGGACTTTCCCTGGACGGCTATGAAGAGCTGCACGATGAGAACCGGAGATTTCCGGATGGAAGCGGGAGCTTTTCCCGCGTGCTGGAAGCGGCGAAGCTGCTGGAACGGTTTCAGGCGGATTTTAATATTCTGACCGTGGTGACGGCAAAATCCGCCAGACGCATCCGCCGGATCTACCGTTTCTTTCAGGAGCAGGGCTTTGTCTGGCAGCAGTATATCCCCTGCATCGACCCCTTTGAGGAGGAACGGGGAAACGGAAGCCTCTCCTATTCTCTCACACCGGAGCGTTATGCAAAGTTCCTGAAGGATCTGTTCGACGACTGGTATGCGGACTGGAAGGCCGGACATCCGGTTTATAACCGCACCTTTGAGAACTGGATCGGCATCCTGATCGGGCAGCCCCCTGAGGCCTGCAGCATGAACGGCATCTGCTCCGATCAGTGGGTCATCGAAGCGGATGGAGACGTTTATCCCTGCGATTTCTATGTGCTTGACGAGTGGAGGCTGGGAAATATCCGCGAGGATTCCTTTGAAGAAATGAACCGGAAGCGGGAGGAGCTTCAGTTCGTCTCCCTTTCCCGCCATACGCCACAGGAATGCCGCTCCTGCCGCTGGTATCCGCTCTGCAGAAACGGCTGCCGCAGAGACCGCACGCTTCTTTCTGACGGCCGCACGCCGGGCCTGAACGCCTACTGCAGCGCGTATCAGGATTTCTTTTCCTATGCGTATCCCAGGCTTGCGGAAATGGCCAAAGCGGTGATGCGGGCCGGGAGGTGAGCGGACGATTTTTATATTTCTGCCGCATCCTCCGGCAGGTTCTGTACCCGTTTCAGGAATTTTCTGCTGTTTTCCGCCTCCCCGGCATTATAGGGCAGTCCCAGCCCGCAGCTCACTTCCAGCGCCGTCTCTTCAAACAGGCGGCACATTTCCCATATGGATTCCCAGAGTTCCGGGATCCTGGCGGCAGAATAGGTGGAAAGATATCGGTCATATACCTCTGCCGGCAGGTAGCGGTTCATGTATTTCCCGCATTTTCCCGTGCTCACCGAGAAATTCCGCTCCATGCCGATCTTCCATTCCAGAAGCTGTCTGAGCAGGGGGCGGAGGTGGAAATTCAGCATATCCATGACATAGGGAAGCTCCCTGCGCCACATTCCCTTGGCAATGTTGTTGCAGCCCCACCAGAAATCGTTGCAGAGGCAGGAAAATTGCGCCGGATCCGGGCGTCTGATCCAGTAGATCTCATCGGAACGGTTTTCCTTCGCGGGAAGAAGTCCATCCTTGTCTACCAGCGCGATAAAAAGCTCCATTTCCTTCCTGGCATGATCCCAGGTGCAGACGTGCAGATCCAGGCGGTTTCCGTCCGCGAACTGCATCAGCCAGCCATAGCAGTGTTCGGGATCCGAAGGATAATTCACATTATCCTCCGGATACTGCATGTAGAGCCGTTCCCCGAAGCGGTCGATCCAGCGGCGGTCCTCCCGAAAGGACCCTGTTTCCTCTACAATATAAACCACATCATAGTCCTGAAAGATATCCCGCGGCACGTTGGGATTGGCCCGTGAGCCTTCCAGCCAGGCGGCGCGGATGCGCGAATCCTCCAGAGCCGTCGTTGTGATCAGAGCAAGCATTTCCTCTTCTGAACGCATTTTAATCCCCCCTCCGGAGCAGCCGGTACTCCGGTATCGTTCCGTTTTCTTTTAATCATTCAGACAAATTCGCTGTCCCACACATCCACGCCGCTGTCCTGGAAGATCTCATGCAGGCGCTCCCGGAGCATCTCTTTTGTGCAGCCGCGCTTTAAGAGAACCTGCAGGAAGCCGCCGCCGCCCGCGCCGGCGATGAATCTGGCGTCGATCAGATCCTCGCAGGAAAGGAAGATCTGCTCGATGCAGGTATTGGTAGAGCCGGAATCCAGCTGCCTGGAAAGCTCCCAGTGACGGTTCAGCAGGTCAGCGAAGGCGTCCACATTGCCCCTCTCCAGTTCAAAGCGCATCAGAACAGCGACGGACTGCATTTTTTTCAGGGCGTCGATGGATTCGGGCCTTCCGCCAAGATAACCTCCCACCACGTCGCGAAGCAGGTTTCTGGCAAGGCGTCTCTGACCGGTGTAGATCAGGGCAAAGCGCTCCTGAAGCTCCTGCGCCGTCTCCGGAGGAATGGAGACCTTCTCCACATGAATCTGCTGATGGATGCCGGGTCTGGTGGTAATGAACTTGATTCCCGGCGTCAGGCCGCCCACCTGATCCTGCCAGCCTCCGCCCGTGCTCATGATCTGCTCCATGGCCAGCACGATGGCATAGATCTCGTCGTCGGAGGCCTCTCTTCCCAGGAAACGGAACAGGCCCTTCACGCATGCGCCGGAAAGGATGCTGCTGGTGCCGAGACCGGAGCCCTGGGGAATCCCCACCACTCTGGTGGACAGACGGATGCCGCCGCCCAGGCGGGCGCAGATTTCCGGAAGGGACTCTTGCGCTTCTTTGCCGAGCGGAATGATGCCGCAGGCGATCAGCGCCGCCTTATGCAGGGCAAAGGGATCGTAGGGGTTGTGGCAGTCCTGGATCTCCTCCACGCTGTCCGCCCGCCCGGATACGCCGATGTCCGTGCTGGCAAATTCCACATGGGGTTCCGAAAGCCGCTCCACCAGGATCTGGATCGGATAAATTCCGTTCAGCTTCAGCGCGGCGTTCAGCACCGTGCCGCCCCTTTCATTGCAGTGGGGAGGGGTGTCCGTCCATCCGCCGCCCCAGTTGACGCGGACGGGAAGCTCCACATCCACTCTGTCACGGGCGATCCGGTAATCCTTTACGGCGGACAGCCGGGAAGCCGCGTCGTCAAAGATGGTCTTCTGGATGGTATCAAAGCAGAGAGCTTCCACCCGGTCGTAGCCTGTGCCGTCAAAGGAAAGACGGTGTTCCTTCATATACTGCGCAAGGGCATAATAAATGCGGATCTTCATGAAAAATCCGGCATTCCCGGCATCTTCCATGAGCAGAGAAAAGATGTCCCTGTCAATGCCGTGGCTCCCGAAGGCGTTCAGGGCATCCTTATAATAAGCGCCCGCTTCCAGCGCCCACAGAAAACGGCTGGACAGGATCCGGTTTTCCAGCTCCCGCTGCCAGGCTCCTGCTGAAAGCACATCCGCCCGGTTGAAGCTGGACTGCAGGCTCAGCCTTTCCGAATTCCGCCAGGACTCCTGTTCTTCCCGTGAAGCTTCCCCGCATGCCATTCTGGCGATCAGAAGCGCGAAGCCGACTGCCGTTTCCATATCTGCCGCGGCCGGATACAGGCGGGCGTTCCACTGGGAATGCTCCTGGCCTTCTTCCCAGACCTGGGAAGGAAGGATTCCGTTCCGGGAGAGAAAAGCATCCAGCGTGCTGCCAAGAAAGCCGGCTCCGCCCGGCATTTCAAGCGTCCCCTTCGGATTATCGCCGACTCCGTAGATGCGCGCCACATACCGTCCGTCCAGCAGCCGCAGGCCGTGAAGGACCACGCCGGCCGGGACAGTCACATTTTTCAGCTTCACACAGGAAATGAGACTGCCGCTTCCCACACAGGATTCATCCAGAACAAAGCTGTTTTCCAGATAAGCGCCGCTTCCGATCTTTGCCCGTTTTCCCACATAACTGTTGTGGGCGGCATAATCCGCGCCTTCGGGAGCCGTGGTCACCACCTGCTTTTTCCAGTCCAGGAATTCATAATCGTCCACATCATGGGTCACCAGGCGCATCAGCTCCGCTGTGGTGCCGAAATGGATGAATTCCGCGGGAGACAGGCAGATCAGCTTCATGGAAAAGGTGTGGAGCGCGTCCCATATCTTCTTTCTGCAGGAAAGCAGTTCTTCGTTTCTCTCTCCCTCCGCCGCCTCCTCATAATACTGCTCCAGAGTGGAATGAACGGCAAGGGGATACAGAAAATCCCCGTAAAAGCTGATGCGTGCCTTCTCGTTCACAAATTCCTGAAATTTGGCGGCATCGGGTTTTCCGTCCGTGCTGATCAGGCCGTACAGAGCCTCCAGCAGCCTGGCTCCGAGAACTACCGCGCCGGTGTCCAGATCCACGTTTCCCTGCGCGTTCACCGCTCCCAGCGCCCGCAGCTTTTCTTCGCTCTGCTTGTGCAGGAACTGTCCCACATAGTCGCGGCCGTCATTCAAAAACACCCCATGCTCTTTCCCGGTTTCCACATTCTCCTTCATGGAGATCGCCGCCGCTCCCTTTGCGTTGAAATCGATCTGAAGCGGATTGAACAGAAGCAGCACATCTCCGGAGAGCACCAGCATTCCCTCGGGGATCCGGGAGGGAACGCCCGACATGCCGATCACGAACTCATCAAAAAGCGTGGAGCCAAAGCCGTTGGGAAGTTCTCTCGGAACCGGAGAAAACAGTTTGCCGCAGGCGGAATACTGAGGCACCCGCTTGCTGTCTCCTCCGGAATGAATGACAAGGATCCGCAGCCCCTGAAAAAGGGCTGCGGCTTCTCTTCCTTTCTCCCGTTCCTTTCCGGCAATATACTCCAGCACATGGAGCGTGGCTCCGCCCGAGCCGACCCGCTTTCCTTCCGGATCCGGAAGCACTGCGTAATGGGTGTCGGCCGGAAGCCGTCCCTGAGCCAGCCGGTGATCGATCTGTTCCCGGTAGGTACGCGCCTGCTCCTCATTGGATGCGGTCAGCACCAGATAATCCCATTTGATAAAGCTTGGCTTCGCCAGGCTGTTTTCATAATCCGTCCAGGAATCCAGACAGGACTGCCTGAGAAACAGATTTTTCATTTTTTTACAATTCAATGGTCCATCCCCCGTCATTATCCTTCCGTCAGGCGCCCAGCGAGATCCGGTCGATCTTTTTCAGCTCTTCCTCCGTGAACGGCGCACTTTCCAGCACCTTCAGGTTATCCAGGATCTGCTGCGGCTTCGATGCGCCGATCAGGACGCTGGTGACCACTCCGTCGCGCAGGATCCATTTCAGCGCCATCTGCGAAAGCTTCTCTCCTCTCTGCGCCGCCATGTCGTTCAGGGCGCGGATCTGAGAAAGCCTTTCCTCCGTCAGGCTGCCTTCCTTCAGGAAACGTCCGTCCGTACGGATGCGGCTGTCCTGCGGGATCCCGTTCAGATACCGGTCCGTCAGCATTCCCTGGGCCAGGGGGCTGAAGGAAATGATGCCTTTTTTCAGCCTTGCCGCCGTATCCTTCAGGCCGTTCTGCTCGATGGTACGGTTGAATATATTGTAGGAATTCTGGTTGATCACAAAGGGACATCTCAGATCCTCCAGGATGCGGCAGGCCTTTTCCATGGTCGGACCGTCATAGTTGGAAAGGCCGGCATAAAGCGCTTTTCCGCTCTTTACCGCCTGATCCAGGGCCCCCATGGTTTCCTCCAGAGGCGTCTCGGGATCCATCCGGTGATGATAATAAATATCCACGTATTCAAGCCCCATCCGCTTCAGGCTCTGATCCAGGCTGGCGATCAGATATTTCCTGCTTCCCCAGTTCCCGTAAGGGCCTTCCCACATGTCATAGCCTGCCTTTGTGCTGATGAGAAGCTCGTCCCGGTATCCGCCCAGCTCCTCCTTCAGGATCTTTCCGAAGTTTCGCTCCGCGCTCCCGTAGGCCGGTCCGTAGTTGTTCGCCAGGTCAAAATGGGTGATCCCGTGGTCGAACGCGGTGAATACCAGGCTTTTCATATTTTCGTAGACCGCCGTATCCCCGAAATTGTGCCAGAGTCCCAGAGAAAGCTCCGGAAGCTTCAGGCCACTGTTTCTGCAGCGGTGATAGGTCATGGTCTCATATCTTTCTGCTGCTGCCGTGTAGTTCATGTTCCGTTTTCCTCCATAGTATGATTTCAGATATATTCCATTTTCCGGAAATAGCGCATCAGGATATCCGCGCAGTTCTCCGCTCCCAGTTCAGAAGTGTCCAGGATCATGTGATAGTCATTCACATCCCCCCAGGTTTTTCCCGTATGCTCATAATAATAAGCGGCGCGGCGTTCATCTGTCCGCTCCACTTTTTCCTTCGCCTGTTCATAGCTCAGGCTGTCCCTTCCCATGATCCTGCGGATCCGGTCTTCCTTGTCAGCGCGGATGAAAATATTGAAAACGTCCGGCCGGCCCTTCAGGATATCCGATGCGCAGCGCCCGAGGATGATGCAGGGCTGTTCGGACAGCTTCCGGATCGCCTCCGCCTCGCTTTCATATCTGTGTCCGCTGAGCTGCTCCTCGATATAGGCCTTGTCATAGACGGGAATACCCAGCCGTTCCGACAGCTCCTTCGCGATGAGGCTTGCCCCGGTCCCATATTTCCGGCTCATGGTGATCACCAGTTTCATATGCAGATCCCTCCCTTTTTCCGGTTTGTCTGAAGTTCCGCCACGGGTTCATTTTACCATGAGGCGGAGCAATCCGCAAGGCTCGGAAAAAAGGCGGCATCCGGCCTGTCATTTTCTGCGCAGGCCGTTCTTCCGGCAGAATTCCTCAAAGATCCTCTTTTTTTCAGGGAGCCGTCTGTTGAATTCTGAATAGTCACTTTTTTCATACCAGTATGCAACGGGCCTGTCGTCTGTAAATTCCCGGGCGGCGATCATCGGGAACCGGAAAAATTCACACAGCTCCCGGACCCTTGAATCCGCATAGAAAAACAGAGCGGGGATCCCGTTGTTGACAGCCATTACGTTTCCATGAAATCGATATCCCATGGAGAAATCATACTTCCGTATCTCCTCCTGCCATTCGCTGTAAGTGAAGAAGACCTTTTTCCCGGCCAGCCACCGTGAGACCTGCCGAAAGGAATCCGTTCCCCCCGGCCAGTCAGCCTCCTTCAGCTCCCCTGCCGTCTGTTCAATGAAGGAAAAACGGTTCTCCGCCAGATATTTCAGGAATCTCGCCTCATGCTCCTTCAGTTTTCTCCAGAAGGTGGAAAAATTGGAGACCGCATGCTGCGGTTTACAGGAAGGAAGGGATCTGACGGGAGTTCCGGACTCTATCCCGGCATAGACGGAAGGGCAGCCGATGACCATCAGATCGCGGATCCCGTGCCTGTTCAGGATCTCCGCTGTGTATTCCCCTCTGCAGCCTATCGTACATCTTTCCTCTATTTTCTTCAGATCCGCGACGACTTCGGGATGGATCTGAAAGCCGGGATCGTAATCGTTTGCCTGAAGTCCCACGCTCATTGGGATCAGAGGTCTGTCCCCGGCCGGCTCCAGGATGCCGGGGATGGGCGTATTCTGCCGGATCCAGATATAGGATGTGGTGATAAAACTGTCGTACTGTGCCAGAACATCCGGCGGAGTATCCCAGTATACCCTGTCTGCATCGATCAGCTCTGACAGCGCCGTATCAAAAACGATATTTCCCGTATTGTTTCCAAGGGCCCTGTATCTGTCTGAGACATTCATCTGTTCATGGACCGGCTTCAGGCTGAATATCGCCGTTTTGCGATTGCTGATATCATTCACAGTCATCTGCTTGTCTTCCCTTCTGTCTGTGTCAGGTCTGCTTAATGAATGAAGCGGGATACGATCTTTTTCACCGTCTCCCGTTTCCTGCTTCCGATGGGCAGCTTTCTGTTCAGGAGCTCATAGGCCTTCAGAAATATTCCGTCCGCATAGATGCCCTCTGTTCCTTCCGGCTGCCGGTCCCCCGCGCCTGTCTGATCACCGGCGTTTGACCGGATGACAGACTGTACGATCTCTTTCTCCGGAATCTTCTCATTCAGTCTGTGATAGACGAGCGCATTCTCCCATTCGTCAGTGAGTCTGATCTTTTCTCCGGCAAAGGAATCATCCTCAAAGGTGACGCAGCCAAGAACGGCTCTGTCCTTTCCGGATGAATAATGCATAAAATATTCAAACGGGAGCGAGGCGTCAAAATTCCGGAACAGGAGGGGAATGTCGGTATCTCCGAAACATGCTTCGAAATCTCTGACAAAATCCAGAGCGGCTGCCTGCATCGTACTCAGGACGAATTCATTGAAATAATGCTCCGTATATTCCGGATCCGGCAGAGGACGCATTCCGTTTTCCGCGTCGTATCCCACGCAGGAAGGGCCGATCTCGGAAAAGATCAGTTCTCTGGCCGCCGCATAGGCCGACGGCGTATGGTCATAAAAGGTTCTGATCGTAAATCCCTTGTTCCGCGCCCTTTCCGCCGCTCTGCTCTCGTTGGTGTACAGATACAGACAGTCTACGGGATGACCTGTCAGGGAGCTCAGGATGTGTTCTTTGTTGGCCCGGTATCCAAGATCGAACAGAATGTCATTCTCCCGGATCAGCCCCTGAAAATATTCCTTTGCCTTCTGATTATAGGCGGCAGCCTGTCCGGCATCGATGTAATCGGTGAACAGGTTCTTTCCCAGTTTCATGGTTTCCGTAAAACCGCCCGTTTTTCCAAAATAAATGAAGCCGTTTTCGCTGAGCGTTTCCAGACGGCGGCCGTATTTTTCACGGGCGGCTGCCGAAAAGGCATCGATCGGATTTTTTATGGGAATACGAAACGAGGAAAAGGAGCTGAGATAAGATTCCACATCCGCGATCGATCCGCTCTGCAGAGCGGCAGTCGCTTTCCTGGAGATATGCAGATAATGGGCTTTTGTCCCGAATCCTCTCTTCTCCTTCAGGATCTCAAAGGCCTTCATCGGCAGGAAGCCGTCGCGGGAAACAAAGTGGACCGTGTCCCTTTTTTCCGCTTCCGCAGTATGGATGATCCAGTTTGTCACGGCATACAGATGCATCCCAAGCAGGTAGTATCCCATATAGAAGGGATCACAGTTAAAGTCCGTATCCGGATGGAACTGTACGGTATAGGGATTGTCAAAGATCCTGTCTGCCGCGACCGCAAGCATGCACCGGATCCCCAGATATTCCGCGGCGGACTCTCCCATATAGATCTTTCCGGACGGACCGAATATTCTGTGGTAGCTGTGTCCGGTATAGATCCCCGGATTTTCCCCTTTGAACATGCTGACCGGAGATGCCAGATGAAAGGATCTCATTCCGGCATTTTTGGCCATGACGACATCGCTGCTCCAGTCATCCCCGATGTGCATCATTCTCTGCGGAGGTATTTTTTCTGTCTGAAGCATGACTCTGTACAGATTCCCGGACCGCTTCGTCATCAGATAATCCGAGGAGACATAGATACGGTCCGCTTCATATCCGCACTTTCGGAGCATTCGTTCGATCACCTCTCCCGGCAGATACATGTCGCTCACGCAGACGATCCTTTTGTTCCTTGCCCTGGCCAGTTCAAAGAGTTCTTTTCCGGTTTTTCTCGCCCGGATGAACCGGAGCTCCAGATCGATCTCTTCCTTCTTCAGAGCGTCTGTCTGTTCCCGCGTCAGTTCAAAGATCTCGCCGATCCTCTGATAGACGGCGGCAAGCGTGATTTCCTCCGCCCCCATGCTCAGCTCCTCCCGGAGTGCCTCTTCCGTCCGGATCCGGATCTTCTGAAAATCCACATAGGACAAAGTCTTTACCATGGAATGAAAGGTCCGGTCCATGAGCGCGAACAGATCCGACGGCTTCAGGAAAGGCCTGACCAGAAGGGTATCAAAAACATCAAAGCTGACCGTTTCCGTCTGCTCCGAACAGATATTTTTTTTGATATCCTCATAAAAGGCAAAGGAGGCGATGGAAGACCTCACCGTGTAATGATAATGATCCTTATCGTTTCTTTCACTGACATGCCCAAAAAGCTCCCGGACCAGCTTCCTGCCCCTTTTTCTGTCACACTCCGGCAGCGCGTCCGCATTTCCCGTCCAGAACTGAACATAGACTTCCAGAAAGTCTTCATAGTCTTTCCGATATCTTTCAAACAGCTCCTTTTTCTGCAGCAGATCTCTGAAGAAGCAAAAGACAGCGGATACATCATTCAGGTTTTTGGAAAATTTGGAAATGTCCCTGTTGGCAACGGACTGCTCCGAGTGATGGAAATAGAAATAGAAGGCGTTATGACAGTTCACCACCTTCCGGGCTGCCATCCAGAAAGCAGCGGAAAAAGCGATATCTTCCGTCATGATCAGATGTCCGTATTCTTCCGAAAACCGCTCCAGCTCCGGACGCGAAGCCTCCCACAGGTTTTTTCTGTAGATCTTGTTCCAGACGGTATGCCATCCGAACCAGAGCCCGTGCTGTCTCATAAAAGCTTCATACACCTGTTCTCCTGTCAGTTCAATATCCCGGAACCGGAAATTGTCAAAATTGTAGTATTCGATCCGCCCGTCTTCATATTCATCCGCGAAATCGCCGATCACGATATCGGCTCCGCTGTCCGTGATCCTGTTCATCAGCAGGCGGTAATAGTCGATGGAAATGTGGTCGTCACTGTCCAGAAATGCAAAATATTCGCCGGACGCGTATTTCATGCCCGTGATCCTGGTCTGAAACAGCCCCCTGTTCCGGGTGTGCCTGATATACTTTATTCTGGAATCCTTCCGGCAGAACTCTTCGATGACAGCCCTCTCATTCTGCGGAGAACAGTCGTCCACGACGATGATCTCTATATTCTGCCAGGTCTGCTCCACCGCGCTTTCCAGGCATCTCCGAATATATTTTTCCACCTGATATACGGGAATGATGACGGAAAGGACCGGCTGGTCCGTTCTGTACGGATGATTCCCGTCATGGAGCAGATGTTCGGTCTTTGACGATAGATGATCTGTTTTTTTTCGAGCCATATATTTTTCCCTCTCTGCGGATAATGATCCGGATCTGTCGGAAAGTACCCTGTCTCCGGGATCTCCGGAGGCAGGGCATCTTTCATGAAACCACACCTTGTGTATCAGCCTGTCAGAGACAGGTTTCCGATTTCCGGAACCGGTCAGGTCCCGGGAGAAGAAGCTGCTGCTGCGGGAATGGATGCTGAGGGAGTTCCCTGAGCGACAACGAAGGTCACATTCACGGCTCCGCTGAAGGCGGGAAGCGCGATCGCAACAGCGTTGTTGATGATAACGACCGGCAGTGCCGCCCAGGTTCCGTCCGCTCTCTGATACAGAGCCTGAATGGTCTCGCCTTCCTTCAGCTCCCTTCCGCCGAGGATATCGCCGAGGGCAAAAGCCGCGGAAATGGAGCCGTTCTGGGATACCGCTTCACCGGAAGCGGTGGCAAGGCCGATGGTCATGTTGTTTACGATGTTCAGGTTCCCTGCGGCGTCCGTCAGGGACAGGGCGCCGTGGCCGGTGAAGTTCAGAACTCTCCCGCCGCGGGAGGTGATGGCCGCTGCCAGGGATGCCGCCGCATTCTGTGCCTGCTCAGAGGTGGTCGGAGCTGTCACTACGGCAACGGCTGCCGGATCAACAGTCTGTCCGCCCGCAGTGACAAATGCGGTTCCGGGCAGGATGGCGGTCTGTCTGCCGGGAAGGCTTGCTGCCTGCAGGTTTTCGCCGATGGAGGAGCTCACCACCACCTGCTGAACGGTTTCTGTGATAATGGACGGGCTGGGAGCCGCCATTGCAGTCGTCCCCATGGCAAGGGTCATAACCGCGGAAAGTACGATCGTCAGTTTCTTTTTCATATGGTTCCCCTTTCTGAAAATAAAATGAGTCTGTGTGGCTTCTATATATCAACAGGCGGTTTCCCGCACCGTTAATACCATTGTCAGATACGGCGCCTGCGGCCATGGCGGCAGGCAGCCGTTACGGTATGTTTCCCTCCGGGATCTCCTCATAGAAGACCTGAAGGATCAGTTCGTAAAGAGCGGTTTCATCCGGATAAAATTCCTCAAAGAGTTCTCCCTCCTTCACCTCTCCCTGCAGGGAATAAAGATTTTCTTCGCTGAAATCGCAGGAGACTGCCGTTTCTGCGAGACGCGCCGCTTCCCGGAGAGTAATGTCCGTTACCATGTACGGAGCGGCTGTCCGATACAGGGTGAAGGGAAGGATGACGTCTTTTTTAACGGCGTTCACCGCCTGCGGGATAAACGCCCGCAGATAGTCCTTCTGCCGTTCCAGGCGGGCTGCAGCGCTCTGCGCCTGTCCGGTATCTCTGTATCGGATAAAGGTATAGGCGTCCTTTCCCATCAGACGGACCCGTTCTCCGGCTTTCCAGCCGGGCCTGTAGCGTCTGTCGTCAATCTCGACATCCGCCCCGCAGGCGTCTTCCGGGATGATCACTTCCACACCGCCCACCGCGTCGTTTAACAGCGCGACCGCTTCCATGTTCAGGGCGAAGTAGCCGTGGATGGGAAGACCGTAGAACAGGCGGCTCACCGCGTCCGCCGTGTTTTCACAGCTTTTTTTCAGCCCGTCGCCGTAAGCGTGGGCGAGGGCGATCTGGCCGGTCCGGGTCCCGGCATAGAGACCGTTTCTGTCAAACACGGCGATTTCCGTCATGGTGTCACGGCTGATGCCGATGATGCTGACTGTTTTTCCCTCCGGGTCCAGAGCTATAAGGAACAGCGCGTCCGCCTGTCCTCCATTGTAAAGATCCTCAGAGGCTTCCGCTTCGCCGGTTTTGTCGATGCCCATGAAAAGAAGAGTCACGATATCGCTCTTATAAGCATAGGTCTTTCCTTTGTAACGGAGTTCTCCGGCCTGAAGGATTTCTCCCTCTTCCGGATGAGCCGCAAAAAGCTGATGCATGCCTTCCGGCGCCGCCTCCTGTCCGGCGGCCGGCCCGGCTTTTCCCCATCGGTCCGGGAGCAGCCATGCCGCGGCGGCGAAGATGCCTGTCAGAAAAAGGAGACAGGCCAGTATGACGATTGCAGGGAGTCTTCTTTTCCGGCCGTTCCTTCTCATGTTCCCTTTTCCTTTCCGTTCTGAGATTTCCCGGATACAAGCACAGCCTGTACCAGATACCTTCTGTCATCCTGTCCGCTTACGCCTGTGGAAAGCGTGACGATCCTGTCGTCCGCGGTCACTTCCGCAGAATCATCCACGCAGGCGTCCATGGCCCTCTGGGAAAATATCGTTTCCAGATAGGCGGAAAAAATGTCCTTATCCCAGAAGTCATATATTTTGATCAGATGTCTGTCGTCGTAATTGTAGGCGGCAAAAATGCGGTAACTCATCACCCGGTCTTCCAGATAAATGTCAAGGGCACGGTGAGAATCAAAAAAATCCCTGTCCTGAAAGCGGTGCAGTCCGGCGAATCTGCCGGCCGTGTTCCTTCCGTAGATCACCGTATTCGGGTCGGAGAAATCCTTCCGGCTGAAATACTCCGTATAGATACAGCCTCCGTCGTCCGCTTCCTTCGCTTCGTTGTGAGTCAGATAAAAAGCTTCGTCTTCTGCCGACTGCAGAAGGGGAAAGCTGATCCCGGTTCCCGGAAGGTCCAGCCAGGCATAGATATCGGGATTGATCTGCCTGAGCCGGTCCAGATCCAGATATCCTTCCTCTGTCAGATAGGCCGGGAGGCCGATCCCTGCGCCATCCGAAGACGCTGCGGCGCCGCTTTCTTCCCGCATGCCGCCGCAGGCGGCAAGGAACAAAGCAGCCAGAGCCGCGGCCGGGAGAAAGAAACGTCTTCTGCCTGAGGGGAACCGGTTCCTGAATTTCCTTTTTCTATTCATATAACTGATCTTCCTTTCCGATCATTATTCTGTTCCGGCATGCGAAGCCCTTCAGGTCAGGACGCACCGGATATCTTCTTCACGCAGTTTCTTCCGCTCCGCTTCCATCCACAGATAAGCGGGCGCCGCCGCATCTCTTCCGCTGATACAGGGAAGGAAGGCCTCCATACCGCTTTTTTGATACAGCCTGCAGAAATCCAGGATCCCCTCCTGGATCCGGCCGGCCTCTGCGGCGCGTCTGTCCGTGTCCGGCCGGAGCGAGCGTTCCTCCCAGTCCGGTCCTGCAAAGCCCCGGAACCCCGGAAGGGGAGAAGAAAAAAGCTTTTCCATCGCCACGTTGTCGCCTCTTGCCGGATCGTGTTTCGCCCAGAGATCCCGGTTGTGCGCCTGAGAGAAAACATAACTGACCAGTTTCCCGGAGGCAAGCTGAGCCTCGCTCATATCCGGCTCCGCGCTGCAAAGGGTATTGGTGCCGGCAAGGATCCCTGTGACCTGGCAGTCCAGGTTCCAGATCCGCTGAAACAGCGTATCCAGCGCCATCGCTCCGCTCCCTGCCCAGCCGATGTCTATGACGGCGGCTTTTTTCGCGCCGGAAAGCATCTTTTCGTAGTAGCGTTTTCCCGTTTCCAGCTGACTGTCATAATGAACTGCGGTCTCCTCCCAGCGTCCGTTCAGATAATCCATTACCGCATGGACATTCCTGTCCGTCAGAATGTCGTTTTCCTTCAGCCCTCTTCCGCTTCTTTCCGTCAGGCCGCCCAGCATATCGGAAAGCTCCATGGCTTCCAGGATCTGCTTCAGGGTGAAGCCCTGGTTGACCTTGTGAAACAGAAATCTTCGGAAATAATCGTATTTGTAACAGCGGGCGGCCATTTTTGCCGCTGCCAGCCGGGACCAGAGGACATAACGGATCTTTCCCTCCTCTTCCGGGTAGAGCAGACGGTATACCCGGAAAAGGATATGGCCGTCTCTGGACAGGAAGAGGATCCTTTCGATCCCGTGCGACTGTGTATACCGTCGGATGAACTGACAGTAGCCCAGCGCCAGGATGCCGCCGTAGAGGAAGCCGCATTCGTAGTCCCGGTCTCTGACCTGCAGGCCGTTGTGCAGATGAGCGTTGACCAGTCCGCGGTAAACGCTTCCGGTGACGCAGGACATTTCCATGGCGCGGAAAGGCTCTCCTGCCCTGTTGACATTCTGATATAGCATGCTGTCCCATCCGGCCTTCCGGGCATTTTCCACGTCTGCCGCACGGCAGTCTCCGATATGGATATAGCTTCCCGGTCCGAGCGCCTTTTCGATCTTTCCGTACAGGCCGCCGCCGCTTTTGGAACAGCCGCATTCGCAGGATACGTAACAGGCTTCTATCCCGGAGAAGCCGCATTTTTCCAGCATTTCGCTGACGGTTTCCTTCGGAAGGTACATATCCGACAGGACGATGATCCGTTTGCCTTTTCTTTGGAGGATGCGGAATACATCCAGCAGATAAGGATTGGCAAAGCACAGCTCCTTCTCCGTCTCCTGTTCCAGCCGCATCCCTTCTTCTGCGGGTATGCCGGCCTCCTGTTCCAGCCTTCTGTAAATGTCCGACAGGGTGATCTCCCCGCAGCCCCTTAGCCGTCTGTTTTCCTCTCTTTCCCGCTCCTCAGCCTTCCTGCGGATCCGCCTGAAATCCGGATAGTTCAGCTTCTGTCCCACGATATAGAACAGATCCTCCGGACTGGCAAAGGGACGGAAAAGCAGGGTATCAAAAACGTCGAAGGAGATCACGTCATACTCCGCCAGTCTGCGCGCAAGGCTTTCCGGAACTTCTCTTACAGAGGCGGCGGATTCCGGCGTTTTTCCGGAAAGCCTCCGGGCCGTCCGGCTGTCCTGCCCTGTCTGTCTGCCGCCGGCCTTTCGAAGAAGCCGGTCCGCATGAAGACCCGCCAGGCAGACCCAGGCGAAAGGACGCTGCCAGGACGCCGTCTGTGCGCTGCGTATCCTCTGATATTTTTCCCTGATCTCCGGCGCCCGGCCGACCAGTATGCTGTAGGCGCGCATTCTGAGCGTCATGCCGTCCCTCCCGCACGATCTGCGAAGGAGCTTTTCCGGTAAGCCTCGCAGACCTTTGCCGGTTCTCCGATCTCCTTCAATATGCCTTTTTCGATCCAGACGGCCCTGGTGCAGTTTCGGACGATGGCGTCCGCGGAATGGGATACCATCAGAACGGTAGAACCGCTTCGGATCATTTCCCGGATCCTTTCCTCGCTCTTCTTCCGGAAGAAGATATCTCCCACGCTGAGCACCTCGTCCAGGATTAGGATCTCCGAGGCCTTTCCCGCGGTCGCGATGGAGAAGCCGAGACGGGAGACCATGCCGGAGGAAAAATTTTTGATTTTTTCTTCCATAAAACCGTCCAGTTCCGCGAACGCTGTGATCCGGTCAAAATTTGCGTCGATAAATTCCCTGCTGTAGCCGATGATGGCCCCGTTCAGGTAGACGTTCTCCCGGGCGGTCAGTTCCGGATCAAAGCCGGTTCCCAGCGTGAGGAGCTGCACCTTTTTCCTGTCCGCTTCGATCCTCCCCTCCGACGGCTTCAGCACACCGGCGATCAGCTTTAAAAGGGTGCTCTTCCCGGAACCGTTGGTTCCGATGATGCCGAACACCTCTCCTTTTCGGATCTCAAGAGAGATATGCCGAAGGGCCTCCAGCTCATGACAGCGGTTCTTTCGTTTCAGGGTGACCAGAAGATATTCCTTCAGGCTGCCCGCGTTCACATCGCTGATGCGAAAACGCATGCTCACGTTTTCCAGGCGGATGGCCGGCGGTTCCTGCTGCCGGCCTCTCTGGTCTGTGTCAGGATTATGTCCCGGCCGTTCTCTTTCCATTGCTTTTGTCAAAATATCACTCCTTCTGCGAATGATGCTCCATATCTTTGTCTCTCCGGGGGCTGTCAGACGGTCTGCATGATCCGGTCCCTGTTTTTCTGAAAGATCAGATATCCGAGCAGGTACACGGCGGCGGCCCACAGAAGCATCTGAAGCCACTGCGCCGGTCCGGGCCAGGAGCCGTTCAGCATGACAGCCCTCATGGATGCGATATAGCCGTATACCGGATTGGCCTCGATCATCCTGCCGATCATCTCCGGAAGCTGCTCTACCGGATAGAAGATCGCCGAGCAATACATCCAGAGGTTCAGAAGGACGGAATACAGATATCTGATGTCCGCAAAAAACACGTAGGCCACGGCAAGCAGGCAGCCGATCCCCATGGAAAACAGCGTCAGACACGCAATGATGGCAGGCGCGGCCAGCATGGGCAGCCCCGGACGGATCCCAAAGACCAGGAGCATCACCAGGTAGGCCGCAAAGGTGTACAGATAATTGATCAGCGCGCTGTAAACTCTTGCCGCCGGAAAGATCATCATGGGGAAACGGACCCTGGTGAGCATCACCCGGTTATCCACCATGGCGGTCATCGCCGTACTGGTCGCTCCTGTGAAGAGCTGCCAGATGGTCTGCCCGGTCAGCAGATACAGAGGGTAGTTTTCAATATTCCGGCTGAACATTCTGGTGAAGATGAAGGAAAGCACCACCATG
This sequence comes from uncultured Lachnospiraceae bacterium, assembly GCA_944380025.1. Classification (GTDB taxonomy): domain Bacteria; phylum Bacillota; class Clostridia; order Lachnospirales; family Lachnospiraceae; genus Eisenbergiella. The sequence goes on from CALWGL010000003.1 coordinate 17,734, forward strand.
TTCAGCAGCGGATTCAGCACACTCCAGACGATTCCAAGGCAGGAACGGGAGTATTTCCTCCGGATCTCCCGGGATACGAGCTGTCTGACCACAAACAGATACTGCTTCAGTTCCGTATGATTCTTCATTTCTATGCCGTCTTCCATCCTTTCCTGAAACTGCTCTGCATCCTTGCAAAGGACGCATATTTATAGAGAAGGATCCCCGCCCTGTGCCATGGGAACAGGCATCCGCCGTACAGACGGACGCTTCCTTCGACCCAGCCGCTGTCCTTCAGCTTCCGCCTGCCGGGCAGAAACATCAGCCTGAGCCGGAAAGGAAGGTGATGGTCCAAAAGCTGGCGCTGTGTCAGCCGGGAAGCCAGCGGCTGCATATGATCTTCCGTCACGTCATCGGAAAAGGAGAAGCTTCCGAAGCAGAGGCTTTCTTCCCTGGAAGGGTTTGCCATGAATCCGGACAGAAGCGCTTCCGGATCCAGGCCCTCCGCTTCCCGGCAGAGGCTTTCCCCGTAGGCATCCGCGGCGGCCAGCACGTACTGCTCCAGAAGCCCGAGCTGACGGCGCACGCGTTCTTCCTGCGCGCCAGCAACAGCTGCCAGACGCGGCTGCCATCTGCCGTCCTTCTGCTCATATCCCAGCGTCATTCCATGGGGCGCGGTAAAAATACACTCGAACAGGCAGTTGGAAAAACGGGTCTTTCTGCGCAGTCCTGTCTCCGGTTCAAAATAGAAGCCGTGAAAAAGCTGTCTGTCTGCCTGCGGCGGAAGGCTGTAAAGACCGAAATAATAGCCTTCCGTCTTTCCCCGGTATCCGGCGCTCTCCAGCAGATGGCGCAGACTCTCCTGCATGGTCCCGATCCAGCCGCTGTCCACCAGGGCATAGGGAACCTCCTCAAAAAGCCCCTCCTGCCTGAGATAGCCTATGGCCGGTTCCAGGCATTCTTCCGAATGTTTCCGGGCAGGCTCCAGGAAGGTTCTGCAGCCGGAAAGCAGAACGCGCAGATCCCGGATCTCCTTTCGGGAGAGGATGACATCCATCCCTTTTCCGGGACAGATCTCTGCCGCAACCCGTTCCGCCTCTTCCGGTGTCAGCCCTGCCCTGCGCATCAGGGAGGCAAAGGTTACGTTCATCCCTCCCCGGCATACCCGTTCCAGGAAATCCTCTCCGATCAGATGCTGTTCCGGAAGCCTCCAGGCAAGACGGGAAGCATACAGATAACGGCAGTCGAAAGGAAGCCCGTACATCCGGCAGAGTTTTTCAGCCAGCCGGTACATCAGATATCCGTCCCGGGCGAGGAAATACAGCCGGTATCTGCCGGCCCGTTCCGCCTGACGGAATATCCACAGGAGAAAGGACAGAAGCACAGGCCCCAGTACGAACATGCTGACGGCAGCCTGCGCATCCGGGATCCACTGCCGTTTCTTTCCGTCAGCCTGCACCGTTTCCGCGTATGCCTGTTCGGACAGCCTCAGAAGCTCCGGCGTCCGGCTCAGCAGGTTCCGGTAATCATTCAGTTTTCCGTTCTGTCTCCGTTTTTGTTCCTTCAATGGCTGCCGCCCCTTTTTCCACCTGTTTTTTCTTTATGTACATCAGCAGCGGGGAAGGCAGAAGACCTGCCGCAATGGGGCGGGCCGCGTAAAACCATACTGCCGGCCCTCTCATTCCCAGATTTTTAAAGCTTCGCTGCCGGACCTTTGCCTCATCCAGCCGGTATCGGATCTTTCGCCGCGCGTAGGCTGCTTTGTCTTCCCTGTAGCAGAACAGGCGCTCCTGTATGTTGTAACCACGATAGCCCTGCGCATACAGCCGCATGAATAGCTCGTAGTCTTCACAGCGCCTGGTCTCCCTGGAAACGAAATAGCCGCGGCTCGTAAGATAGACCTCTCTGCGTACCATGACCGACGGATGAATAAAAGGAGAAAACGGAAGAAAATCCTTCCTGTCCGGCTGCTCCGGCATGATCCGCGTTCCCCATACTCCGTTCTGGTCGATCAGATCCGCGTTGGTTCCGACAAACGCATACTGCAGATTTTTTTCCAGAAAATCCACCTGCCGTTCCAGACGATCCGGCCTCGAGATATCATCCGCATCCATGCGGGCGATATATTTCCCTGCCGCCTGCGCGATACAGGTATTCAGCGCAGCGGCAAGCCCCAGGTTTTCCGTATGCCGGAGGATACGGATCCTTTCATCCCTGTTTTCATAAGCCTTCAGGTGCTTCGCCGCTTCCCTGTCCGACCCGTCGTCGCAGATGATCAGTTCCCAGGCCTGCAGAGTCTGAGCGAGGACGGAACAGACCGCCTCCTCCAGCTCTTCTCTGTTGTGCTGGTTATATACGCCCATCACTATCGTAACCCGTATGTCCGACATATTCTTCACCTCCGGATCATGCCCTGCTGTTTTTCCAGTTTCCGCGCAGCGGAGCACGTTTCCGGCCTCCGGCGCATTCCCTGCCGCGGGAAGCTGCCTCGTACACCTGCTCCATGATCCTTTCTGTCGCTTCCGCGCTGAACCGGAATGATCTTTCCCGGCTTTCCTGTCCCATTTTTTCCCGTTCCCTCGGACAATACAGCAGCCGGCGTACTGCCCTTTCATATTCTTCCGCCCGGTTCTTTCCGCAGACGATACCGGTTATCCCATCCTGCATATACTCCCGTATGCCGCGGCAGTCGGAGGTGATGAGCGGAAGCCCTGATGCCATGGCTTCTGCTGCCGCCATGCCGAAGCCTTCCCTTCGGGAGGGAAACAGAAAGCAGTCCGCTGCCGGGAGCACGTCCTCCATGTTTTTTCGGTAGCCGAGAAGCTTTACCCGTTCCTGCAGGCCTTTTTCCCGGATCAGCGCTTCCAGCTTTTTTCTGCCCTCTCCCCTTCCGCAGATCCCGTAATAAACATTCTTTTCAGGAAGCAGGGACATCGCGTGGATGACCGCCGCATGATTTTTATTCCGGTTCAGTTCGCCTGCTGAAAGAAGAAGAAAAGCATCCGGCGGGAACCCGAGTTCTTTTTTTCTTCCGGCCCGTACTTCCGGTTTCGGAACGAACCGCCGCATATCCAGCCCTGTGCCCGGAATTTTCCAGACGCTTCCGCCTGGTCTTAAGGGGAAACGTTTTCCCCGCTCATAATCCTCCCTGTTAATGGTGATCAGAATATCCGTCAGCCGTGCCAGGACGAATTCGGCCGGGTAATAGAGCAGCCAGTTCTTCCAGGGAGCATTCCTGTAAAAATGAAAACCGTGAGCGGTGTACAGGATCACGGATCCCGGAGAAAACAGACTTCCGGCAAGACGTCCCAGCACGCCGCCCATGGGATTGTGACAGTGGATGAGCTCAAATCGTTCCTTTTTCAGAAGCGCCTTCAGCTGCTGAAACGCTTTCAGATTCCCACGGATACGCGCAGGACTTTTCTCAATGAAAAGGGGATGGGTGACGATCCCGTTTTTCGAAAAAAGATCTTTCTCATGATCATATACAGGATGTTCAAAATTCGTCGCATAATGAACCTCATATCCCAGCTTCTGCAGCAGAAAAACCTGATTCATTTCAAACTGCGGCACAAAGCCGCTGACCGCGGTAATGATCAATGCCTTTTTCATTCTTCTGTACTCACTCATCCTGTTCTTTTTCTCTAAATAGATAGCCGAGTTCACATTCCGGAAACAGCACATCTCTGATCGTTACGGCTTCCCTGTATATCCATTCCGATGTTCCCTCTATCTTGGCTCTGATCGTTTCGTCCCTTTCTCCCAGCAGACACGCAAGCTCATGCGGAGAGATCCCTTTTCTTTTCATCTCACTGTTCAGGTTGCTGCAGTCGATCCTGCTCATCTCTTCCCCTTATGATTCAGCTAAAAAAAATTTTTTACCGGATCAGCCGACTGTCCAGCGCAATGATTTGCGATATATCGCAACTGACGCTTATTTTATTGCAACGCATCGCAGCTGTCAAGCTGATACGGACAGTGGATCTTTTCCACTGATGATCATTATTGCCAGGATTCCCAGGGAATAACATTTACAATGCGGGGAAAATGGGATATATTTAAAAAACGGGAGATTTTTACAAAATGAAAAGAAATGATATTCTGAAAAAACTGATGCGGCAGAAAAATCTCCGCACCGCCGATCTTGCAAGAATGACCGGAATCCCATACACGACCCTGAAGTCCATCTTTGACCGGGGAGTGGACAGATCCGGTTACAGTTCCGTCTGTGCGATCTGTTCCGCGCTGGGAATCACGACAGATCAGCTGGAGCTCCTGGCACGGGAAAACGGAGATCCCGGGGAGAGAGAGCCGTCCGCATCGGAGCTTCTGGAAATGACAGGGGATTTTTCGGAAGAGGAGATGCGGCAGCTGAAAAATTATATTCATTACCTGCGTTTTCTGAGAGAACCTCCGGAAATGTAAAAATCGGACAGAGGAAGTTCCTTCCCCTATCCGATCATACAGATGCGCGGCTCACGGCATAAATACCGCTCGCCGTATGTTTTATTTCAGTACATCCGACCGTACATATCCTGTCTGTCCCTGGTAGCGCACGCGGGTCCAGCCGTCCGCCTGCTTCATGAGGATCTCCAGCGTCTCCCCCGGATAGCAGGTCCCGATCCTGTCAGAGGTTTCACTGGCGCCGCTTCGGATATTGAGAGTATCGCTGACGGTAAAATCTCCGCTGTCAGGAACGGAAGGACTGTCCTGACCTCCGGAAGAGGACGCGGCCTCTTCCTCGTTTCCGTCTTCTCCGCCTTCCTCACTTCCGTTTTCTCCGGTTCCCGCTTCCTGACCGCTTTCGTTCTGAGACGCGCTTTCCCCGTTCTCAGCCTCCTGCGTGCTCGCCGCTTCCGAGGTCTGCTCTTCCAGGGCTTCTCCCACCGCTACCACCATATCATTCTGATAGCTCTCCAGATAGGCGGCAAGGACCTCATCCTGCGCAAGTCTGGCAGCATATTCCTCATTGACCTGCGCATACAGCTCCGTCACATCTTCCTGCGCGGCCACTTCGTTCGTGTATGCCGCGGCGGCTTCATCCTGGCTCAGATCGTGCAGATAATACCCGCCTTCCTCATTCCTGCATACATAGAACGGATCGATGCCGGGAAGCGTGGTATCACTTCCACGGAACTTCACCTCGTAGCGGGCGAATACCACAAAGGAATCCGCGTCCGCACCAGGCTTGGTATAGCAGACAAGATCCGTATAAGCCTCGATATGCGAGCTGTTTTCCTGAATGCGAAGAAGCTCCGTGGTCTCCGTATTGTCCCGCAGGGCAATGAGCGTTTCCCGGTCGCCCTCCTGCATGGCGGCATAATACCTGCCGATCAGATCATTGATCTCCGGATAGGCATTTTCCTGAAGAGGATAGACGACGTTGAAGGGCTCCCCTTCCACATTTTCCACCGTTTCCATCTGCATCTTCTCCCCTGGTCCGGACAGAGCGCCGAGAAGAGCCCATACGATCAGAAGCATGCAGCATGCGGCAAGGGCACATGCTGCTGCCGCCGTCACCATTCTTTTCCGTCTTCGCAGCAGACGCATCAGCCGCCTACGGCAGCGGGAAAAGTCAATGCTTCTCCGATCCATTTTTCCGTTCTGACTGTTTTTTATGCGTTTTCTTTCCTTCTCCATCTGTTCTCCTGGTCTTTATCCGTTTACTGCCTCAGGACCTCCCGGTATACCCGGAGCATATTTTCTGTGAATATTTTATCGATCTGACGGCCGGAGAAACCGGCTTCAGACAATGCGTCGGCAAGAAGCGGCAGGCAGGAAGCATCCGGAAGCGCCTCGTTGGAAGGAATCCCGTCAAAATCACTGCCGAGCCCGAGACAGTCTTCTCCTCCCACATTGAAGATGTGCCGGGCGTGCGCGACGACGGCCGGCAGACTTCCTTTCGTTCTGTTCCCCGGTTTTTCTTCCTCCAGAAAAGAAGGGCAGAAATTCAGCCCCATAACGCCGCCTTTCTCTGCCAGTGCGCGGATCATCTCATCGTCCAGATTCCGCACATGAGGGCAGACTGCCCTCGCGTTGGAATGGCTCGCCACAAAAGGCTTCGCGGCCGTACGCGCCACATCCCGGAAGCCTGCGTCTGACAGATGGGACACGTCCACGATCATCCCCAGCCGTTCCATCTCGGAAAGGAAGGCGAAGCCCGTTTCCGTCAGGCCGTGCTCCCGGTCCGGCACGGTAAGATCCGGCGCCTCTTCGGAGCCCTTCGGAGGCATCTTTACATTCGGCCAGCCCAGCTCGTTGGGATAATTCCAGGTGAGCGTCAGCATCCGCACGCCCAGACGGTAAAGGTGTCTGAGCTTTCCCGTGCTGCCCCCGCACACCGCGCCTTCCTCCACCGTCAGCATGGCGGAGAGCTTTCCTTCTGCCCGGTTCTTTTCAATATCAGACCAGGTAAGGACGGGACGGATCAGATCCTTATTCCGTTCCAGCTCTTCATAGTACAGATCCGCAAGCGCTGCGCACTCCCGGAAGGGATCCTCACAGTCGGCGATGGAAACGAAAAGAGCGAAATTCTGAAGGAGATACCCTCCCTTTTTCAGCTTTTCCAGATCGATATGCAGCCGGTTATGCCTGAGGCCGCCGCATACCGCCGCCCCGGAAGCGTCTGCCCCGGAAAGCCCCTCTCCCGGAACGGATACAGCCGCATCCGGCCGGTATTCCCCGCTTCTTTTCAGGGAAAGGAGCGCGGATATGGTATCACAGTGCATATCAGCGACAGGCCTCATCATTTTTCTTCCTCCTTTTCAGCGCTGTCACCGTAGCCGACACCTTCCGGCACATCGGCGTCCGGTGCACCCTCCCTGGCGTCCGGCGCATTCCCGTCCGGAACGCTCTCCTCTCCGGTGTCATCCGCAGCGTTTGGCCAGAAGGCCGTTCCGTCCGGCCCCGTCAGGAAGGCGTTCACTCCCCGGGACGCCATGTACCGGGAGCCGAGCACGATCACGATCCCCGCAAGCAGGGTGAAGACCGCGATAAACTGGGAGGTTGACAGCTCTCCCACGCTGCCCCGCGCCATATCGCCCCGGAAGTATTCCAGAATAAACCTCCCGACGCTGTAAAAGATCAGATAAAAGCCTCCCACCTGTCCTTCCGCTTTCTTGCGTTTTGCGATAAACAGAAGCACGAAGAAATGAAGGAAATCCAGGCCGCTGGAGATCAGCTGGGTCGGGATCAGGGAAACGCCGTTTGGCGCGTAGGCCGAGTCCGTAAAGGTGATCCCGATGGGACTGTCCGTGGGAAGGCCGTAGCAGCAGCCCGCCAGGAAGCAGCCGATCCGCCCGAAGCCCTGCGCAAGAGCTACGGACGGCAGCGCAAGATCGAAGTAGGAAAGGAAATTGATCTTCTTATGCCGGCAGAACAGAAAGCCTCCCAGCACACCGCCGATCAGTCCGCCGTACACCACCCAGCCGTTTGCCAGGGAATGCAGCAGAAAGGAAGGGTCCGCAAGGATCTGATCCAGCGTGGTCAGGCAGAACAGAAGCTTGGAGCCAAGTCCTCCGAAGATCAGACACCAGATTACCAGGGAAAACACCTGGTCCGGATCCAGCTTCAGTTTTTTCGCCCGGTATTCCGCCGTCAGATAGGCGGCGATCACACCGATGCCGATCATCAGCCCGTAGCCGTGAATGGTCACAGGCCCTATGGTAAGCAGGTCATTTTTCATAAAAATAAATCTCCTCATCCGGTGTTCCGGTCATTATAGCACGCCTCCTACGGCAAGGCAAGATAGATTACCGCCGCGCAGAGCATGATCTGAATGATGGCAAAGCGGAACACGGTCTGCGTGTTGGACCACTCCCATACCTTCCTCGCCTGGTCATGCAGGGGGGTGCGGACCTTCGTCAGGATCCGGATCTTCAGGAAACGAAGAAGGGATACCTTCACAAGACCAAGTCCGCCGTCCAGGATCAGCACCAGCGCCACCGGGATATACAGAAAAGGGCTTCCCGTCTTCAGAACGGCGATGCTGATGAAAAGCCCCATGGCACGGGAACCCGCGTCCCCCATCATCAGACGGCTCGGCGTGGCATTGTACCACAGGTAGCCCAGGATACAGACGGCAAACAGCAGGATCAGATAAGGGAAGCCGCCCTCCCCGCTTTCTGAAACAAGCATGTCCACCAGAAATATCGTCATCAGGGTGATGATCGTCAGGGTCCCGGACAGTCCGTCCACCCCGTCGGAGCAGTTGGTCACGTTGATGGACACCCACACCAGGATCACCGCAAGCACGGCGAACAGGACAGGCGGAAGCACGACGGCCTTTCCCGTGAGGAGAAAGGAGACCTCGCTGGAATTGAAATTCAGAAAGGTTACGGCGGTCATCACGGCGATGACCAGATCGAGAAGCCCTTTCTTATATTCGCCCCAGGGCGTTTTCGCGCAGTCGTCCAGAAAGCCCGTAAGCATGGCGGCCCCTACCAGGATCAGATAGATGACCATCTCACGCCCGGGTCTCGCAAACAGAAGCGCCGCCGCAATAAATACGAGCACGAACAGAAAGCCCGCTCCTCTGGGCTTGCCCGCCGATTTTTTTCCGTCCACGGCAAAATCCCGCCCGTGATCCTTGGGCAGGAAATCCATTCCCTTATACATCGTCAGGCAGGTGGCTGCAAACGCAAACAAAATGCCAAGAAAGGCCACTGTCCTGCTGCCGGCTTCCCCGGCCAGATAATTGATCATATCTTATCTCCTATCCTTCCTGCTTTTTTCTGTCAGTTTCTGACCTCATCTATTCTACCATTAACATTCCCAAAAAGGAATGACCTAATAAAAAAATGTCATCTGACCATTTTCCCCTTTTCAAAAATGACAAAAAAGGCTACAATAGGGACAGATATGAGGAGGTATGCACGACATGAAGATCGACATGCACTGCCATGTGAAGGAGGGTTCCATTGACAGCCGGGTGCCCATGGAGGAATATATCCGGCTGCTGCAGGAAAAGGGCTTCGGGGGGATGGTCGTTACCGATCACGATACCTATAACGGCTACCGTTACTGGAAAAAAAACCTGAAGGGGAAGAAATATACGGATTTCAAGGTATTCAAGGGGATCGAATACGATACCAGCGGCGGCGGACATATCCTGGTCATCGTTCCGGAGACCATCAAGCTGCGCATTCTGGAGCTGCGCGGTCTGCCGCTCAACATCCTGATCTCCATCGTCCACTCCTACGGCGGCGTGCTCGGCCCCGCCCATCCCTGCGGGGAAAAATACATGAGCTTCCGGAATACCCGCGCCTACCGGAGGGATCCCAAGATCGTGGAGCTGTTTGATTTTGTAGAGATCTTTAACGCCTGCGAGGCGGAGGAGTCCAATGACACAGCCTGCAGGCTTGCGGCGAAATACCACAAGCCCGGTGTGGGAGGAAGCGATTCCCACAAAACGGACTGCGTCGGGCTCGCCTATACGGAGGTTCCGGACACGGTGGAAACGGAAACGGATCTCATCAACTGCATCCGCGCAGGAGAGGTCATCGGCTGCGGAGGCACGCTGTACCACCGCACCGCCAAGGAAAAGATGGGAAAGATCAGCACGGTACTGGTCTATTCCTTCTGGTTTTACAACAAATTCTCCAATCTCATCCGGACAAGCAAAAGGAATCAGAAGCTCCGTACGGAGTATGCGGAGAAGGAATCCCAGATCTGACAGCGGTTTCCGCCCATGGATCACGGCGTTTTTTCCGGCGTGCTCTTTTCGAAAATCGTTTTCCCGGCCTGAAAAGACGGCAGCGTTTTTTCAGGCCTTTTTTCCGCGGCTTTTTCCGACGGAAAAAAGCCCCTGGGGCAGCTCGAAGATGCATACGATGCCAAGAACGATGGCGGCCACCGCCTTCACCGCGGCAAATCCCGCGTCCGCCGCTTCCGCGAGCTGATCCGTCACCATATAGTAGGCGGCCCAGTAGATGCCCGCTCCCGGCACCAGAGGAATGATCCCCGAGATCAGGAATACGGTGACAGGGCATTTTTCGCGCACCGCAAAGAAACGGGAAAGCAGCATCACCAGCACAGCCGCAAAAAAGGTTGCCGCCGCCGCGGAAAACCGGCCGTCCAGAAGGCTGTACAGAAGCCAGCCCGCGCCGCCGATCATGCCGCAGCAGGGATAAAACCGTCCGGGCACGCCGAACAGCAGGGCAAAGGCCACCGTTCCCCCTGCCGCCGCAAGAGTGGAAACCATCGTCTGCGCAGCGGCTGACGCCGTCCATTCCGTCAAAAATGAAAAAAAGGAAACAGGATTCATAACAGCCTCCCTCCCGTCAGTCCGTGACAGCCCGTGATCACCAGTCCCACTCCCGCAGCGATACAGACGAAGACCAGGATCGCATCCAGCAGCCGCACCGAACCGGCGATATAGTCTCCGTCCGCAATATCCCGCACCCCGTTGGTAAATGCGATTCCCGGAACCAGCGGCATGATCGATCCGATGATCATGGAGTTCATGCTCTCTCCCAGGCCGATCCCGCAAAGAAGCATGCAGGAAAGGGTAACGAGCGCGCCTCCGCCGATGTTTCCGATGATCTTGGACAGGTGCGGCGTAAACAGCTTCAGCACATATATATAAAGGAGAAATCCGGTCAGAAAGGCGCCGATGCAGTCCCTCAGGCTTCCGCCGAACATACAGCAGAAGCAGCCGCAACCTGCCGCGGAGGCCAGAAGCTTGATCAGGGCGGGTTTCTCCGGCATCCTTTCAATCTCCATAAGCCTCTGTCTGACATCCTGCGGATGCAGATCTTTCTCCTCGATCTCCCGGGAAAGCTGATTGACCGCCGCCACCCTGTCAAGCCTGGCCCCGCTGACGGGGATGTGCTGTACCTTGGCGTAAAAAGGCTCGTTCCCGCTGCCGGCCGTCAGAAAGATCCCGTTGCTGAGGACAAAAGCCTTTTCTGATTCTACTCCGTAGTGGGTGCACATCCGGGCAACGGTTTCCTCCACCCGGAAGATCTCCGCTCCGTTTTTCAGCAGGATACTGCCCGCCTGCATGGCGCAGTCAAGCACGAGTCTTCTCTCCTGCGCGGTGTATGCCCTTTTCTGCTTTTCCATTCTGCCGTCCCCCATCTTTCATTGCCCCGTCATCTTTCTTCTGTCACCGTTTTCTTCGGATGCGGCCCCGTTTTCCGCTGCTTTTCAGTCCCCGGCATTCACCCAGGCATCCAGCATGGCCTTTACGGACCGGGACATTTCCACGCTGAAGGCGCTGTTGTATTTTCTTTCACAGAAAGCGCGCACATGTGCCTCATAATCCCGCGTCCAGCCGTCACGCTCCTGCAGCATCTGCGGCATGCGGTCAGATCTTTCCGCATCATAGCCGTTTTCATGGACCAGATCCGTCACCGAAAAGCGGGGCGTCTGGCTGCGCTCCTTCTGCTGTTTGGTAGGATATCCGCCCACCAGCATGGCCACAGGAGCCACGTAATCCGGAAGGGAGAGAAGCCGTCTGTGCTCCTCATAATTTTCCAGGATATCCCCGATATAGCAGGTTCCAAGGCCAAGCGCGTCTGCGGCGGTAGCTGCCGTTTGGGCGGCGATCACCGCATCCACAGCCGCCAGCATGAAATCCCCGTAGGAGGGATGACGGACCTCTTCTGCCGCCCCCCGGAATACCCGGTACCATCTCCTGTAGTCCGCACAGTAGACAAGCACCAGCGGTGCATCCGCGATAAAGGGCTGATTGTCACAGGTAACGGAAAGCCTTCTTTTCAGTTCTTCATCCGTCACGTCAATGATCGTGTACAGCGCCATATTTCCCGCGCTGGCAGCCCGCAGGGATGCTGAAAGGAGCTTTTGCTTCACCTCCTCCGGCACAGGCCTGTTTTCAAAAACGCGCATGGACTTCCGGTTTTCCAGAAGCCGCAGAGTCTCAATGCTCATGGTTTTGTCCTCTCTTCCGTTCCCGCAAAGAGGAGCCGCCGCCCCTTTTTGCATGGGCGGCGGCTCCCCGCCTGTTTCCTCAACCGTTTATTTTGTCTCCAGAAGCTTTTCCACGCTCGCCAGCTTTACGCACAGGACGAACAGTTCCGTAGCCTGCACCAGTTCATGCAGAGGCGGGAAGGAAGGCGCGATACGGATGTTGCTGTCGTGAGGATCCTTTCCGTACGGATAGGTCGCTCCGGCTCCGGTCATCACCACGCCGGCCTCCTTTGCCAGAGAAACGATCCTTTTCGCACAGCCCTCCATGGCGTCGAAGGAAATGAAATAGCCGCCCTTCGGCTTCAGCCAGGATCCGATCTCAAGACTGCCCAGCTCTCTCTCCAGGATCTCCTCCACCGCTTCAAATTTCGGACGCATGATCGCGGCATGCTTCTTCATATGTTCCTTGATTCCGTCCAGATTTTTGAAATAGCGAACATGACGCAGCTGGTTCAGCTTGTCATGACCGATGGTCTGGATGGACATCTGCTTTTTGATGTCCTTCAGATTATTATAGGAAGCGGAGATCGCCGCCACGCCGGAACCGGGGAAGCTGATCTTGGAGGTGGAGCTGAACTTGTACACCAGATCCGGATTTCCGGCCTCCTCACATTCGTGCAGGATCTCCAGGATGGTATCCTGGTCGTCATCATACAGATGATGAACGTTGTAGGCATTGTCCCAGTAGATCCGGAAGTCCTCGGCGGCGGGCTTCAGTCTGGCAAACCTGCGCACCGTCTCGTCAGAGTAGGTGATTCCCTGCGGATTGGAATACTTGGGCACGCACCAGATTCCCTTGATCGCCGCATCCGTGCTGACCAGTTTTTCCACCATGTCCATATCCGGTCCTTCCGGCGTCATGGGAACGTTGATCATCTCGATCCCGAAATATTCCGTGATCGCAAAATGTCTGTCATAGCCGGGCACCGGGCAGAGGAACTTCACAACGGGAAGCCTGCACCAGGGAGTGCTCCCGCATACGCCGTGAGTCATGGAACGGGCTACCGTATCGTACATCACGTTCAGACTGGAGTTGCCGTAGATGATGATCTTGTCAGCGGGAACCTCGATCAGATCAGCCAGAAGCTCCTTTGCCTCCTGGATGCCGTCGATCACGCCGTAGTTTCTGCAGTCGATCCCCTCTCTGCACTTCAGATCGGAAGAGCTGTTCAGCACATCCATCATTCCCATGGAAATATCCAGCTGCTCCGCCGACGGCTTTCCTCTGGACATATCCAGCTTCAGGCCCATGTCCTGAAACTTCTTATATTCGGTTTCCAGTTCATTCTTCAGAGCCTCCAGCTCTTCTCTGCTTCTGTCTTTGTACGCCTTCATCTCTTCCTCCATGCGGGAGCGCTTCCGTCTCCCCTGATGCCAGTCTGCGTGCTTCATAAAAAAGAAGCTGATTATGCAATCAGCCCCTTTCCCCGGACGAATAAGCTGGAAAAGGGACTCGAACCCTCGACCTACTGATTACGAATCAGTTGCGCTACCGACTGCGCTATTCCAGCGTAACTCGAACAATCAGCATTATACGTTATCCATTCTGATTTTGCAAGACTTTTTTTAATATGTTACACTCGTCCGCCAGAATCAGTCAGATGCCGTGCTTGCACGAGCAGATGACTGGCTCTGAGCGGACGGAGGGAACGCCAGTCTCTGAGCAAAGGTAGCTGCGAAGCAGCTGGAAAAAATATTGCATCTGTTTCTGTTCTGTGTTATGGTAACTTCATCCAAGCAGAAAAAGGCTTTTCTGACTTCTGCCATTCCGCGGGCTTTATCGTTTTGACGGGGCTGTTCAGCCGGTTCGTCACATGTCTCATCGGTCTGCGATGATTTCTTTCAGCATCTTATTTACTGTATCTTCAGAAACATTCCCAATGGCTATGAAATCCTCAGAGCGGCATTTCATCTATCCTATCAGCTTTTTTCTGTATATCCGGAACATCCCGCTTCTGACTGCCTGAAGGTCAGGCAGCAGGTTGTCAGTTCAGCCTTCGGCAGAGCCGCAGCGGCAGCAGACTGCTGTTTTCCGGAGCACCTTGACAACAAAACAGACCCTGCGTTTCAGCCAGCCCGCGTTTTGCTGCAAAGGAGAAACAATGTGAAAAATAAGCCGTCGGACTCATTTTTCACAGGCTCCGGAATGGAGGACAATATGGATCAGGAAACAAGAATGATGTTTGAACTGATTATTGATAAAATGGACACCCACTTTGAGGCCATAGACAAAAAGTTCGATGCTGTGAGTGAGCGTTTCGATGGCATCGACAGAAGACTCGACGCCATGGATGAACGTTTCGACGGCATCGACAGAAGGCTCGACGCCATGGATGAACGCTTCGACGGCATCGACACAAGGCTCGATGCCATGGATGAACGCTTCGACGGCATCGACAAAAGGCTCGACGCCATGGATGAACGCTTTGACGGCATCGACAAAAGGTTTGATGCCATGGATGAACGGCTCGACGCCATGGATGAACGCTTTGACGGCATCGACAGAAGGTTCGATGCCATAGACGGACAGCTTGCCGTTATCAACGGCCGTCTTGATACACTGGAAAATACGGTCGGATATCTCAAGGCGCGGCAGGACAGGGATTCCCGCAAGCTGAACGATCTGCAGCTCCAGATGAAAATCTTCGAAAGGGACACCCAGCGTAATTTTGCCCGGCTGAATGATTCCATCGATACGATCGTTGAAGTGCTGAAGCTGAACGGACTGATTCCGCGTTAACCGGAAAGGGGGGCGGGATCAGTCCGAATGAAGAAATAGAGATTACCGCTGATGAAATGCAGTCTGTTTTTTGTCGTGTTACATTAAAAATCTCGCCCAACCAGCGACGAAGGAAAGCAGACCTTTCAGCGCGCGCTCCGTCAGGCCGTCCTTCTGAGGCGTCATCCCTTCCGGGGCCAGAACGGTATTGTCGTCCAGCACGGTCAGCGTTTCCCGCTCATATTCCGCCATTTCCCGGCGCAGATCCGCGTTCAGGCCTTCGCTGTCGATGACCAGCATGAGCTCCGTGTCCAGATATGCGCTGCGCATGTCCCAGTTAAAGGAACCGATGCCGGAAAGGCGTCCGTCCATGACAAAGCATTTTCCATGATAGGATACTCCGCCGTCATATTCGAGAATGCCGACGCCGGTTTCCAGAATTTTCTTCCGGTTCTTCGCATAATCCATGGAGCCGAAGGGATTTCCGTTGTTGGCCGCGGAATTGGTCATCATGACCACCTTCTCCACGGACCCGCAGACTTCGGAAAGGCGCTGCAGCATCCAGTCATTGCAGATGATATAGGGCGTATGAAAACGCACCTCCTCTTCGGCGCGCTTCATCAGCTCCGTCATCTCATAATAGACCACGGGCTCCTTGGCCTGGCAGTGAACGGGGTTGGAAAGCAGCTCGATATGGCTGGTTTCTTCCGTCATTTCCCGATAATCGCAGTCCGTGAACCAGTCCGGATGCTCCTCCTGAAGGGAGGCATACCGTTCCTCCAGCGCCGTGCGCGCCTTTGCGACCCTGTTTCCGGCGGAAAGGCCGGGATCGTCCTTCCAGATCCGGCTCAGGGGAAGCTCCCGGACCTGCGTGAAGTAATCGAGCAGGTCAGAAAGCGACTGTCCCTGTCCCGGCTCTTCGCTGTATACCAGCACGTCCCAGTCATAGTTTTTATAATTCCCGTAGTCGCCCAGGAAAAAATCATAGGTATTCCGGCCGCCCAGGATATAGGCCGATTCGTCCGCGATCAGATATTTGTCATGAAGCCTTCCCATCAGCTTCCATGGCTGCAGGAGGTTCACCGGATTATAGATGAAGATCTGTATGTTTTCATGGGAAGAAAGTGCCTGAAAATACGGATCCTGCGTTAACTGCAGGTTCTTGAACGCAGGGAAGCCGTCCATCAGGATCTCTACGTTAACGCCCCTGTCAGCCGCGGCAAGAAGCGCTGCCATCATATCCTTTCCGCTTTCGTCATTGCGGAATTCAAAGGTGGACAGGATGATCCGCTCTTCTGCATGGGAAATGAGACGGATGCGCTCCGCGAGCGCATCCACGTTGTCGGAAAGAACGGCGGCACGTTCCGCGCCCGCCGTTTCCCCATAAAAATTCTTCTGCTCAAACCGTTCCTTTGTCTCTTCACTGACCTTTGGCTGACGGACAAAGGGAAGCACGGCTCCGGCCAGGATATAGCAGAGCGCTGCCGCCATCAGGATCAGAAGGATCCGGACTGTTTTTTTCATGACTGTAAATTCTCCTCCCGGTGTTTTCCTGTACAGGCGGCCGGGCCCTGACAGGCGCTGTTTCCGGCCGCCGCAGAGCCTGCGTCAGCCCAGCTCCTGATCGGTCTTCAGCCACCAGCGCAGGACATCCTGGATCTTTTCATCCCAGTATTTCCACTGATGGTCGCCGGAAGAGCTTTCCGCCGTCAGGTCATAGCCCAGCTCTCTCACCCGCTTCCAGGCGTTCTGATTTCCCTCGTACAGGAAGTCCTCCGTCCCGCACCAGGCATACAGAGGCGGAAGCGCATTCCCTTCTTTTCCGACGGCAAGCTTCTGTGCCAGAGTCAGGATCTCGTTGTCGCTGCCCTCTAGATCGGAAAGGCTTCCGAAGATCCCGCGAAACAGCGGCCTTCTGTCGTCGTCCGTTTCCATATGCTTCTTATAATCCTCCACGATGTCCAGCGCGCCGGACAGGGACGCTCCCGCCCCGAAGGTCTCCGGCGCTCCCAGCGCCAGCTTCCAGGCGCCGTAGCCGCCCATGGAAAGGCCCGCCGCCAGGGTATCCTCTCTTTTTTCTGACATGCGCGGGAAAAACTCCCGGCAGATGCGGGGCAGCTCCTGCGACACATAGGTCCAGTACCGGACGCCGTAGGTGGTATCCGTATAAAATCCCAGATGGGTGGTCGGCATTACCACCGCAATCCCGAGACTGCTGACATAGCGTTCGATGGAGGTCCTTCTCTGCCAGGTCGTCTGATCGTCGCTCAGACCGTGCAGCAGATACATGGTCTTATATTTTCCGTCCGCGGCCGTTCCCTCCATCCCGATCTGCCCGCTTGTCTGCTGGGGAAGGATCACGTCCATTTCCGCGCACATTCCCAGTACGTCTGAGAAAAAATTCACATGAAGAAGCGCCATTTTTATTCTCCTTTCCAGAGAGCGGCGGAGCATCCGGGAAATTGCGGATGCAATTTCCCGGATGCCTCTGTTCTCCCTTTTTTCTTACCAGAGTCTCTGCCCGTCCGCAGGTTTTGCGGCGAACGGTCCGGGAAGGATCTGCGCTCCGCGGTGGCTGCCGAAATAATCCCGGTCGAAGGTGATCGGCGTCCCGTCCGGATTCTCAAAGCGTTCCTCCGGCTCAAAGGCCTTTCCCAGAACATCGCTGTCGATCAGATCGACCGTAAAGCCGTCCAGGAAATCGTACAGATTGGTGGAAGGGACCGGCTTTCCGTCCCTCAGCTGCACGTCCACCGTTACCTCATGCTCCGTATCCACCAGATTGTGCGTTTCCTTCCTGCAGGCCTTCGCTCCGTTGAAATAAACGTTTCCTTCCACCCAGACCGGCAGATGTCCTTCGTGCGCAGGCTCCAGCTTCGCCATGTCAGGGGTGTCCGTATCCATGTCGAACTGGCTGATCCATTCCTCCCAGGTGGGATACTCGTCCATCACATGGGTGCCTGCCTCCCGGTTTTCCTCATCGGAGCCTTCCCTGCTGTCGCGCAGGACGGTAAAGGCCTCGGTCGGCCATTTCTGCACGAAGATATTATTGTAAAAACGATCGTCGCCGTGCAGGACGGTCATGAAGCCCATCACCTCCGTGCGGTGCGGGATATGATAAGGCGTATAGCGCGGCCCGGTGCCGCCGCCCACACAGGTGAACGCGCCGCAGATCAGGTTGTGGACCATGGCGACGCCCTCGGTCGCCATCCGCAGGGACGCGTCCGACAGGAGGATGTTGTTGTCGATCAGCGTGGGGCCGTGTCCCACCTCCACGAAAATATCCTGGCTCATCATGCCGCCCTTTAACTGCTTCGCGAAATCCGGACGCTGATTATCATGGAACAGGTTCTGGGTGATGCGGGTTCCCTGCGCCTCCCAGTCGCACCAGATTCCCATGGTACAGTGATGGATGTGG
>CALWGL010000004.1 GCA_944380025.1 uncultured Lachnospiraceae bacterium
GAACATCCGGGCAAAAAAGGAGCGGATGGGCGGCTCTCCCTTTCTGGAAACCCTTCTGGTCGACACGGAATCATAGCCCTCATGGATATGGGAAAACATCTCCGGAAGCAGGGCGGGGGGATCCTGCAGATCCGCGTCCATCATCACCACGTAGTCTCCCCGTGACTTTTCCAGTCCGGCGTAGATGGCCGCTTCCTTCCCGAAATTCCGGGAAAAGGAGATCAGCCTGACGCCGGCGTCCCTTTCCCGCAGCTTCTTCACCTCGCGCACGGTCCCGTCCTTTGACCCGTCATCAATGTACAGGATCTCCACCTCCAGCCCTTCCTTTTCAAAGAAAGGCCGGTTCTTCATCAGCTCCTCATAAAAACAGGCGACATTTTCCTCCTCATTATAACAGGGGACAATGACACTCAGCAGACCCATTCCCATTCCTCCTGATCCACTGCCGGGATCCCGCTTTTCTTTCAGGATACGGAAAGATCCAGCCGTACCCGGTCCGCGATCCTGGCAATATATTCACTGTTGGTCGGGCGGGGCGCGCCCGACGCGCTGCTGTAGCCGAACAGCTCCTCGAATACCGCCGGATTCCCTCTCTCCCAGGAAACCTCTATGGCATTGCGGATGGCCCTTTCCACCCTCTGGACATTGGTGCGGGCGCGCTTCGCGATCCCCGGATACAGCAGCTTTGTCACGCTCCCCACCAGCTCCATATCGCGGGCCGCCAGCACGATGGCCTCGCGCAGGTAATAATACCCTCTCAGATGGGCCGGCACTCCCAGCTCAAGCATCAGAGCGGACACATAACGCTCCATCTGCGTTTCCGTTGCTTCTATGGTGATCATATTCTGCTTCCTCCTGCGTTTCGATTCCGGAAATTCTTTCCAGAACCTATCTTACCATGTCCGCAGGAAAAAGCAGAACCGGAATCCGTCGAGAATTTTCGACCGGAAATCCCGGAATACGGCATTCTTCCGCACATGCCCGTCCGCGCTCCGGGCGCTGCCGCCATGCGGCTGCAGGCCGCCCCTTCACAGATAGGCGTCTTCTCCCTTTTCCGCCAGCGTTTCCACGATCTCCTTCACCCGCTGCGCCTGGGACGCAGGGCAGACCAGAACAGACTCCCCGGCCTGCACGATGATGAGATCCTTCACCCCTACCGCCGCGATCAGCCTGTCTACAGAATACGCGGTACAACCGCGGCTGTCAAGCAGCAGCGTCTTTCCCACGGTGATGTTGCCGTTCTCATCCCGCTCCTTCAGAGCGTCAAAGGCATCCCAGCCTCCCACGTCGCTCCAGCCGAAATCTCCGGGGATCATCAGCACATCATCCGCTCTTTCCATGATACCATAATCCACGGAGATTTTGGGGATCTTCGGATAAATTTCCCATAAAACCTCTTCTTCCCTCTCCGTTCCGAAGCTCTCCGCAAGCCTTTCCAGATACGCATGGATATCGGGGAGCAGCTTTTCAAACCAGGAAAGGATGGTGGAAGCGCGCCAGATGAACATGCCGCTGTTCCAGGCGTAGCCCTCCGCCAGATACCGCTTCGCCGTTTCCTCATCCGGCTTTTCCACAAATTCCTCCACCCTGCGCCAGGCTTTTCCCTCCACGGCGGTATTTTTGATATACCCGTAGCCGGTGGACGGAAAAGTGGGACGGATGCCTATGGTCACCAGGGCGTCCGTTTCCTGTGCCGCCGCCGCCGCTTCCCGCAGAGTCTGCCGGAAGCCTTCCTCATCCCGGATATAGGGATCGGAAGGGACCACGCACAGGATCCCGTCTCCGTACTTTTTCAGGATGGTCATCGCCGCATATCCGATGCAGGCCGCCGTATTCCTGGCCGCGGGCTCCCGGAGGATATGATCCTGCGGCACCCGCCCCGCGGTCTGGGAGAACATCTCCTGCGCCTGCGCGGCGTTCGTAACGATAAAGGTTTCCTGCGCCACACCGGAAAGCCGGTCCAGCGCCTCGTTCACCAGCGTCTCCCTTCCCGAAAGGTTCAAAAACTGTTTGGGCTTTTTGCCGGTGGAAAGCGGCCACAGCCTGGTACCTCCGCCGCCCGCCATTACCACACCATATATTTTCATCATGATTCCGCCTTTCCTTTCTCTGATGACAGAACTCCCCGGCCGGATCAGCTTTCCGACGGGCGGAATCCCGCACGCAGATTTCCCTTTTCCCGAAGCTCAATGTCCTGTATCCGGGGCGCGGAAGGAAATCGGTCATATCCGATCTTCCCGCCGTCCGCAGGAACATAGACCGTGATCCCATTCAGCTCCCAGACGTTTGCTTCGTATTCCCCGTATCCCTGCTGCCGGATATAACAGGGCTGCCCGGCGGACGCCCGTACCGCCGCCGAAAGATCCGCGGCCTTATACAGGAGAAAAACGCCCGCGCACAGCAGAAAAATGCTTTCCGGCATCCCGTGCCTTCCTCTCTTTCCGGAGGTTACGTCCTTTCCGGAGGTTACGTCCTTTCCGGCGATTCCGTCCTTTCCGAAGGTCCCGTCCTCTCCGGCGCTTTGGGCCTTCCGGTCTCCCGCTTTCCCCCTGCCTGGCGCTGTCAGAAAGCAGAACCAGAAACCGGCCGTTCCCGCGGGAAGGGCTATGACATAGGCATACCCGTAACGCACAAGGGGGGCCGAAAACTGCCAGAACAGGTAGCCGACGAGCAGGACCGCTCCGTACAGCAGCCAGTCTCCGGCGGGAATGCCCGTCCTGTTTTCTCTCCGTTTCCCTGCTCCCGCGGCGCAGACGGGAAGCGACGCCGCATCGGCTGCCGCGCACACGGCGCAGGAGAGGATCCAAAGCTTTTCCATGCCGCGCAGCCGCAGGAACCAGTTCTTCACCCATCCGGAAAACGGCGTATCATACAGATTCACGTCATACAGCCCCCTGGCGAAGACCTGGATCTCCTTGGCGTCGGAATCCGCATACCCCTTTTCCATCTTCCAGTCCACGGAAAACAGATCCGGGAAGGTGAACGGATAAAACAGCCACCCGGAGATCAGCACGCCCCGGATCATCCAGGGCAGGCCGATCAGAAGTCCCAGGCCCAGGTACAGGCCGATCTGCTTCCACCTTCTTTCGGAAAGCAGCATCGCCGCCGGCTTCAGCGCAAGCACCAAAAGCACCGCCGCGGAAAGCTTCACGGTCACCGTAAATACCAGCAGCAGGGAAAGGAGCGCATAGGGCACGGCGCTTTTCTCCCCGGCTTCCAGCGCATCCAGCCAGGCGATCAGCACGTAAAACACCAGCAGCATGGCGAAATAGTCAGTGGCCGGAGATACGATCTCCCCGAACAGCACCGTCAGATAATAAACCGCACCCAGCCGCATGAAATCCGAGATCCGCACGCGCCTTCCCTTTCCAAGCGTCAGAAGCCCGCAGGCACACTGCATGGCCACGATCAGCGCAAGGAAGCCCTGCACCGCGTGCATGGGCTCTCCGAAAAGCCATTTCATGGAAAACAGGGCGCAGAGCGCAAAGGCAGCGCTGTTATAGGCGAACCTGCTGTGCAGATTTCCCAGCCCGGGAACCACGCCGTATTCCTCGATCCAGCGGATCGCCTGCGCATGGTACAGATCCGTGTCCACATGCATGAAGCCCCGGGATGTGCCGTATGCCAGAAGGAGCGTCAGCGCGGCCAGGATCAGAAACTTCGTCCGGGACAGCTCCCCTGACTGCCGTTTCCAGAACTCCGCCAGCTTTTTCCGCAGGAGCACAGCCGCCGCAGCGCAGAAAAGGACGAGAAGCAGATC
This sequence comes from uncultured Lachnospiraceae bacterium, assembly GCA_944380025.1. Taxonomy (GTDB): domain Bacteria; phylum Bacillota; class Clostridia; order Lachnospirales; family Lachnospiraceae; genus Eisenbergiella. Next base: position 3,761 of record CALWGL010000004.1, read on the forward strand.
CGCTCCCGCCCCCACGCCGCCGAACAGGCTGAAGATCTGCGCATATACCGTAAGCGCCGCCAGCCCTGCCATCCACACGCCGCCGGCTTTTTCCGGGCGGTATCCCAGCCGTTCAAAGGGCGCAAGAAAAGCGAAGCCGGCAAGAAACGCCGTTATTGACAGACAGCACCAGTTCAGCAGCACATACAGCATCTTCCGTCTCTTCCTCCATGCCGGAGCGCTTTACACCGGGTATCCGCCGCGCTCCGGCCGCTTCCGGCGATCATTTCCGATCCCGGTTCCGATATTCCTCGCAGCTCATTCCGGCCACCGCCTTCATGTCCGCGTTCATCATCATAGCCACAAGGCCCCTGAAATCCACCCTGCGCTTCCAGCCCAGCTCCCGCTCCGCCTTTTCGCAGTTGCCCCAGAGGAACTCCACTTCGGCCGGGCGGTAGAATTCCGGATTCACGTCCACCAGCAGGCGTCCCGTTTCGGAATCATAGCCCTTTTCCCGCACGCCCTCGCCTTCCCAGCGGATGAGGATCCCCACCTCGGCGAATGCGGCTTCCACAAACTCGCGCACCGTATGCGTCTCATTGGTGGCGAGCACATAATCTCCGGGCTTTTCCTGCTGCAGCATCAGCCACATGCCTTCCACGTAGTCCCCGGCAAAGCCCCAGTCCCGCTTGGCGTTCATGTTGCCCAGAGAAAGCTTTTCCTGTTTTCCCGCCAAGATATTGGCGATGGCCAGCGTGATCTTCCTGGTCACGAAATTCTCTCCTCTTCTGGGAGATTCGTGGTTGAACAGGATCCCGTTGCAGGCGAACATGTTATAGGATTCCCGGTAATTCACGGTGATCCAGTAGGAGTACAGCTTTGCCACGCCGTAAGGACTCTTGGGGTAAAACGGCGTTTTCTCGCTCTGGGGAGCGGTCTCCGGCAGACCGCCGAACAGCTCGGAGGTCGACGCCTGGTAAAAGCGGCAGGGACCGCCGTTGATGCGGATCGCCTCCAGCAGCTTCAGCGTGCTGATGCCCGTGGCGTCCGCCGTATATTCGGGTACCTCAAAGGAAATTCCCACATGGGACTGCGCCGCGAGATTATAGACCTCCGTCGGCTTGATCTCCGCCATCAGCCGCATCAGGCCGCTGGAATCCGTGGTATCCGCATAGTGCAGGAAAAACTTGACATTATTATAGGGGGAATGGAGCAGATGGTCAATCCTCGCCGTCACGGAAATGCTGTGCCGTCTCACAAGACCGTGCACCTCATACCCTTTTTCCAGCAGGAATTCCGCGAGATAGGAACCGTCCTGCCCGTTTACTCCCGTTATCAGAGCCACATTATTCATATTTTTTATTCTCCTTTCCGAAGCATTGCTTTCCGCCGTCAGGCCATTGCCAACTATAACATGCCGGCCCCCGGCTGACAATTTATTATCTTGCCGACAAATGGGAATTTATTGCTATCAGCCTTTTTTTGCAGTATAATAGGAAAAACCTTGCAGAAATCAGGAAAACGATCCTGTATCTTTCTGCGGAAAGGAGCCGGATGGCAAAATCTGTATCGGACCGGGTGCTGGCGACGCCCTCCGCCCACGCAAGAGCGCGTTATCTTTACGTGCAGGAGATCGGCACGCTGACCTCCATGGAACCTCATATCAGCTCCCGTGAAAATCTGAGCTCCTATCTGTTCCTGACGGTGCGCAGGGGCGAGGGCTATCTGACCTACCGCGGAAAACGTCATTTCATCAAGGCCGGAGACTGCGTGTATATCAACTGCCGGAATCAGTATGCCCACGAAAGCACGGCGGAGCATCCCTGGACGCTGATGTGGGTGCATTTCAGCGGAAACGGGGCCGATGATTTCTATAAAACCTATCAGGAGCAGGAACGAAGCTCCATTTTTCATCCGCCGGATACCTCCCCCTTTACAGACAGTTTAACCGCTCTGTACAGTCTGATGCGTGAGAAGCCCTCGCTGATGGAGCTGTACGCCCATCGTTATCTGACGGATCTGATCACCCTGTGCTTTACTCTGGGACGCCCGGAAAGCGGGCAGGAGGATCCCCTTTCCCCCAAGCTGCTTTCCGTCAGACAGTATCTGGAGGAGCATTATATGGAAAAGATCACGCTGGAGGCGCTGTCCTCGCGCTTTTTTATCAGCAAGTACCATCTTTCCAGAGAATATAAAAAACACTACGGCATCACCATCGGAAACGATCTGACCGCGAGAAGGCTGTCCCACGCCAAGTCTCTCCTGCGTTTTTCGGACGGCTCCATAGAAGGGATCGCCGCCGCCTGCGGCTTTTCGGACGCAGGCTACTTCATCAAGGTATTCCGCAGATCAGAGGGAATGACGCCTCTGGAATATCGCCGGAATTGGTAAGCCGGCAGGAAAGGAAGCTCCCATGACAGAAAAAATGAATTTATGGAAGATCCCGGCCGCACTGGAAGCCTGGTTTTCCTCCTTCGCCCTCGCCCGCGTCTGCGGGCTCGAAACGACCAGCGTCTTTACCCTCGTCCTCTTTTTTTTCTGCTTCCAGATCTTTCTTCTGGGCGCCGGCAGAGAACGGGAGGATCTCCTGACTAAGGACGGGAGCCGGCTGGTGCTCTCCCTTTCCGCGGGAAAACGGCGGAAGGCTTCCGCCGCGCTCGGTCTGTTCTTTGCGCTCCTCTGCCTTGCCTGCGAGCAGGAAAAGCTCACCGAAGGGCTGACAAGCTCCCTGTTTCAGGCAGTCATCCTGCTGTGCTGCACGGCCGGATTCTTTTTTCTGTTTTTCCGCGGGCTCCGGCTCCTGTTCTTTTATCTGGAAAAACGGACGAAGCGTATCCTCGGCCTGAAGAATCCCAGCTTCCAGGATCAGAAGCTTCCCCGGCAGATGAAGCTTCTGATCCCGATCATCCTGCTGTGCTGCTGGCTTCCCTGGTTCCTCTATCAGTTTCCCGGCGTCATGACGCCGGACAGCCTCAGCCAGTACAGCCAGGCCATGGGGCTTTCTCCCTTCAGCGACCATCATCCCTTTGCGCACACGCTGCTCATCCGGCTCCTTCTTTCCCTCGGGACGGCGCTCTTTCACAACGTATATGCGGCGATCGCCTGCTATACCGCCTTTCAGATGCTTCTGATGGCAGTGATCCTTTGCCGCTGCCTGTGCGTCCTGTACCGGTACGGCGCGGGCAAAAAGCTCTGCTTTCTTTTCCTGCTCTTCTATGCCTGCGTTCCCTATAACGGAAACTTTGCCGTGACAATGTGGAAGGACGTACTGTTTTCCGGTTTTCTGCTCCTGTTCGCCCTTTCCGTCTACCAGCTGCTCCATCTGTATTCCTCGCAGGAAAGGCTGCGTAAAAAGCCGGGCCTTCTCGTCCTGCTTCTGCTCTCCGGCCTGCTGGTCTGCCTTTTCCGCTCCAACGGCCTGTATGTGTTCCTGCTTTCCCTTCCCCTTCTGGCGTTCGCCTTCCGGCGGGAATGGAAGCTTCTGCTCCCGGGCCTGCTCCTTACGGCGGCCCTCGCCCTGTGCATAAAAGGGCCCGTTTATGATGCCATCGGCGTGGCAGAACCGGCTTTTTCCGAATCCCTCTCCATCCCCGCCCAGCAGATCGCCCGGGTGGTATACGAGGGCCGGGCGCTGACGCGGGAACAGACCGACCTGCTGAACCAGACGGTGGACAGCGCTTCCATTGCGGACTATTACCAGCCGGAGCTCTCCGATCCCGTCAAGGCCCTCATTCAGTACGGACATCCGGAATATCTGGAATCCCACAAGGGAGAGTATCTGAAGCTCTGGCTGCAGCTCGGCCTGCGCTACCCCGCGGACTACTGGAACGCTTTCGTCGATCAGACCCGCGGCTACTGGTATCCGGGCGAACCCGATCTCACCGTAAACGAAAGCATATCCCCCAATGAACTCGGGCTCTCCGGCCAGTCCGTTCTCGCCGGCACGCCGGCCTGGAAGGCTGTGGAGATCCTGAACAAGCTCTATACCATCCTTCCTCTTTACGGTCTTCTGTACAGCATCGGCTTTTTCGCCTGGGCGGCCGTTTTCTGGTGCGTGAACTGCGCGCTGAACGGCCGGAAACGAAACTGCGTCCTTTTCGTCCCGTTCTTCGCCCTGATCCTGACGCTGTGCCTGGCCACCCCCGTGGCGGCGGATCTGCGCTATGGCTATCCGCTGATCCTCTCCATGCCGGTGCTCCTGTGCGCCGGGCTGGAGGTCCCGGCAGATGACCGGCCGCGCGCCGCCTGACAGGCACAGCAAACGGCGTCCGGAAAGGGATGCTCCCTTCCGGACGCCGCCGTTTCCCGGCCCGGCTTCTCAGGCCAGTTCTTCCTTCATATATTCCGCGATCGCGTCATGCCAGTCCGCGAACATGAAATCCGTGGTCAGCTTGAACATCCGGTTTTCCAGGATGCTGTAGGCCGGCCGGGGAGCAGGCGCGCCGTATTCCTCGGTGGTCACATCCACGATCCGCGTTGTCTTTCCCGCCAGCCGCAGCACCTCTCTGGCGAAATCCGCCCAGCAGCAGCTTCCCTCACAGGTAGCGTGGAACAGTCCGTAATTCTCCGTAAACAGCAGAGCGTCGATGGCCTTCGCCAGCTCCGACGCGCTGGTGGGAGAACCCACCTGGTCGTTCACCACCGTGATCTTATCATGGGTCTCGGAAAGCCGGAGCATGGTCCTGGCAAAATTCTTCCCGTCTCCGTACAGCCACGCCGTGCGCAGGATAAAATACCGGTCCGCGAAATCCTTCACGAAATTTTCCCCTGCCAGCTTGGTACTCCCATAGGCGCTCTGAGGATCCACCGCGTCCGTCTCCACATAGGGCATTTCCCTGTTTTTCCCGTCAAATACATAATCCGTGGAAATATGCACCAGCTTCGCCCCCGTCTCCCGGGACGCGATGGCAAGGTTCCTTGCGCCGATGGCGTTGATCTTAAAGGCGTTGTCATAATCGGTCTCGCATTTATCCACATTCGTATGCGCCGCGCAGTTGATGATGGCGTAAGGCTCCACCTGTCTTGCCAGCTCCATCACGCTGTCGATCTTCGTGATATCCAGCTCTCCCACATCCGTATTCACAAGGCTCAGATCTTCTCTTCCCTGATAAAGCCGGTTCACAGCCCGTCCCAGCTGTCCGTTGCATCCGGTCACAATGATTTTTTTCATGGCTTCCTCCATCTCATGAACATCAATCTCAGATTCCGTTTTATTTTATCACACCTCCTGACGCTTTTCCATGATATTTTCAGACATGCGCTCCTGCCGGATGCTTCCTGCCTGTACGTTTTCGTACGGTCTGCGCAGCAAACGCGCAGACCTGGCTGAACAGCAACCGCTCAAATCTTAATTTTTCTTAATTTTCCCCAAATCCACATTTTCCATAGTGACAACCTCCCTTTCGGTAGACTATAATAAGAGACAGCGCCGGCGGGCAGAGCCGCGTAAAGATCCGGGAAGTTTCCCTTTTGCGCTGTTCTGTCCGCCGGTGCGGACTGATTTTCAGGAAAGAGAGGTATACAGATGAAAAAACTGAGCGTAATGCTTTTGCTTGGGCTTTCCGCCGTCATGCTCCTTGCGGGCTGCGGAGAAAAGGAAACCGCTCCGGAAGAGATCCCGTCCATAACCGGAGAAACCATTCCGGAAAGCGCTCCTGCCGAAACGGAAGCGGAAACTGAAACCGCGGCGGAGGATGTCCCGCCTCAGGAAGGCATGGTACGCAGCACCCTGACCAATGAATGGATCGACGGCGCCATTGCCGACCAGAGGCCCATCGCCGTCATGGTCCCCAACAATTCCGCCGCGCTTCCCCACTACAGTCTCTCCAAAGCCGATATCCTGTATGAATGCCCCGTGGAAGGCGACATTACCCGCCTGATGGCTGTGATCAAGGACTGGGACAGGGACGATATGACCAGGATCGGAAACGTACGGAGCCTGCGTGATTACTTCGCATACTGGTCCTTTGAATGGGATTCCGTCCTTTTTCATTACGGCGGTCCTTTCTATATTGAAGATGTCATAGAGAAGAGCAGCACGGAGAACGTGACCGGAGCAGGCTACGGAGAATCCGGAAGGAAGGGTCTCTTTGACGGCGCCTATTACCGTTCCAACGACAGAAAAGCTCCGCACAATGCCTACCTGAGCGCGGAAGGCGTCAACAAGGCCCTCGAACACTTCGGCTACTCCAAAACCTACCGGGAGGATTACTATAATCCGGATCATTTCCAGTTCGCGTCCGAATCCTCGCCGAACACCCTGGAGCAGTACGAAAATTCCTTTGCCGTGAAGAAGATCGACATGTCCGCCTGCTACCCGATCTCTGACACCTATTTTGAATACAACGAAGAGGACGGCCTGTTCTACCGGTACGAATACGGCGAGCCCCATGTGGACGCCGCCTTCGACAATCAGCAGCTTGCCTTCAAGAACGTGCTGGTACAGTTCGCCTATTATGAGCAGAGGGACGACAACGGATATCTGGCCTTCCAGGTACACGACGACACCAGGGACGGCTACTTCTTCACCAACGGCCGGGGCATTCATGTCACCTGGGAAAAGACCGCGGACTACGAGCCCACCAGATATTATGATGATAACGGAAATGAGATCGAACTCAACACCGGAAAGACCATGATCTGTATCGTGGAGGACGGAGACGAGTTCGGATATGATTGAACGGATATGACGGAACAGGGACGACCGGACAGATAATGACCGGCGAAACGCTTTACGCAGAATGGGGCTGCCAGGCGCCGTATGATCACGGTGCCTGGCAGCCCCTCTTTTCTCCGGACAGGCTGCATATAATAAGTTTATAAGTTTAACCTGCTAAATCCGAGAAGCATCTTTCCATCTGAAACAAAACAGACTATAATAAATGAGACTGTTTATTTGTAAATTGGAAGGATCGTGTACATGGCATCAAAGACATTCTTATGGATAGAAGACAGAAAAGGCAAAGCAGGCTACATTTTCTGGGAATCTTTGCTAAGACAGTTATGCCCGGACATTCAGGTTGAGAGTTAAAAAAACAGCAGCGAGCTAGTAAAGTCAGTTAAAAATATAAACGATGAGGCTAATAAATACATTATTGTACTTGATAATTCTTTCGATAACCTTCAGGTTATAATGGAGCAAAAGCTTTTAAAACAGTATTCCATCAGAAAAGAGAATGTTGTATTGATGAATATTATTTGTTTCGAGTATATCCTGCTGGAATTTAAGGGCCTGCTTGACTGGATTTATGCTCCGGATGATGAATTTCTTATTAAAAGAGCGTCAGCTATAGCCGCCAGAGAAAAACTGATTACCTGCATTGATACCGGAAATATGAGTTACAAAGATATTAAAGAGATCCTGAAATATGATGAGCATATTGAAGAGCATAATATTGAGCAGCTCGCAGCCAGGCTGTTGTTTGATTTAACGAGAAACACCGGCTTTGAAGTTTCAAAGGGAAAGCTGGGCGAATGTTGGATCCAATCCTGTTGCGAGTGGACAGAACGTCAGGAAGATGATATTTGCGGACTTGATAACAGCGGACTGTCCGTACATGATAAAATGAAAAGTATTTATGAGGGAACCAGCCTGAAAGAACAGTTTCGTGCATCAGGATTGGAGGTGGCATCATGATTACCATTTTTAAAAATAAACTGGATATTCCAAATGACATGGAGTATATAGAATTAAATGATTTATTTTTTAATCAGAACACCTCAGTTTTAATAGATAAGCGTGCGGAGAAATTCATTGAAACCATTGATGACGCCAAACTCATTGGAAAATATAAGATTTTGTCAAGGTTTGATGATGTCGCCATAGATATTGACAGGCTTTCATCCGGATGTAAAACAGTATTGAATGTGCTGTATTATCCAGACAAAGTGTTTTGTCTCAAAGAATGCGGAAATAACGCATTAGAAATATTATATCACCTTGAAAAAGGCTATGTGTACAGCGAATACGCTTTGATTCCTTTTACCATCGATTCTGTCATGGTAGAGACGAGATCCATGAAAAAGATAATCAGTGATTATGAAGAATTAAAGGAGTGGTGGGAAGATGAAAAGTAAACCGGTCGTGATGAAGCATTTCTATACAGTCCACTCTGCATTTATTGTCGATTTTATATTTCAGAACAATATTACGCTTCTGATGGGTGACTCTGGTACTGGCAAGACGGCAAGTTTTTCGTTTATCAAAGAGTGTATGGCAGTGAATCCCAGAATTTTATGCCTGAATTATCTGGATTATCAGAAGAACGTAAAAGAAATTATCAGGCATACAGAGGGAAAGCTGATCGTAATAGATAATGCGGACATTCTTTTGGACGATGATACAAGAAAATACATCTCTCTTGATGATAAAAATCAGTATCTGATTATCGGAAGAAATCCCAGGAATCTGTTCGCGACGAAAGAGAATCTGTATGAACTGGCAAGTGAAAAGGTGGGAGAGCAGACAAAATTTACCATTCATCCTTATTTGTAAGCTGCCCCTGCGTTTATCAGGGGCAGGCGGTATTCTGCAGGAAACGATCGATCAGCGCACACGCCTGGTCAAAGTATTCCTGTTCCATATTGAGCCAGCGGATCGTCGCATCTCTTCTAAACCACGTCATCTGTCTTTTTGCAAACCGTTTAATGGCCTGGGACAGATTATCATAAAACTCTTCAAATGAAGAATATTTTCCGTCCAGATATTCTGATATATAGCGAAATTCCAGGCCAAGCCGATACAGATGTTCAGGAGGATTGCCCGAAAGCAGATATGACCGTACTTCTTCTATCATCCCCTGATTCAGCCTTTTCTTCAGCCTTTCATCGATCCTGCGATGTAAAATATCTTTTTCCCATATAACTCCAAGCTGTAATGTTTTAAATCGGGGACAATTTTGCGCTGTCAGTTTTTCTCCATTCCTGGCCTTTTCCAACAGCCTGATCAGCCGCCTCTTATTGTTTCTGTCAGAATTGTTTTCACCCAAAAACTCTTTTGTCTCTGCCGAAAGCATATCCTGAAGTTCTTCCACCGATTTTTTCTCCAGTTCATTTCGATATGTAAAATCTATCGTTTCTTTCTGAAAATGGTATCCTCGCACGACAGAAGATAAATAGAGTCCAATCCCCCCGACCAGAAAAGGAACATGCCCTCTCTGGAGGATCTGAGTGATCGCCGCATATGCTGCTTTCTGATAATCCACAACGGAATAAGGTTCTTCTATATCGCAAACATCAAGAAGATGATGCGGAATCTGATCCCTCTCTTCCTTTGTTACCTTTCCACTGCACAGGTCAAAGCCTCTGTAAACCTGTCTTGAATCTGCAGAAACGATTTCCCCGCCATACTTTTTTGCCAGATCAATGGCCAGGGAGCTTTTTCCCGATGCATTTGTACCTGCGATTACTACGATTTTCCCTAAATAACTGCTCATTTTTCACCTGTTATATATTTTCTAATGCCCTGTACTGTTTCCATCCGTATCCTGCTGCATCACGATGAGGAAAGCGGGGTCTTTGTTTATCCCGAAGAAAAGACGCAGATGATCGATAACGAGCTGGATCACTGCGGGTACTTTGTGATTGTCACTTCAGAAAAGATGACCGCAAAAGAAGCCATAGAACTGTACAAGAGCCGGGACGCATCCGAAAAACTGTTCCGAGGCGACAAGTCCTATCTGGGCGACAAGAGTCTGCGGGTATACTCAGACGAAGCAGCGGCATCAAAAATCTTTATCGAATTCATAGCCTTGATCATTCGCTGCAGGATGTATACAGGGCTTAAGGATGCCGTAAAAGAGATGGAGCACAAGCCGAATTACATGAATGTACCGGCTGCCATCAGAGAACTGGAAAAGATAGAGATGGTACGACAGCTTGACGGAGTATACCGGCTCGATCATGCAGTGACGGCAACCCAGAAAACAATACTGAAAGCATTCGGCCTAAATGCCGAAGATGTCAGATACAGGGCAGGATATATCAGTGAAGAATTGAAGAAACTGCTGGATAAACGGGATGCCATTCGAAGCCGGGAACTTATGAAGGCTGTAGCGGAAAGCCCGCTATCGTACGAAGATATCATAGCGTTGATCCGGGCTGCCGGACAATCTCCGAGGGAAGATGAGTGATCAAAACGGTCAAAACTGCTATGGTAAAAATGACGAAAGAATGAGCCCATTCACGCTGGTGAATGGGCTCGGATTATTTTAGGTTCAAAAAAGTCTGGAAGTTAACAACTTTATATTCTTTTTAGATAAGCTGGGAATCCGGTTCTGAGAGGTATAAAAAATTTGCGGATATGGTAAAATTATGATAATATCAAGCCATAGGAGGCGATATTCTGCACAATATTCGTCCTGTCTCGGATCTGCGAAACCGCTTTTCTGAGGTCGAAAATGATGTCCTGTCAAAAGGGGAACCGGTTTTTAGAGCCAAAAAGCGGCTATGGTTCTATGGTGCTGCTCAGTCTGGAGCAATATGAAGAACTGACCAACGATGTGGAGCTTGCGTTGGATGAAGCGAATCGCGCTGCCGCTCTCTCCGATACCCGTTATTCTGCCGACGAAGTCTTTGGCCGGGAGCATCAATCTCCTTATTACCATATCCAGATACGGAATTTCACTAATTTTTATGTGGTAAAAGGAGATGTCATGGAGATTCGCGGAATTCTGTGTCATCGCCGCAACTGGAAAAATACATTTAGAATAGCACGTCCGGAATATCCCCTCTGGCGAAAACCGCATTCTTCTTGTCGTTCCAGTCAGAAGACTGCAGGATCCACTCTACTATGAATATAAAATTATCATGGCTGACGGGAAATGTTATATATGTCTCCTCTTCGAGAGGAGAATCACTCCCTCTCTCAGCCGAAAAATATCACCAGGAGAAAAGAATTGGACAAATTTGACGCATACAGAGAGATCAACATTTTTGAGGATATGGATATGCCGATCCATGGCAGGGACACGGATTGGAAGGATATGTTGGGGGGATCCTCTCCCATGTCCTGGAGCGATCTGCCCGATCATCTGCGCCGGCATCTTAAGACCCGTGAATTTAACGGCCCGAAGCCGGAAACAGCCGGAACAGATATGTATTTTATCCATAATTTTGTGACTCCGGACATGGAATTGGATTTTGAGAGGATAGAGGCGGATTTTCTGAAGCATTGCTATACAAGGCTCCGTGAATTTGCCGAAGTACAGTGGTATGCCTATGAGGAAGCCAAATTTTCCTCGCCGGAGGTTTCTCATCAGCACCTGATCGTCGGCTTGATGCTCAACGGTACCAGGACCGGTGACGAGTATTGCATGGCATTGATACGCTATCTGTTTAAGACCTATCACAAGCCCCTGTACCGGCAGCTCAAGCGATTCAAGAGCCTGACAGGGGACGAGGTCCTCAGCCTGTGTCTCCATGAGGGAGAACTGGATCTGGGCCATGTGGCCATCATCCTTACCATGTGCGTCATAGACCAGATCCCTGTAGCAGACAGCTGCGGATTTTTCTATGAATACATGGATGATCTGCGAAAGGACAGAGAAAAACGCTGCGAGGAAAAATCGGAATTTGAAGTTCTGGATGGCGACCTCTTTAAGGAATGTGAAGCCCTTGCAGAGCAGTGGTGCGACGCAGAAACAGAAAATGGGCGAAACATTTTTAAATGGTATAAAAGCTGGCAAAATGAAGATAAGTTTGTAAAAGTATGCCTGAAGGATCAGGGATATCCGGAAGATTATGTACTGAGATCCGCAGGTACTTTTCTCGGATATGCGGTGGAATTCGGACGGACTCTGGCCATACTGCGCACGGCATTTCCCAAAAAAGATTTCAGCTTTGAAGAGGTACAGCGATATGCCCATCTTTACAGCGCCATATCCGCCCTGATCCATGTCAGCGAAGAGCTTGACGAGGTCAACAAAAACCTGCTGGGATTATATGAAAACGCTGACTGGTATGAGGAGACGCTGTTTCATCCGGAAAATATCCTGATCCCAAAACACAGAGAGCCGGAAACCAACACAGCTTCCGCTCTGGCCTCCGTTCACACGAAAGCAAAAACAGAAGATGGACAGCCGCCGGCCGATACCGAAGACCTGAAGGCCATGCTTGCCAGAAAAACGACAGAGCTGAAAAGTCTCCGACTCCAGTACGCTTCGGCCATGAGAGCACGTAAGGAAGCCGAGGCGATTCTGGAAAAGGCCCAGGCTGACAGGCAGGAGCTCATTGCTCTCAGGGAATTTGTATACAATATGGAGCACAGCATACCGGAGCCGGATCAGCTCAGCACAGAGCGCATGAAGGAAGCCATCTCTTCAAAAAGGTATGTGATCATAGGCGGCCATGTCAACTGGATAAACAAGCTCCGGGCCGAGTTCCCGGGCTGGACATACATACCTCTTACATCCTATAACACAGCGGATCCTTCCGTCCTTGACAATAAGGACATGATCTTCTTCTTTACCGACTATATCAGCCACACGGCCTATACAAAATTTATCCATATCGCCCGGGACAGGAAAATGAAATTTTCTTATCTCCATGGAGTCAACATGGACCAGGTGATAAAGCAGATCTATCAAAACGGCGTTTAGGAAATCTTCCCGCCCAGCTCCAGCCTGTTCACCGCCGAGAAGATCGCTCTGACAGAAGCGCGGGTGATGTTGGAGCTCACGCCCACGCCGTAGGTCACGCGGCCGGTATCCGCATCCAGCAGGTGGATGTATGCCGCCGCCTGAGAGCCCGCGCCGCTCTGAAGGGCGTGCTCTTCGTAATCCAGGATCTTGGTCCGCACGCCAAGCTCCATCTGCAGTCCTCTCTGCACCGCGTCAATGGGACCGTTGCCCACCGCGACAAAGGTCTTTTCTTTTCCGTGATCCGTATAAAGGACCGTAACCTTCGTATCGAAATCGGAGCTGGTCTCTCCGGTCAGGTCGTCGATCTTCAGCCTGCGGAAATGGATGGGCTCCTTTTTGTCCAGGTATTCCTTCCGGAACGCGTCCATGATCTGATCCGGCGACACCTCTCCCTGCTTTTCGGAAATGGCCTGGATCACATTGGCAAATTCGCGGTGCATGGCCTTCGGCAGCTTGAAGCCGAAATAGGTATCCATGATGAACGCCACGCCGCCCTTTCCGGACTGAGAGTTGATGCGGACGATGGGCTCGTATTCCCTTCCGATATCCGCCGGATCGATGGGCAGATAGGGCACCTGCCAGATCTCCGACTTTCTCTCCTGCATGGCGTGTACGCCCTTGTTGATCGCGTCCTGATGGGAACCGGAGAACGCGGTGAACACCAGCTTGCCCGCATAAGGATGTCTGGCGTCGATGGGCATCTTGCAGCATCTTTCATAAATCTCGATGATATCATTGATGTGCTCGATATTCAGCTGCGGATCGATTCCCTGAGAAAACATATTGTAGGCGATGGTGAGCACATCCACGTTTCCGGTGCGCTCGCCGTTTCCGAAGAGGGTTCCCTCCACGCGCTCCGCTCCCGCCAGAAGCGCCAGCTCCGCGCTCGCCACGCCCGTCCCCCGGTCATTATGGGGATGCACGCTCAGGATGATGCTCTCCCTGTCCTTAAAGTGCCGGTTCATCCATTCGATCTGATCCGCATATACATTGGGGGTATTCATTTCCACCGTGGAAGGAAGGTTAATGATCATGGGGTCCTCCTTCGTCGGCCCCCAGGTCTCCTGGACGGCGGTGCAGATCTCCAGCGCGAAATCCAGCTCCGTTCCCGTGAAGCTCTCCGGTGAATATTCCAGAATGATCTTTCCTGGGAATTTCGCCGCCCGCTCCTTCACCATCTTCGTTCCGTTCACGGCGATCTCAATGATCTCTTCCTTCGACGCATGGAAGACCACATCCCTCTGCAGGGTGGAGGTGGAATTATAGATGTGCACAACGGCCTGCTTACAGCCTTCAATCGCTTCAAAGGTGCGGTCGATCAGCTCTTCCCTGCACTGGGTCAGCACCTGAACGCATACATCGTCCGGGATCAGTCTTCTGTCCACCAGCTGTCTGAGAAAATCAAACTCGATCTGGCTCGCCGCCGGAAATCCGATCTCGATCTCCTTAAATCCCAGCTTGACCAGGTACTGGAACATCTCCACCTTTTCTTCCACGATCATGGGATCGATGAGCGCCTGATTTCCGTCCCGCAGGTCCACGCTGCACCACACAGGCGCCTTCTCGATTTCCTTATTGGGCCATTCTCTCTCCGGATAATGAACCACCGGATTCTTCCGATATCTCCTGTAATTAAGCATCTCTTTTCTTTCCTTTCCAAATAAAGCCTGAAAAAACGGGCCGTCCGGCGTTCCCGTCCGGCAGCCCGTCGTATCTTCCTATTCCCCGAGGCCGCTTCCGATCGCGCTGACAAGAGCCTTCAGCGCTTCCTCCTCGTCCGCTCCTTCGCAGGTAAGCTCTATCTCGTCTCCGCACTTCACACATGCTCCAAGTACGCTCAGAACGCTCTTGGCGTTCGCCGTATTGTCCCGGAATGTAAATGTGATCAATGATTTAAACTGCATGGCCTCCTTGCAAAGATTTCCCGCCGGCCTCAAATGAAGCCCGGTCGGGTTCTTGATTACTACCTTCTGGCTTACCATGACATCAACCTCCTGTTTTCCTGTGCCCGTTCTCAGTCCGAACCTCCGGCATCTCTTTCTCTCTATTCAGCCGTTTTCATTAGAACCAGTATACCATTATTCCATAGATATCTCAAGGCTTACAGCATGATATTCTGAATCAGGTCGGCGAGCTTTTTCGCCTCTTTTTCGATCATCTCCTGATCCTTTCCTTCGATCATGACCCGGACCTTCGGTTCCGTTCCCGACGGACGGATCAGCACTCTTCCTTCCCCGTCAAACTTCCGGTTCAGCTCATCGATCGCTTTCGCGATCTCCGGATATTCCATATAGCGGTCCTTCTTGTGATTCGGCACCTTCGCGTTGACCAGCGCCTGCGGCATCACAGTCATGACCTTCGCCAGCTCGGAAAGAGGCTTTTTCGTATCCACCATGACCTGAAGCAGATGAAGCGCGGACAGGAGGCCGTCTCCGGTGGTATTCTCATCCAGGAAGATGATGTGGCCGGACTGCTCGCCGCCCAGGCTGGCGCCGATCTCCCGCATGCGCTCCAGCACATACCTGTCTCCCACCTTCGTCTGCTCCATGTTCAGATGCTCCCTCTCTCCCATCTTGAAGAAGCCCAGGTTGCTCATCACCGTGGCGACGATCGTGTCTTTCTTCAGCTTCCCCTGATCCCGCATGTGAACGCCTACGATACCCATGATCTGGTCTCCGTCCACGATCTCTCCGTTTTCATCCACAGCAAGAAGACGGTCAGCATCACCGTCGAAGGCAAGTCCCACGTCCGCCTTTTCATACACCACCCTGGCCTGAAGCTCTTCCATATGAGTGGAGCCGCAGTTCGCGTTGATATTGGTGCCGTCCGGCATATTGTGGATGGGGACCACCGTCGCTCCCAGCTCTCTGAGCGCCTCCACGGAAGTGTAATGAGCGGCGCCTTCCGCGCAGTCCACCACGATCTTCATGCCGGTCAGATCCACAGGCACCGTCTGAACCGCGTGGTTGATGTATTCTTCCTTCGCGTCCGTCCGGTATTTGATCTTTCCCACCATGGTTCCGGTAGGAAATTCCACGCCGTGCATGCCGTTTCTGATCAGCGCCTCGATCTCATCCTCCAGACTGTCCGGAAGCTTGTAGCCGTTTCCGTCGAAGAATTTGATGCCGTTGAATTCCACCGGATTATGGGATGCGGAGATCACAACGCCCGCCTCCACCTTGTACTTCTTCGTCAGATAAGCCACCGCCGGGGTAGGGATGACGCCCACATAGACCGCGTTCGCACCCACGCTGCAGATACCCGCCATCAGGGCGTTTGCCAGCATATCCCCCGAAATACGGGTGTCGCAGCCCACCATGATCGTGGGACGGTGATCGTTTTCCCTGGTCAGCACCGTGGCTCCCGCCTGTCCGAGCTGCATTGCAAGGAGGGGCGTCAGCTCTTCATTCGCAACCCCTCTTACACCGTCTGTTCCAAATAATCTTGCCATATTCCTTCTGATCCTTTCCTGCTGCCTCCAAGATGCAGTATTCTATGCGGCAGGGACCGGGCGTATGCGCGTCCGTCCCTGCCGTCTGTATACACGGCCCGCTCACACGGACGCTGTTCTCAGCCTGCCGTCTGAGCCGGTGTTCCTGTTCCGGCATCCGCTGTCCCGGCCGCCGCTTCTCCTGCCGCTCCGTGGACCGCGGACACGTCCGCCGCCACGATCACCGATGCTCTGGCGGTTCCCACCTGGGATACCGTATCCGGAACGGAAACGGAAACCTCCATTTCCACATTTCCTTCCGTCAGCACACTCACACCGTTCTCTCTCATCCAGGCTTCCACATCGATGATCCCCGACAGCTGAGACACATCCACCGCCGCCAGATCCTGCTGCAGCCCTCTCAGGCGGACATACACCGGATCGTCCGGATCCAGCGACACCTGCCAGCCCTGCGGCACATTCTCGATCCGGATCTGTCCCTGATCGAGCCGTCTCGTGGCATCCTCCAGAGGCTCCACCGCGGCAGTGACGGTCACCCGGCCGTTGAAGCCGTCCGAAGAGGTATTGGTCAGGCTCACGCCGTCCGGCAGATACTCCCGGATATCGATCAGCTCCACAACATTTTCTTCGGCATCCGTCAGATCCAGCGCCTCAGGAGGGATGACGACAGCCTCCAGGTTCGCCAGGACGCTGCTTCTGCCCGCCACCGTCACGCGGTCCGGCGCGCAGGTGACCTCTCCGGTCGCCGCGTATCCCTCCGCCGGCACTCCGGAAGCGGAAGCCGTCACAGGTACCTCCTTCGTCTGAAGAATGGATATGGACACGCTGGAGCTGCTGACGCTCTTGGTGATCCTGCTGCTCTTGATCTCATTGCCCTCCGCATCATACAGCCGGATGGGCTCGCTGATATTGATGCTTTCCGTCAGGCCCTCCACGTTCGCTTCCACAACGGCCCTGTCCACGCCGGACACCAGAGATTCCGGTCCGGAGATCCGCAGCGCGTTTCCATCCGTCGTCAGCACTCCGCTGACGATATAGCCGTCTGCCGGCGTGCCGACCTGGTCGATCTCGATCACCAGCTGGCGCTCCATGCGTTCTTCCACTTCAAGGCGGACCATATCGATGTTTCCGCTGACCTCCACCTGGCTTCCCGCGGTACGTCCCACCGACAGCCGGATGGGCACCGTATTCGTAAAGGAAAGCTCGGAAAAATCCGCCGTGGCCGCAACGTCCGAAGCGCTGATATTCTCCAGCACGGAGCGGTTTGCCCGCACCGTTACGGTCACACGGTCCGTATCATCCAGCACTGCCCAGGTCATTCCCTCGTCGGTCAGAAGGCCCGTGTTTTCCAGCTCCACGGGAATATTCCGGTAAACCTCCGTATCCACGGGATCGTTGATGTTCACCGAAACCAGCCACAGAAGCACGGAAAAAATAACAGCCAGGATCTTCAGACCGATATTGTTAAAAAGCTTACCTGTTTTTTTCATGCTTCGGCCGTCCTTTCCAGATCCTGCCCTTCACCCTGCTGACCTTGCCCTTCTTTTCCTTCGCTCCGTCGGGCTTATTCTGGATCTTTTTCAGCTCTTCCTCCAGTTCGGCGCCGGTCAGGCCGCGCGTCAGTCTTCCTTCATAGGCAACGCTGATCTGCCCGGTCTCTTCGGACACGATCACAGTCATGGAATCCGTCGCCTCGGACACGCCCACGCCCGCCCTGTGCCTGGTTCCCAGCTCCTTGCTCAGGGACATGTTGTCGGAAAGAGGCAGATAGCAGGTGGCCGACGTGATCCGGTCGCCTCTGACGATCACCGCCCCGTCATGAAGAGGCGTATTATGCTCAAAAATATTGATCAGCAGCTGGCTGGTGACGATGCCGTCCACGGCGATTCCGGTCCTCTCGTACTCTGTCAGCGGCTCATTCTGCTCCACCACGATCAGAGCTCCCGTCTTCACCTTTCCCATCTCCACGCATGCCTTGGAGATCTCATGGATCGTTTTGTCGGAAAAGCGTCCGTCCGTTCCCCTGCTCTGGTCAAAGGGAAACAGAGAGGAAAGAAACTCCTTCTTTCCCAGCTGCTCCAGCGCCCCCCGCAGCTCCGGCTGCAGGATGACCAGAAGGCCGAACGCGCCGTAGATCAGAGCGTTCTGCGCGATCCAGAGAATGGTATTCATTTCAAAAATGGCCGCGATGAGAATGAATACCATGATGAAGATCACGCCTTTTACAAAGACCCACGCCTTGGTATTCCTGATCCACACCATGATGTGATACACCACAAAGGAAATGATGAGGATCTCAACAATATCCGTTATTTTCAGCGACGGCACATGTGCCAGATAATTGTCCGCAAAGGATCTGATCAGTTCCATTTTCCCCTATTCCCGCTGTCTGCCTGCAGCGTCCCGCGTGTTCACATGCTTCACTCTGCGGTTTCCGCGCTGCGTGGTTATTTTCTTTACCTTCTTTTCCGGCGTGGATACCGTCATCTTCGGCACCGCCTTCACATAATAATAATACTCGTCATCCTCAAACTGAACCTTTTCCGTCCGCGAATAATCCAGATTAAACCGGAAAAACTGTACCAGGAACGCGATGACCGCGCCGCCGACGCTTCCCAGCAGCAGTCCCGGGATGGAAAAATCCGCGTCATAGATCAGATCTCCCACCAGAATCACCACGATATCCAGAAGCGCCCCGGAAACGATCGCGATCGTCCAGGAATAGTCCACGGAAAGCCGCCTCACCAGGTAGACCAGGATCGTCGTCACGGCAAACGCGGCGGCAACGATCACCATTTCCCTGCTTCCGAATACGCCGTCCAGGATCTCCCTGACTCGAACGAGTACCGACTCCGCCGCAGCAGCGCTCAGCAGAGACGCGTTCATGCTCATATAGCTGACAAGATAATAGACGATCACCCCGCAGACCACCGTAACGGCGGAAAGCGGACTGCCCAGAAGCCCTGCCAGGATCGGCGCCGCGTAAGGGATCCGCAGGACGAACAGCAGCGGCGTGATCAGGACCAGCACCGACCCTCCCGGCGAAAACCGGAAGTACAGAAGGAAGAGCAGGAGAAAGATCACCAGCGCCACTCCCGCGCATTCCAGCGATACCTCGTACAGATGCAGGGTCACAAAGCCCGCGGCCGCGAACAGCGTAAAGTTCTTCGGCATGAAAGAACAGACCAGCGCCACGATCAGAACCGCGGCCGCCCCGTTGAGCTGCCCCATATAACCGAGCTGCCCGTTGATCACCAGCAGACTCACCAGCGCGAGAAGGAACTTCAGCGCCGGTATGGCGTATTCCTCATATTTTACATAAAAATTGCGGATATATTCCCGCACCACAAGCAATGATGTCGTCATAAATGTTCCTCACAGAAATGCAGGCGCCGGCCTCTATTCCTCTTCCTCCTCATTCCCGCCGATCTCCGTCAGCATCCGGTCGAAGGCGGCGGACGCCTTATGAGCCTTCGCATAGACAATGTGCGCCGCCACCCATGTGATAAGAAGATACCCTCCGCACAGGACCGCATAGGCGGCCAGAGCCCTTTTCCCCAGCGTAAAAAACGCATCCGCATCCGTTGCATAAAAGATGGCAGTGACCTCATCCAGCCTGTAAAGCAGCCAGATCCCGGCAAGGATGCAGAACGCGGCCGTAACCGCGATCCAGGTCTTCAGAAGCTGAAAGCCCACGAAATCGCTTCGGAAAAAGCCGCAGACCGCCCGGTCCTTCTTTCCGTTTCCCGCCTCGTACGCCGCCATCCTGGTCATGACCGCGACCTTCTTCTCATTGATCATCCGTCTACAGCCCCTTTCCAATCGCGAGAGCGATAAAAAATACACGCTGTACTCCTGCTTTCCGGCATTCCAGCGCGGCAGCATCGATCGTACTGCCCGTGGTATAGATATCATCAATGATTACAATCGTATTTAATTTTACATCATCCTGCACTATTTTAAAAGCCTTTTTCAAATTATTTTGACGCGCCGCCCCTTCCAGCTCCTTCTGCGGACGGGTGTTTTTCACCCTGGCCAGATACCCGGAACGGACAGGGATCCCAAGCCTTTTCCCAAGCTCTCCCGCCAGCAGCTCCGCCTGGTTGTAGCCTCTTTCCCGCTCCCTCTCCCTGTGAAGGGGGATGGGAACAAGAGCGTCCGGATGCCAGGAACGGATCAGGCTTCCCAGGTTTTCCGCAAGCGCGCGCCCCAGGAAGGAAGCATATTCCCTGCGGCCCTTGTATTTGAAGCGATAGATCGTCTGCCGGATACAGGCATAGGTATACAGGGCGGCTCCCCTGTCATAGACATGTCTCCTGTGTCCGCAGTCGTAGCAGTATTCCGCGCCCTCATCCCGCAGCTGCTTTCCGCATTTCAGGCACCTGGGCTCCCGGATCCGCACCAGCATCCCTTCGCATTCGCTGCAGATGTCCCTTCCGAAGGGCTTCACCGGTCTGTCGCAGACCGGGCACCTCGGCGGGAACAGCAGATCCGTCAGGATCCGGCCCGCCCGGCGCGCGCCTTCCGGAAGCTCCTTTTCCCGGCGCACGCCTTCCGGAAGTTTCTTCTCCTGCCGCGTAGCTTCCGGAAGCTCCTTTTTCGCCCCGGCGAGGCTTTTTTTCAGAAAATAAGGAAATTTCTTTTCATGCTCTTTCATCCGGCTCCTTTGCCGCCATGATTTCCCGGATCCTCGCATCCAGCCCCGTAAAGCGCTTCGCCTCGCTTTCGTTGCGGATCATGTCAAGGACCACCTGTCTGCTCCCCAGAATCATCACGCAGTCCCTGGCTCTTGTCACTCCCGTATAAAGGAGATTCCTGTTGAAAAGCATCCTCGGCCCGCCCAGAAGGGGCATGATCACCGCCGGATACTCGCTTCCCTGGGATTTGTGGATGGTGATCGCATAGGCCAGCTCCAGCTCCGCCGTCTGTTCAAAGGAATAGGTGACCCGGCGCTGTTCGTCGAACTCCACCGTCAGGGTCCTGGCATATTCATCGATCTGCCGGACGATCCCCATATCCCCGTTGAAGATCCCCACTCCATGATCCACCGGGATCCCGTAACGGCTCACCACCTCCCATTCCAGCTGATAGTTGTTCTTCGTCTGCATCACCTTGTCGCCTTCCCGGAAAAGCGTATCGGGAGACTGATATTCCTTTTTGGAATCCGTCTTCGGGTTCAGGTAAGCCTGCAGGATCCCGTTCAGAGTCTCCGCCCCCAGATTCCCCTTGCGCATGGGCGTGAGCACCTGGATGTCAAAAGGGCCGGCATGCACATAGCCCGGCAGTTTTTCCCGGATCAGAAGGATCATGTGCTTGTAGATCACCTGCACATGATCCCTCTGCAGGAAAAAGAAATCGCGGCTCCTGTTGTCCAGGGCGATCTCCTTTCCCTCGTTGATCCTGTGGGCATTGACCACGATATCGCTTTCTCCCGCCTGGCGGAAGATCTTTTTCAGCTCCACCACGGGAAACGCCCGGGTTTCGATCAGATCCCTCAGCACCTGGCCGGGACCAACGGAGGGCAGCTGGTTCACATCTCCTACCAGGACCAGCCTGGTTCCCGGAGATATCGCCTTCAGGAGCGACTGGAACAGCTGAATATCCACCATGGACATTTCATCCACGATCACCACATCCGCTTCCAGCGGATTGTCTGCATTGCGTTCAAAATGCGCCCGGCTCATGGAAAGCCCGCCGTTTCCGTTTTCCTCCGGGAGCCCGGAAAGCTCCAGCAGCCTGTGGATGGTGCGGGCCTCGTACCCTGTGGCCTCGGTCATGCGTTTTGCCGCCCGGCCTGTGGGAGCGGCCAGCAGAAGGTCCCTCCCCTCCGCTTCAAAATAACGGATGATCGTGTTGATCGTGGTGGTCTTTCCCGTGCCCGGGCCTCCGGTCAGGATCATCACGCCGTTTTTCACGCATTCCAGGACAGCCTGCTGCTGCAGCGTCTCCAGACCGATCCCGGAGCCTCGGGCCAGCTTCTCAATATCGCAGAGCAGCTTCTCCTCTTCCGCCGGCAGAAAACCTCCCGGAGGGGCGAAGCTCACATTCAGGTCCGCGAGCAGCCTGGCGCAGGACAGCTCCGCATAATACAGAGAAGCCGCGTAGACAAGATCCTTCCCTTCCGTCTGCCGGATCACCAGCTTCCGCTCCATCGCCAGGTTGGGGATCTGGATGCTCACGTATTCCGCGGAAAGCCCCAAAAGCTGCGCCGCCCGTTCCTCCAGCACTTCCTTCGGCAGACAGGTATTCCCGTCCGCCGCAGCCAGCTGCAGGGTATAAAGGATGCCGCTGCGGATGCGGAAATCCGAGTCCGTATGGATCCCGATCCGGGCCGCCAGCTCATCCGCCCGCCGGAAGCCGATGCCGTCGATATCCTCCGCCAGACGATAGGGATTTTCCTCCAGGATATGATAAACCTCTTCCCGGTAGGTCTGATAGATCCGTATAGCAAGCGCGTTGGAGATCCCGTATTTCTGCAGGTAGATCATCGCTTCGCGCTGCTCCTTTTTCTCTTCCAGCTGCGCGCCGATCTCCATGGCCTTCCGTTCGCTGATCCCCTTCACCTCGGCCAGTCTTTCCGGCTCCTGCTCCACGATGCGGAAGGTATCCTTTCCGAACTTCTTCACGATCCGGGCCGCCAGCGACGGCCCCACCCCCCGGACAGCGCCGGATCCCAGATACCGTTCGATGCTCTGCTCATCCTCCGGCAGAGTCTCCTCATAGCTTTCCACCTTAAACTGACTGCCGTACACGGCATGCTCCACATAGCCGCCGGAAAGCTCCAGCCCCTCTCCCTCGTCTATGGCCTGAAAGCTTCCGACGCAGGTGATCTCCTCCCCGTCCGCGATCAGTTCAAAAACGGTGTACCCGTTCTCCGCATTTCTGTATATGATGTGCTCCACATATCCGGATACCTTCTCCATCTTCACCCCCGGCGTCCTGATACCGGCTGCAGTTTGGCGATCCGCCCTGATACCGGCAGGGGCTGCTCCCACGGAGCAGCCCCAAATCATTCTGTTCTGCCGCGTCCCGGCCTGCGGCCGATCTGCGGTTCTTTTTTCAGATCTCGTCCTTATATCCGCCCAGAAACTCCACGTATTTTCCGGTGCCGATGGCGACGGCCGTCATCGGATCCTCCGCCGTCATGGTATTGATCCCGGTCCGTTCGCTGATCAGCTCCTCCAGCCCGCGCAGAAGGCTTCCGCCTCCCGTCAGAACGATGCCTCTGTCAGCGATATCCGCCGCGAGCTCCGGAGGCGTCCGCTCCAGAACGCCGTGGATGGCTTCCACGATCTGCAGCGTGGGCTCCTTCAGCGCTTCCTCCGTTTCCTCGGAGGACACCTTTACCGTCTTGGGAAGGCCCGTTACCAGATTCCTTCCTCTCACATCCATATAATCCGGCTCCGGCCTCTTATAGGCGGAACCGATCTTGATCTTGATATCTTCTGCCGTCCGTTCGCCGATGAGCAGATTATGCTTCTTTCTCATATAGCGCACCAGGGCTTCGTCAAAGTCGTCTCCCGCGATCTTGATGGAGGCGCTCACGACCGTGCCTCCCAGGGAGATCACCGCGATATCGGAGGTGCCGCCGCCGATGTCCACGATCATGTTTCCGCAGGGACGGGAGATGTCGATCCCCGCTCCGATGGCCGCGGCGATGGGCTCCTCGATGATGGAGACCTCCCTTGCGCCGGCCTGGTAGGTGGCGTCCTCAACCGCCTTCTTTTCCACCTCGGTAACGCCGCTGGGAACACAGACCGCGATCCTGGGCTTGCGGAAGGTCTTGCGGCCCAGCGCCTTCTGAATGAAATGCTTCAGCATCTTCTCCGTAACGGTATAATCGGAAATGACGCCCTGGCGCAGAGGTCTGACCGCCACGATGTTTCCCGGCGTACGTCCCAGCATCAGCCTGGCGTCCTCGCCGATCGCCTTGATCTTGTTCGTATCCCGGTCGAAGGCGACCACGCTGGGCTCCTTCAGAACAACGCCTTTTCCTCTGATGTATACCAGTATGCTGGCCGTGCCAAGGTCAATTCCAATATCCGTGTACTGCATAATCTCCTCCATTTCCAAACAAGGACAGCAGGACGCCGGCCTCCGGCCGTTCTGCAAAAAACGCTCTCCGTCTCTTTCCCGAAACGGGTCCGAACGTTTTCCTCCGATCAGCCTTCCGCCTCTCCTGCACTCTGTCCTCTCTATATATTATGGACCAGTCCGACATGAATCAGGCATGAACATTCTGCATCCGAAGTGTGTTCAGAATAATGTGCCGTTTAAATCAAAATAATGTTTCTTCTTTTCATGCAGAATATACCGTCTGTTATTATAACCCAAAAGCACGGCCTTGCAAAGCTTTTTCATAAAAAATTAAGAGTTGCCCTTTCCTTCCCTTTCCTTCTCCCTCTCCAGCATTTTCTTCACGTAATATCCGGTATAGGAGGCCGGATCTTCCGCCACCTCCTCCGGCGTCCCCTGGGTCACCACGGTTCCGCCGCCGTCTCCGCCCTCGGGGCCCATATCGATGATATAATCCGCCGTCTTGATCACATCCAGGTTATGCTCGATGACGATCACCGTATTCCCGCCGTCCGCCAGACGGTGAAGGATATCCACCAGCTTGTGCACGTCCGCGAAGTGCAGGCCCGTGGTGGGCTCGTCCAGAATGTAGATGGTCTTTCCCGTACTGCGGCGGCTCAGCTCCGCCGCCAGCTTGATCCGCTGCGCCTCGCCGCCGGACAGGGTGGTGGAGGGCTGGCCCAGCTTCACATAGGACAGTCCCACATCATAGAGGGTCTCTATCTTTCTGCGGATGGAGGGCACATTTTCAAAAAAGGTCACCGCCTCCTCCACGGTCATGTCCAGCACGTCAAAAATGCTCTTTCCCTTGTATTTCACATCCAGCGTTTCCCGGTTATACCGTTTTCCGCCGCAGACCTCGCAGGGCACATACACGTCCGGAAGGAAATGCATCTCGATCTTGATGATGCCGTCTCCGCTGCAGGCCTCGCACCTGCCGCCCTTCACGTTGAAGCTGAACCTTCCCTTTTTATATCCTCTCGCCTTGGCGTCCGGCGTGGAAGCGAACAGATCCCGGATCATGTCGAATACGCCGGTATAGGTGGCAGGGTTGGAGCGGGGCGTACGGCCGATGGGGGACTGATCGATATCGATCACTTTGTCCAGCTGTTCGATCCCTTCGATCCCCTTATTTTTCCCGGGAATGGTCCTGGCACGGTTCAGATCCCTGGCAAGGGTCTTATACAGGATCTCGTTCACCAGGGAGCTCTTTCCGGAGCCGGAAACGCCGGTCACACAGGTCATCACGCCCAGCGGAAAACGGACGTCGATGTTTTTCAGGTTGTTTTCCGCCGCTCCCTTTACTTTGATCCATCCCGCCGGCTCCCTGCGGGTCTTCGGAACCGGGATGAACAGTTCTCCGCTCAGGTATTTTCCCGTGACGGAGGCCGGGTTCTTCATCAGCTCCTGCGCCGTGCCGCAGGCCACCACCTCTCCTCCGTGGGAGCCTGCGCCGGGACCGATATCCACGATGTAGTCCGCGGCAAGCATGGTATCCTCGTCATGCTCCACCACCAGCAGGGTATTTCCCAGGTCCCGCAGGCTCTTCAGCGTGTTCAGGAGCTTATCATTATCCCGCTGATGCAGGCCGATGCTGGGCTCGTCCAGGATATAGCAGACGCCCACTAGGCCGGAGCCGATCTGAGTGGCCAGGCGGATCCGCTGCGCCTCGCCGCCGGACAGGGTTCCCGTGGCCCGGGACAGGGACAGATAGTCCAGCCCCACATCCACCAGAAAGCCCACCCGGGCTTTGATCTCTTTCAGGATCTGCTTCCCGATCAGAAGCTGCTGAGGCGTCAGCTCCATCGCATTCAAAAATTCCTGCAGCTTCCGGATGGAAAGGGAGGTGATCTCATAAATGTTCTTCCCGCAGACCGTAACGGCGAGCGCCCCCTTCTTCAGGCGCATTCCCTTACAGGCCGGACAGGGCGTGATGCTCATGAAGGTCTCGTATTCCTGCTTGGAGATCTCCGAGGCGGTTTCCCGGTACCTTCTCTCCACGCTTTTCACCAGGCCCTCAAAGGCCACGGGATAGACGCCGGTCCCCCGCTGTCCCTTATAATGGACCTGCACCTCTCTGCCCCCGGTTCCGTTGATCAGAATGTTTTTCACTTTGTCGCTGTACTGTTCAAAAGGGGTATCCAGGCTGAAATCATATTCCTTCGAAAGCGCGCGCAGGATGGCGTTGGTAAAGCTTCCCGGATCATTGCAGGACTGCCAGCCCATCACCGCGATAGCCCCCTGATTGATGCTCCGGCTCTTGTCCGGGATCATCAGATCCACGTCAAATTCCATCTTATAGCCCAGGCCATAGCACTCCGGACAGGCGCCGAAAGGATTGTTGAAGGAAAAGCTTCTCGGCTCGATCTCATCGATGCTGATCCCGCAGTCCGGACAGGCAAAACTCTGGCTGAAGGTCATGGGTTCCCCGCCGATCACATCCACCAAAAGCAGCCCCTCCGTGAGCGCCAGCACGCTTTCAATGGAATCCGCAAGCCTTCTGTCGATTCCGGGCTTCACCACCAGGCGGTCCACCACGATCTCGATATTGTGCTTGATATTTTTATCCAGCCTGATCTCTTCCGTCAGCTCATACAGGCTGCCGTCCACGCGCACGCGCACGTAGCCGCTGCGCTTCGCCCGTTCCAGCACCTTCGCGTGTTCGCCCTTCCTTCCACGGACCACCGGGGCCAGGAGCTGGATCCGGGTTCCCTCCGGCAGCGACAGGATCTGATCCACCATCTGATCCACGGACTGCTTTCTGATCTCCTTGCCGCACCTGGGGCAGTGAGGGATGCCGATGCGGGCATAGAGCAGGCGGAAATAGTCATAGATCTCCGTCACTGTGCCCACCGTGGAACGGGGATTCCGGTTGGTGGATTTCTGGTCGATGGAAATAGCCGGGGACAGCCCCTCGATCTTCTCCACATTGGGCTTCTCCATCTGTCCCAGAAACTGCCTCGCGTAGGAGGACAGGGATTCCATATACCGCCTCTGCCCTTCCGCGTAGATCGTGTCAAAGGCGAGCGAGGATTTTCCCGAGCCGGACAGGCCGGTGAGGACCACCAGCTCGTTCCTGGGGATATCCACGCTCAGATTTTTCAGATTGTGTTCGCTGGCCCCTCTGACTCTGATGTACTCCCGGGGCCGCATCTTTATGCTTTCCTGCTCCATGATTACCTCTCTCCAGCCGCCGCAGGCGGCATTTATTCGCAAAAGAATGGCGCGAGCCATTCTTTGGCACGAACCTTCGGTTCGTGCCCCTCTGCTCTTTCCTTTTGGAAACGCGCGCCGTCAGGCGCAGGCTTCCATCCGTCGTCCTGCCGGAGCATTCATGCCCCGGCAGCTCAGTCCTTTATTTTCTGCAGCGTCTTTTTCAGCTCCACCATCCTGTCGCGCAGCTCGGCGGCAGCCTCGAAGTTCAGCTCCGAAGCGGCCTTCTTCATCTTTTTCTCCACGTCCGCGATGAGCTTCGCAAGCTCCTTCTCGTCCATGGACTCCGGATCCTTCTCGAAGCGCACCTCTTCCTTCGCGATCTCCTTCGAGATGCTGATGAGATCCCGCACGCTCTTTTTGATGGTCTGGGGCGTGATGCCGTGTTCTTCGTTGTATTTCTGCTGGAGCTCGCGTCTGCGGTTCGTTTCGTCGATGGCAGCGCGCATGGAATCCGTTATGGTATCCGCGTACATGACCACATGGCCTTCCGCGTTTCTCGCGGCGCGGCCGATGGTCTGGATCAGGGAGGTTTCCGAACGCAGGAAGCCCTCCTTGTCCGCGTCCAGGATGGCCACCAGGGAGATCTCCGGAATATCCAGGCCCTCTCTCAGCAGATTGATGCCCACCAGAACATCGAACACATCCAAGCGCATGTCCCGGATGATCTGGGAACGTTCCAGCGTATCGATATCGGAATGCAGATATTTGACCCGGATCCCGACCTCCCTCATATAATCGGTCAGGTCCTCCGCCATCCGCTTGGTCAGCGTGGTCACCAGCACCTTATTGTGCTTCCCGGTTTCCTTTCTGATCTCTCCGATCAGATCGTCGATCTGGCCCTCAACGGGACGCACCGACACCTCTGGATCCAGAAGCCCGGTGGGGCGGATGATCTGCTCCACCCGGTTCAGCTCATGCGCCGCCTCATACTCCGACGGCGTGGCGGACACGAACAGC
Source organism: uncultured Lachnospiraceae bacterium (assembly GCA_944380025.1). Classification (GTDB taxonomy): domain Bacteria; phylum Bacillota; class Clostridia; order Lachnospirales; family Lachnospiraceae; genus Eisenbergiella. The sequence continues at coordinate 32,078 of CALWGL010000004.1, forward strand.
ATCTGATCGATATGGGATTCAAACTCTTCAAAATTCAGCGGCCGGTTATCCAGCGCGGAGGGAAGCCGGAAGCCGTAGTCCACCAGCGTGGTCTTCCGGGAACGGTCTCCCGCGAACATGCCCCGGATCTGAGGGATCGTCATATGGGACTCGTCCACGATGATCAGAAAGTCGTCCGGGAAAAAGTCCAGCAGCGTCATGGGCGGCTCTCCGGGCGCGGTCCCGTTCAGGTGGCGGGAATAGTTCTCGATCCCGGAGCAGAACCCCGTCTCCCGCAGCATCTCGATGTCGAAATTGGTCCGCTCCGAGATCCGCTGCGCCTCGATCAGCTTATCCTCTCCCCTGAAGTAACGGATCCTCTCCTCCAGCTCCTTTTCTATATTTTCGCAGGCAATGTTGATCTTATCCTGAGAAACCACATAATGCGACGCCGGAAAGATCGCGACATGCTCCAGCGTGGAGACCAGCCGTCCGCTTAACGGATCCACCTCGGCGATGCGGTCGATCTCATCTCCGAAAAATTCCACCCGGATCAGGCAGTCGCCGCCCTGGGCCGGATTGATCTCCAGCACGTCCCCGCGCACCCGGAAGCAGCTTCTTCCCAGATCCATATCGTTCCTGTCATACTGGATATCGATCAGCTCCCGGATCACCGCGTCCCGATCCTTCTCCATTCCCGGCCTGAGGGAAACGATCTTGTCCTTATATTCGTCCGGACTGCCCAGGCCGTAGATGCAGGATACGCTGGCGACCACCACCACATCCCGCCGCTCCGCCAGGGATGCCGTGGCCGAAAGGCGCAGCTTGTCGATCTCGTCATTGATGGAGGAATCCTTCGCGATATAGGTATCCGAGGAAGGCACATAGGCCTCCGGCTGATAATAATCATAGTAGGAGACAAAATACTCCACCGCGTTCTCCGGGAAGAACTCCTTAAACTCCCCGTAGAGCTGGCCCGCAAGGGTTTTATTGTGGGCGATCACCAGCGTGGGCCGGTTCAGCGCCTGGATGATGTTCGCCATGGTGAAGGTCTTGCCGGACCCGGTCACGCCAAGCAGCGTCTGGAATTGATAGCCTTTTTGAAAGCCGTCCACCAGGTTTGCGATGGCGGCGGGCTGATCGCCGGTGGGCGCATATTCGGAATGTAATTCAAAATGGTCCATAGGAACTTTTACTCCTTTTCTGCTTCCAG
>CALWGL010000005.1 GCA_944380025.1 uncultured Lachnospiraceae bacterium
TCAGTAATAATCTAAATTTACTTGAGGTATTTTCTTTGGTCAACTCCTTGATTTAAATTATACAGGAAGCTTTCTGTCAAGATATCTGCAGAACCACTCGCAGAGCTCGTACAGATGCCGGATCTGCGCGTTCGCGTTTCCCGATCTGGTCAGCTCATGATTCTCCTTCGGAAAGATCACCAGCTTTACCGGAACCTCCGGGTTTCTGTCCTTCATGGCGATGAACATCTGCTCCGCCTGCTCTCTGGTACAGCGGTAATCCTCCTCCCCGTGAAGGAGCAGGAGCGGCGTTCTGATGCGGTCCGCCATGGATACCGGCGTGGTGCCGACCCGGTTCAGGAGCTCCTGCAGAATGGGAGCGGTATCCTTCCCCCGGTAAAAAAAGCCCATATCTCCGGTCCCGTAAGAGGTTCCGGTATTGGTCAGCGCTCTCTGCGCGACGGCGGCGCGGTACCGCTCCGGATACCGGCCGATCAGCCTGCATGTCATATAACCGCCGTAGCTTCCCCCTGTACAGCCTATCCGGTCCGGATCGATAAAGCCCCGGTCCACCGCCGCATCCAGGAAGGCATGCAGATCGTCCATGGCCTCCTGCTTCCAGCTGATCCCGGCAGCGTTGAACTGCGGGCCATAGCCGGCGCTGCCCCTGGGATCACAGAACACCACCGCCATTCCCCTGGCCGCGAGCATCTGAAACTCGAACCAGAAATCATACGCATAAAAGCAGTCCGGACCGCCGTGGATATCCAGGACCGCGGGATATTTTTTCCCTTCCTCATAAACGGCAGGCTTCATCACATAACCGTGGATCATGGTTTTCCCGTCCGCGCCCGGCGTCCGCTGTTCCTCCGGTTCGGAAAGGCGTATCCCGGAAAGCCAGCCGTTATGATGCGTGACCCGCCGCTCCTGTCCGCCGTCCGTCCGGCACAGGTACAGATCCGCGATCTGAAGCGCCGTTCCCTTTCCGTACAGGAGCAGATCGTTCCGCCTGTGAAATCCGTGAATGCAGTGCCGGCCCTGCGTGACCGGCCGGACGCCGCACGCCCGGCTCCAGTGAAAGATCTGGCTGTCTCCCTGCCAGGCCGACAGAAAATAGAAACCGTCTCTTCCGTCCGGCTGAAGAGGGGACGGATATTCTCCGTACGCGGTATGTCCCGTCACCATGGGCGCCACGCCGGAGCAGCCGGAAACATCTCTGAAAAGGTTCTCCGCTTCTCCGCCTTCGGGCAGCGCGATCATCCAGGGAACCTCCAGAAAGCCTTCCGCCTCCGCATCGCGTCCGATATAGACGAAGTGATCTGCGTCTCCCGGGAATACCGCGTTCCGGCTTCCTTCAAAATGCGGCGCGGCGATCTGTCTCATACTGCCGTTTTCACAGTCATACAGATAAAGCTCCGGCTCCATCTCACGCACATGCCGGTGCGGCCTTCCCGTGCAGGCGATAAATCTGCCGTCCGGACTCCAGACCGGATCCGAAAAAGGGACCTCTCCCCGCGTGAGCATGCGGGCAGGACCGCCCTCCGCATCCGCCAGGCCGAGATGGGAGATCCTGCCGTCCAGAAGGCCGTGCGCCTCATCCAGCTTGTACATCAGCGTTTCCACCGCAACGGGAGCAAGCGCCCTCTCATGTTCCCAGGCCTCCCGCTCCTGCGCGCTCATCAGCGTCTGTTCCAGGCCCCTTTCCTCTTCTTCCTTCCAGTATTCCGCGCAGAATGCGATCCTGCTCCCGTCCGGAGACCAGCAGTATCGGGAAACGCCATGGCGCATCCTGGTCAGCATGGTATACCGGCCGCCTTCTCTTTCATACAGCCAGATCTGGCGTTCCCCTTCTTTTCCCCTCAGAAAACTGATCCTGGTTCCGTCCGGAGACCAGGCTGGGCTGCAGCAGGATTCTCCGTCCGGAAGAAGAACGGTTTCCCGGCCGGTCTCAAGGTCCGCCAGGCAGACGCGGGACACATGCCCGCCGTCCTCTCCGTGAACGGTGCATACATAAAGCGCCTCTTTTCCGTCGGGCGACAGCTGCGGATCGGATACATATTCGATCCGGCGCAGATCCTCATATTCCAGAAGTCTCATTTTTTCCTCCCTTTTCTTCTCATCAGACGCTGCCGGAGCGCTGTCACTGCCTGTCCTCAGACCGGACTTCCTCATATACCATCCTTGCCCCGGCCACATCCTCCACTGCCAGGCCAAGCGCATCGAACACGGTGATCTCTCTGTCGTCCCTGCGTCCTTCCGCTTTCCCGAGAAGCAGCTCTCCGAGCGATCCGCGGATATGATCCTCACCGATCAGCCCTTCCTTCAGAGGGATCAGATATTCGCCGCTTTCCTTTACGGCGGACGGAGTATAGTCCGTATAGAGCTTTCCGGCAGCGATCAGATCGGAAGCCGCCTCCCTGGTCGTCGGGCTGAAGGTTCCCACCGCGTTCACATGAGCGCCGGGCTTCACCATATCCGCAGTCAGATAGGGTTCCTTTGCCGGACAGAGCGTGCAGATGATATCCGCATCCCTGACGGCTTCAGCGGCGTCCGCGCATACGATCGTTTCCACCCCGTATCTTTCCCGGTTCTCCTCCGCAAATCTCTCCGCTGCGGCAGGATTGATATCATAGACGGTCACCCGGCTGATCTTCCGTACCAGACGGATCGCAGCCATGTGAGATCTGGCCTGAGCGCCCGCGCCGATGAGGGCGAGGCTGCGGGCGTCATCGCGCGCCAGAAGCTGTGTGGCAAGGGCGCTCACACAGCCTGTCCGGATCTCCGTGATGCTGCCTGCCTCGATCAGTCCGGCTACCGTGCTGTGTTCGCTTTCAAACAGGATCACATAGCCGATGTGGGATGGATATTTGGTCCCCATGTTCAGCGCATAGGCGGATATCACCTTCGCGCCGAAATAATCTCCCACATATGCCGGCATGAAGCCGAAGGCTGCAGTATTCGGCATGGTGCAGATCAGCCTCTGCGGCATGGCGCATTTTCCTTCCTCCAGATCGCAGAATGCCCTGCGCATGACCTCCAGACATTTCTCCGGCGTCAGTATCCTTCTTACCTGTTCTTCTTCAATGACGATCATTTCCGACTCCTTTCCGATACGCGGAAGCGGTTGATTTCTCCGCGTTTTTCCATTACAATAAAAAGCAGCAGGGAGGTAATTATGAAAAAGGACGAGCTTTTCAGCATTCTTGATACGGTCGCAAAAGGGATCGCGGACACCTTCGGGCCTGACTGCGAAACTCTCATCCACGACCTTACCACCACGGAGCATCCCATCCTTTCCATCTATAACGGCCATGTGAGCGGAAGGGCCGCCGGCTCAACGACCGATATCCAGGGCTTCACCTCCCGTCCTTCTCTGGACATCAACCGGCTGCAGAGACCGCATATCAATATGCTGGCTGAACATGACGGCCGCAGGATCAAGTCCACCACCCTCCCTTTTTTCGCTGAGGACGGCGTCCTGGGACTCGGCATCAATTATGACTGCAGCGTCATTCACGACGCTCTCCGGGCGCTGAAAAATCTGGACGACGTCAATGGCTATCTTTACGAAGAGATCCACAGGAAGCAGACGCCTCAGATCGATCTTCTGTTTCAGGAAGCCGCCAGGATCTTCGACAAACCCCTCGGCGGTCTGAACCGGGAAGAACGGCTGCTGCTTCTCTCCCGCCTGAAGCGGAATCATTTCTTCGAGCAGCAGCGCGCCGTTCCCTATGCGGCTGAACAGCTCGGCATCTCCCGTTATACGGTCTACAAGGATCTGAAGGAACTGGAGCAGGTCTGAGTTCACGCCCGGAGCGCTCTTTTCAGTCTCTCCAGCGACCTTTCCAGTTCTTTTCCGGGAACTGCCAGAGAATATCTCACGCAGAGATCGCTTCCGTAGTATTCCTCTCCCCCGTCCCCGACGAAGAGGCCTTTTTCCTCCAGCAGGCTGCGAAGTCTGTCCGGAGGCATCCCAAGCCCCGTATAATCCACCCAGGCCACATAGGTCCCGTCCGGTTCTGTCAGCACCGCCCGGGGCAGTTCTTTCCGCAGGAAGCTTTCCAGGATCCGGTAATTTCCTTCCACATAGGAGACCATCCGCTTTACCCAGTCCAGCCCCTCCGGCGTATACGCGGCCAGCAGCCCCGCATACAGAATGGGATCGATGCTGCCGTAATGGTCCGCATTTCTCTGAGAAAGATAGGCTTCTCTCAGTTCCTCGTTCTCGATCAGCACGTTGGCATGATTCACTCCGGTCAGGCTGAACGCCTTCCCGAGCGAAGTACAGCTGATCGCCTTTGCGGAAGGACCTGCCGCCTTCGTATAGGGCGTTACCGTCCTGCCGCCGAAGGTCACCTCGGCGAAGATCTCATCGCAGAATACCGGCACCCCGTAGCGCTCCGACAGTTCGGCGATCCTCGCCAGCTCCTCCTGTCCGAAAACAGTTCCTGTGGGATTGTTGGGATTACAGAGGACAAACAGGGTGTTCTCCGGATCCGCCATGTGCTTTTCCAGCGCATTCCAGTCCATCCGATAGGTTCTCTTTCCCTCTTTCCATCCGCACAGAAGCGGTATTTTTTTCGTATTCCGGCCCAGTCTGCCGGCAGCCTGCTCATACCGGTTATAGCCCGGAGTCAGCACCAGGATGCTTTCTCCCGGCCTGGTCAGCAGCCGGATCGCCGTGGCAAGGGAAAAGATTGTTCCATGGGTGGGCACGATCCACTCCTCCCGGATCCTGTACCCCCTCGCGTGCTCCATCCACCAGGCCACCCGTTCCGTATAAGGAGCCGCACACAGCGTAAAGCCGAACACCCCTCTGTCCGCCGCCTCCCTGATCCCGCGGCAGAAAGCGGGACAGGTGGAAAACTCAAATTCCGCGCCGCAGTAGACGAGCAGTCCCTCTTTCCGCACCGCCTCCGGCGTAAGGACATCCTTCAGCCAGGAAACATTCCCCCGGTCCGCTCTGTTGTCAAATTCCTGCTTCATTCGTCTCTCTTCCTTGTTCCTGTCATATTTTTACGGATCCGTCATAACCGGCAGCAGGCTGCCAGATGATCTGTTCCGACCTGTCTGAGCGCAGGCTCCTTCTGCCGGCATTCCCCGCAGGCAAGCGGGCATCTGTCGGCAAACCGGCAGCCCGGCGGCGGGTTGACGGGGCTTGGCACCTCTCCCTGCATGGGGGTATAGACCTTCTTCTTTTCATACTCCGGATCGGCCACAGGGACCGCTTCCATCAGCCCCCTGGTATAGGGATGCGCAGGATGGGAATAAATCTCCTCCACGCTTCCCGTTTCCACGATCTTCCCCATATACATCACGGCGACCCGCTGAGAAATGCAGCGCACCACGGACAGATCATGCGCGATGAAAAGGTAGGTCAGCCCCATCTGATCCCTGAAATCCATGAGCAGATTGATGATCTGTGCCTGCACTGACACATCCAGGGCGGAGATCGCCTCATCGCAGACCACGAATTCCGGATTCACCGCCAGAGACCTGGCGATCCCCACCCGCTGTCTCTGCCCTCCGGAAAACTCGTGAGGGAAGCGGTTGGCATGCTCCCTGTGAAGCCCCACTTTCTCCAGAAGACCGTACATGATCTCGCTGCGCTCCGCACGGCTGCTGCCGATCCTGTGAATGTCCAGGCCTTCCGAGATGATCTCCCCCACCGTCATGAACGGATTCAGAGAAGCATACGGATCCTGATAGATCATCTGCATTTTGCAGCACAGCTCCTTTTTCCTCGAACCTGAGACCTTTGTGATATCCTCTCCGTGAAAGAAGATCCTTCCGCTGTCCGGCTGATAAAGCTTCAGCAGCGTTCTTCCCACCGTCGTCTTTCCGCAGCCGGATTCTCCCACCAGTCCCAGCGTCTCTCCCTTCCGGATGGAGAAGGAAACATCGTCCACGGCCTTCAGCACTTTTCCCCTGTGTAACGTGAAATACTTTTTCAGTCCTTCCACCCGGACCAGCGGCTCCTGATTCATATCTTACCTTCCTTTCCGCCGTCTGCGGAGAGCTCCGGCGCCTCTTTTCTTCCCGCCGGCGGTTCGCCGCCTCCCGCGCGGCTGTCCATAAGCCAGCAACGGACGCTGTGTCCCTCGCCTGCCAGAGTCACTTCCGGCACCCGGTTCATGCACACGCGCATGCACCTGCTGCATCTGGCGGCAAATCCGCAGCCCTGCGGAGGCGCGAACAGGTCCGGAGGGGTTCCCGGGATCGACAGCAGCCGTTCCGGGATCTCTCCCCGCAGACTCGGCATGGAACCGAGAAGTCCAAGGGTATAGGGATGCTTCGGCCGGTAAAAGATATCGGCGGCCGTCCCGCTTTCCACGATCTGACCGGCGTACATGACCGCGATCCTGTCAGCCATCCTTGCCACCACCCCCATGTTGTGGGTGATGAAAACGATTCCCATGTTCAGCTCTTTTTTCAGCCGGTTCATCAGCTCCAGGATCTGTGCCTGGATGGTGACATCCAGCGCTGTCGTCGGCTCGTCCGCAAACAGGACGGAGGGCTTTCCGCACAGCGCCATAGCGATCATGACTCTCTGCCTCTGGCCACCGCTCAGCGTATGCGGAAACCGTTCGTATATCTCCTCCGGATTGGGAAGCCCGACCAGGGCAAGCATTTCCACGATCCGTCCCCGGGCCTGCTCCCGTGTCATATCCTGATGCGCCAGGATCATTTCCCGCATCTGCTTTCCGATCTTCGTGGTCGGATTGAGTGAAGTCATCGCGTCCTGAAAGATCATCGCGAATTCCTTTCCCCGGTACTGCCGCATCTGCCGGTCCGTTTTCGGGACCAGATCCTCCCCCTGATACAGGATGCTTCCCTTGCGGATCACCGCCGGCGGCTCCGGATTCAGCCGCATGACCGTCTGCACCGTCACACTTTTCCCGCAGCCGGATTCTCCCACGATGGCCAGCGTCTCTCCCCGGTCCAGAAAGAAATCCACGCCTCTGACCGCCTTCACCTCTCCGCCTGCCGTTTCAAAGGATACATGCAGGTCACTGACCTCCAGCAAATGTCCGCTCATGCGCTCTTTCCTCTCTTTCTCTGTTTCCGGTAGATACGCGCCAGATGATCCTCATCCTTCAGTCTGGGATCCAGCGCGTCGCGCAGGCAGTTTCCGAACATGTACAGGGCAAAAATGATGATGCAGATCACCAGAGACGGATACAGGAATCTGTGAAACTCCGTCATGAACACCTGCACGCCGTCCGAGGAAAGCTGCCCGAGAGAGGTCATGGGAGGGGAGATCCCGAGTCCGATATAGCTCATGCCCGCTTCGGCAAAAATAGCTCCGGGAATGGAGGAGCACAGCCCCACCGCCATATTTCCCAGAATGTTCGGAAGGATATGATGCAGGATGATCCTGGCGGGACCCGCTCCAAGCGTGCGGGCGGCAAGGACGAATTCCCGGTTCTTGAACTGCAGGATCCTTCCCCGGAAGCTTCTCGCCGATCCCATCCAGCCGGAAACGGCAAGCGCGATGATCAGGGAGGACGGGCTTCCGCCGAGCACCACAAGCACTAGGATCATATAGATCATGGACGGGATGCAGATCATGATATCCACGATCCGCATGATCACCATGTCCACCCGTCCGCCGGCCCAGCCGGAAACGGCTCCCACCGCCATTCCGATCAGGTAGGGAAGCAGCGCTCCCAGAAAACCGATCACCAGAGAGGTCCTGGCTCCCATCCAGACCCTGGTGAACATATCCCTTCCCACGCTGTCCGTTCCGAACAGATGCCTGAGGGAAGGCGTCTGCTTCGCCTCCGTCAGCGACGTCATGTCATAACTGTACGGGGAAAAGACGGGTACCAGGACCGCCAGCAGAATGACAGCCGCAAGCACACTGATGCACAGTACCGCCATCCGGCTGCGGATCAGACGTCTGCCGACCTCCGGCCAGTACCGGCTGGACGGGCGCACCAGCGCCTCGCTGTCACGTTCCGCGTCTCCGACGGCCTCAAAATCCTCCGGTGCAAGGCCATCCTCCCATCTGCTGTCCTCTTTTTCATTTATCCGTTCCATAATCTTCTCCTCAGATCACCCGTACTCTCGGATCCACCACACCATACAGAAGATCCACGATAAAATTGGCAAAAACCACCAGCACCGCCTGAAAGACCACCAGTCCCAGCGTCATGGTATAGTCCAGTCCCGTGATCGAAGTCACGAAATACGCGCCAAGCCCGGGAATGGAAAACACCTTTTCTATGATATAGGACCCCATCAGCATGCCGGCGATCTCCATGCCCAGGTTGGTAATCATGGGCAGGATCGCATTCCTGATCTGATGGAACACCACGATCCTGATATTGCTGATCCCCTTCGCCTTCGCGGTCTTCAGATAGTCCTGCCGTCCCACCTCCAGCATCAGCGTGCGCATGGAACGGCAGTGTCCCGTGATGACGCCGATGCTCAGCACAAGGGTGGGGAGGATCGTATGGCGGAACGAAAGCCACTGGCTGACAGGCAGCAGGTTCAGCCACACGCCGAAGATCAGCTGCAGGAGAGCCGCCAGAACAAAGGACGGAATGGAAGCCGTGATGATCGTAAGGATCTGACATCCGTAATCCAGCCGGCTGCCGCGCCTGCAGGCGGACAGGATGCCCAGGAACATCCCGAGAGGGATGCCCAGGGAAAGCGCCTGCAGCCCGAGCTGAGCGGTCACGGGAAAGTACTGAGCGATCACGCCGTTGACGCTCCGTCCCACATAGGTCAGGGAATACCCGAAATCCAGATGGATCAGACTGTTCATGTAGGAGAGATACTGTTCCCACAGCGGCCTGTTCAGTCCGTAATATTCCATCATGCGCTCCGCGTTCTTCATATCAAGAGGATTCTGCAGGATGAACGGATTGCCGGGAAGAAGGCGCAGAAGGAAAAAGCACAGGGTTGCGATCGCCCAGACGGTTGCGATCGAGATAAAAAAACGCTTGATGATGTATTTTGCCATAGCCTACCTCAAAAAAGGAAGAGGCGAAAGCCCTGCGGGCTGATCCCCGAAAGGCCTTTCCTCCTCTTCCGTATTTCCAGAGCCGCCGTTTACTTCACCGTCGTATGATTGAATTCATAGGCGTCTTCCGACTCGTTCCACACAAAGCCCTCCACCCGGTCGCTGACCGCGTAATAGACCCCGTTTACCATGATGGGAATGAAGATATTGGAATCGATGAACATCTGCTCCGCTTCCGCCAGCATGGACATCCTGGCTGTCCTGTCGTATTCATACTTCGCTCCGGAGACCAGTTCATCAAACGCGCTGTCAGAATAAATGGAGGAAAAAGGCGCGCCCGCGCCCATGGCGTCGCTCACGGATCCGCCCGTCATCCAGAACTCCAGCGCATACCGCGGATTGCTGGTATCGCTCGTCAGAGACTGATAATAGATATCGTAATCCATATATACCATGGACATCACGGCATCGCTGACCGGCTGCAGTTCGATCACAATGTTCTCCAGTCCCAGTACGTTTTTCCATTCGGACTGGAGCGTTTCCGCCATCAGGCGGTATTTGTCGCTGTCAAAGGTCAGATAGCTGACCTCGGGAAGCTCCGATACATCCGAATAGCCCAGCTCCTCAAGAGCAGCGGCCAGATATTCTTTTGCCTTCTGCGCGTCGCCGGTCATCGGCACGGCTTCGATGGGATAATCCTCCACGAACAGAGAATCTTCTTCATTTCCCGCGGCCAGGGAGCTGACGAAGCGGTTATATGCTCTTCCCGAAGGGCTAACCACGGAAACGATGGCCTCCCGGTTCAGCGCGTAGCTCAGAGCCAGTCGGAAATTCTGATTGGAAAGCAGCGCCGTCACCTCCGGATCCCTTTCCACAAATTCCGTTCCGTTATAGCAGTAACCGGTGGTATTGAACTCCAGTCCCTGAACGGCGCTGGTTTCCGCGTGCCCGCAGCTTTCCGGCATCAGCTGATAGGTTTCCTCGGACACGGATGTCAGGATATCCGCCTCTCCTGCCTGGAACATGGCATATCGTCCGCTTTCATCCGTACTGTGGATCATCCGGAGACTTTCCAGCGGGAAGCTGTCTTCCGCCGCGATATAGGAAGGATTCTTTTCAAACTGCAGGTAGGAACCGTATACCCACTCTGTCAGAATGTAGGGACCGCTGTACATCAGGTCCTCCGGCGTTCCTCCCAGACTGTCTCCCTTGCTTTCCGCGAACTCCTGCCGCAGGGGATAGATCTCCAGCTGCGGATCGTAATCGGCGATCGCCTCTGAAAGCTCCACCGCAAAGGTGTGATCGTCCACCGCATAGATGCCGACTTCCGAAGCGTCGCACTCCCCGTTGTAATAGGCCTCTCCGTTTCTGTAATAGATGGCCGTCTCCGCCGACAGCGTCTGGATCATATAATACACAAAATCCGCCGCCGCAATGGGAGTCCCGTCGCTGTATACCGCATCCTTGATGGTATAGGTATAGGTGAGCCCGTCGTCGCTCACCGTATATCCTTCACAGAGCTCCGGATAAGCCACGCCGTCATACGGACGGTAAAGCATGGCGGAGATCAGGTAGAACACGCTGGCATCCAGATTGGATGCCGCCTGGATCATGTTGAGCGTATTGGGTTCCGTACTTACAAAGGTCAATGAGGAAGCTCCGGATGAAGTCTCCTCATCCGTTCCTTCCGCCGCATCAGCCGTATCAGACACGGCTGTTTCTTCCGGGACCACTGCCGTATCCGTATACGTTCCGCAGCCGGACAGCATTCCGACTGCCATTGAAAGTCCCAAGATCAGAGCAAGCAATCGCTTTTTCATGGTTTTTCCTCCCTGCTCCTGACGCCGGTACAGTTCTGCTGCCCTCGTCAGACTTTGTTTAACACTTTAATCCGTTATCATAACATATATCTCATGGTTGATTATTTGTCAAGTTATATTTCCTTTTTTTGCGACATTTTTTCAATTCTTTTTATATGATTCAGCCGAAAATCCTCTGTTTTTCTTTGCGCAAATGTTTAATTTTGTCGATTTTTACCTTTTCTCTTCCTTGTTTTATCGGCATTATTCCAATCCCTTTTTTGGACAATGTTGACATTTTGTTTACAAAATGGTATTTTGAAAATAAAAAAACAGGAGGTGCCTATGCAGACCTGTCAGCTTCACAAAGCTTCTTTTCCCGCAGGCCGGCCCGATATCCTGGCCATAAAGGGCCGGATCATCGATGCAGTATCGGACGCCCCCGTTGAAAACGGGCTGATCGTTACGGAAAAAAGCCGCATCCGCTACGCCGGACCCATGGATCCATCACAGATCCCTGCCGGGACTCCCGTGCTGGATGCCGGCGCCGGGAGCATCCTGCCCGGCTTCATTGACTGCCATGCCCATCTGACCGGCTGGGAGGATGCCGGCTCCTTTGCAAACGGAAAGATGTTCGGCGACCAGCTGCTGGGAGCCGCCTATCAGTGCGGGCTTCTTCTGGACGCCGGCTTTACCGGCATACGGGATATGAGCGAGGCCGGGCTCTATCTGTCCAGGGCCGCTTCCCGCGGCATTCTGCGCGCTCCAAGGATCCTTCCGGGCGGGAAGGTCCTCGGGATCACATCGGGCCATGTGGACGGGGAACCTCAGCTGGACAGAGAAGAATTCAACCGCAGGGATCATCTCAGCTATCTTATGGACGGTCCGGAGGACTGTCTGCGGGGAGTAAGGGAACAGTTCCGCTCCGGCGCGCGTTTTATCAAGATCTGTGCCACCGGAGGCGTATCCTCTCCCACAGACCGGGTGGACGATGTGGCTTTTTCCCGGGAGGAGCTCGCCGTCATCGTGGGAGAAGCCAGGAGGCATCATACCTACGTCTGCGCGCACTGCACCGGTTACGAGGGCGCGTACGCCGCTCTGAAGGCCGGAGTGACCTGTATTGAACACGGCGTCATGCTGACGCAGCGGGAGATCGATCTGATGGCGGAAATGGACGCCACTCTGGTCACCACGCTGTCTGTTTCCCTGGGCGTCGCCAATATTCCCGGCCTTCCGGACTGGATGGCAGAAAAGGCAAAGCTGTGTGCCGAAGCCAATATCAAGACCATTGACATGGCCCGGAAGGCCGGCGTGCGCATCGCGTTCGGCTCCGACTATTCCAACTCTCCCAACACCCCCTACCTCCAGCTTGGGAAAGAATTTGAAGCCATGACCCGCGCAGGCATGACGCCGATGGAAGCCATCCGGGCAGGCACCATCAATGCCGCCTTCCTGATGATGAACCAGTCGGAAACCGGATCTCTGGAAAGCGGGAAGCTGGCCGATCTGGTCGTCGTGGACGGTGATCCGCTGGCGGATATCAATGTTCTTGCGGATGCCTCCCACGTCCGTTTTGTGATGATGAACGGAACGGTCATGAAGGACTGCATGGGAACCTGACAGCTGCACGTCATACCTCAGAAAGCAGGCGGACCATTCGAAAAGGAATGATCCGCCTGACACATGTATGACATCTCTCTCACTTTTTGTAATCCACCGGCAGCCCCTCCCAGCGCTTCTTAAAGTAGTAAGCCGCTTCCTTTGGCTGGCGCTGCCTGGTAAAAATTCCCTTCTTGTTCCCGTTCATCCGCATGATTCCTTCCGTCGTCTGGAAATCCGCGAAGTTCCAGACCAGCTCTCCTGCCACAAAATCGTAGGAGTCAAACACGCGGTGGCACATTTCCAGATACTCCACCTGATATTCCTGGCTCCACATCACAGAGGGCAGCTTGTGCTCCGCCGGACTGGTATCCGCTCCATACTCCGTAAAGACCACAGGTTTGTTCATCTGCTTTGCCGCCCAGCCGTCCATCTCCTCCCGGAAGGCCTCCTCCGCGTCCGAGATCTCATATCCGCCCAGCAGATACCAGCCGTAATAACGGTTCAGGGACAGGAAATCACAGAACTGCCAGCATCTGCAGGTATCCGGGCCCGAATTTCCGATCATGGCAAAAGTCCTGGGCCGTTTCTGCGGATCCGCTTCCCGGGCCCGGTCAAAGATCTTCCCGAAATAGGGCACCGCGGCCTTCTCCGTGGTCTCCGGCTCGTTGAACAGGCTCCATGCGATGACGCTGGGATGATTCTTATCCCGGCAGATCATGTCCTCCACACACTGCAGATGGTGGGCGAGAAGCCGGGGGACGGTTGGGGCTTCAAAAAATGAAGTCCTCTTCCCGGAAGAGGCTTCCGCGAAATTCATCAGGCTGCGGAACATGCCCACCGCCGCCACCTCATCGATGATCAGGATCCCCTCCCGGTCAGCCATCTGATAGATCTCCTCGCTGTAGGGATAGTGGGAGGTGCGGAAGCAGTTCGCCCCGATCCACTTCATGCATTCAAAATCCCGCTTCATCACGCCGATATGGAAGCCCCTGCCCACGATGTCGCTGTCCTCATGCTTTCCGAAGCCCTTCAGATAGACCTTTCTGCCGTTTAACAGGATATCCCTGCCCTTCACCTCCACGGTACGAACGCCGATCCTGTCCGAGTACTCATCGATCAGCCTGTCTCCGTCCATGATCCGAAGCCTGAGCTCATACAGATAACCGTCTCCCACATCCCATCTGTGCACATCCGGGATGCGGAGGGTCCCTTCCTTCCCGGAAGAAGCGGCCACGCAGACCTCCTGTCCGCTGTCGGGTCCCCTGTCGCAGATCACGGCGGTCACTTCATGCTCTCCCGTTGTCTCCGCTGTATAATGGACCAGACCGTCCGCCCCGTCAAATTCAAATGTCACGGAATAGTCCTCAATATGCTCCTTCGGCCAGGCGACCAGCTTCACCGGACGCTGCAGGCCGGAATAATTGAAGAAATCAAAATAGGGCTTCGAAATCTTCTTCCCGTTTTTGAGCGTTTTCGTCATTCCGCAGGGGATCCGCGTCTCACTCAGCTCGTTATTGACCTTTACCACCAGCTTATTGAAGGCATTATACTCTACCATGTCTGTCACCGGCGCCAGGAACGGCAGGAACCCGCCTTCATGAACTGCCGCCTGTACACCGTTCACATAAACGCAGGCGCAGTGCGCCGCGCTGCCGAAACGGATGGCAACCTCCTTCCCCTGCCACTCTCCGGGAACGAAGAAATCCGTCTCATACCAGACATCTCCCGTATATTCCCGGATGTCCTTGTCCGTGTAAAAGTCCTGAAAGCTTGCCGGGACGGGGATCATCTCGTTCCCCGGTATGCCGTCCTTCCAGTTCTTTTCCTCCCCTTCCTGTTTCCGGTCCAGTGAAAATTTCCACATTCCGTCCATACTCACCGAACGTCTTGCTGCCGATTCCTTCGGATACAGCATCTGGCATGTTCTCATTCCCATCACCCTCTTCTTTCCTGAAAAATCGTAATACCTGCCGGCAGAGCCGCCTGCGGCCTGTGAACTCCGGGGCCTGCGCCTGCGGCCTGTGAACTCTCCGCCCTGTGCCTGCGGCCTGTGAACTCTCCGCCCTGTGCCTGCGGCCTGTGACCTCAAAGCCTGCGCACCCGGGCTCAAAGCCTCTTTATCATGGAGATCTCCTTCTTCATCGAGCCGTCCTTCAGCCGCACGGCGTCCGGGCGCTCCGCCACGGGGAGGAAGCCCAATTTCTCATAGAGCCTTCTGCCCCGTTCGTTCCCTTCGATATAGTCCAGCTCCAGCTGAAGGATTCCCCTTTCCCTGGCAGCCTTCTCCATTTCCTCAAACATGGCTGTCCCGATCCCAAGCCCCCAGAACCTTTCCAGAAGCCCGATGGAAAGCACGGCCCGGTGTCTGGTCTTGATCCCCGGGAAAAAGCTGATCTGACCGTTCCCCGCGATCTCGCCGTTCACCGTACAGACGATCATCAGGGCATTCTGCGAACGGTTCAGCCCTTCCAGATATCCCGCCTCCTGCTCCGCCGTGGTCGTCCATTCCTCCGGATAGCGGAGAAGGAAGTCCGTCTCTGCGGAAAGGTGCTTCAGAACCTCCAGCATCTGTGTGCCGTCGGACGCGGACGGGCTTCTGAAAACCGCCTCCTGCCCGTTTTTCAGCCGTATTTTTTTCGTTTCGTAGATCATGGGCACCTCTTTTCCGCCGTCCGCCGGACAGCATTTTTTCTTTCTATGGTAGCATATATGCTTAAGTCGCTCAATCCTGTTTTCGGATTTACTATTTTGTCTTCATTGATCAGGACCAGACCTGGATTTTCTTTCGCCGCATCCAGCATTCTCTGCGTAAAACCGCTTTTGGAAAATACTCCATAAAGAATCCGATGCGGGAAGGGAAAAGCCGGAAAGGCGGCGCGGATCACTCCGCGCCGCCTTTCCGGCTTTCTTCTGTATATCAATCGGTCAGACCAGCTCCACCTGAAATACTACCGGCTTGTCGGTCGCAACGCCTTCCACCTTCACATGAAGTCCGCTCTCGTCCCGCGTCCATTCACAGGCGGAATCGAAGCCCAGCACGGATACACAGTCGATGATCCCGGCGAAATTGGGCTTATGGGAGGCATCCTGCTTTCCGAGGGAAGGGAAGGTATAGCTTCCGTCCTGCGCGCAGCGCATGGCGATGGCATAGATGCTGTCGCCCTTCATGGTGTAGCGGATATCGTCGGAGGTAAACTCCTTCTTGATGCCGTCGGAGAACTGACCTTCCACCACCTGGGTAGGGCCTTCGCCGTATTTTCTCCACACATGGGTGCCGTAGATGGCCTCTCCGTTCACCTTGAGCCACGCACCGATCTCCCGCAGGATCGCCGCATCCTCCGCAGGGATGGTTCCGTCCGCCCTGGGGCCGATGTTCAGCAGGAGATTTCCGTTCTTGCTGACGATATCCACCAGATCGCAGATGATATCGGAGGCCGGACGGTAGTTGTTGTTTTCCGTATAGCACCAGGAATTCAGGGCAACCGCCGTATCCGTCTGCCAGTAGTAGGGCTTCACATCCGCGAACTGTCCTCTCTCAATGTCCACCACGGCCGTGCCGAACATGAAGGCGTCGTGCTTGTAGTTGATCAGCACCTCCTCGCCCCACTCCTCGGCCCGGTTGTAATAATAGGCCGCCAGCTTCTTCAGATAAGGGCGGAAGGACTGATGCTGGATCCACCAGTCAAAATAGAGAAGCTTCGGATGGTATGCGTCGATGATCTCGCAGGTTCTGGTCAGCCAGTCCTGCAGATACTCCTCCGTGGGCGCGGGCTCGCTGAAAATATCATGGTGATCCGCCTCCGACATGGCCGGCCAGTAGAAATCGCCGCGCTGCATGGGCTCCTTGATATCGCTGTCAAATTCCTTCCCGTGTCCCATGAAAAACCAGTGCTCCGCCCGGTGGGAGGAAGCGCCGTTTACCAGGCCGTGCTCATGGAACGCTTCGCACAGCTCGCCCAGGGTATCCCGCTTCGGGCCCATCTCGGCCGCGTTCCAGTGGGAAAGTTCACTTTTATACATCTGGAAGCCGTCATGATGCTCCGCCACGGGCACCACATACTTTGCTCCGGCTTCCTCAAAGAGCTTCGCCCATTCCTCCGCGTTGAACTTCTCCGCCTTAAACATCGGAATGAAATCCTTGTAGCCGAAATCCTTATGGGGGCCGTAGGTTTTCACATGATGTTCAAATTCCGGGCTTCCCTGGATATACATGTTCCTGGAGTACCACTCGCTGCCGAACGCCGGCACGCTGTAGACGCCCCAGTGGATGAAAATGCCAAATTTCGCGTTTTGGAACCACTTCGGCAGCGGATGGGCGCTCAAAGAGCTCCAGTCGTCCTTATAAGGCCCCTTTTCAATCACTTCATCGATCTGCTTCAGATATTCCTTCATGTCTCTCATCAGTCTGTCACCACACCTTTCTGCAGCATGATATTGGCGTAAAGCGCCGTTTCCCCCGTGGCAATGATGGCATAGGCCTTTTTGGCCTCCTCATAAAAGGCAAAACGCTCGATCTGCCCGATGGCAGCCTTTCCGCGGGGCTCATATTTCTCTTCGATCTGTTCGTATACGTCCCAGATGGGCGTTTCCACGTCGTCTCCCGGCATGACCTGCATCAGGTTAAACGGCTTCTCCACATAGGTATCCAGCGGAAAAACCTGCAGGATGGCGTCCAGAATCTCCGGCGTTCCGTGCCCGTCCATGCGGATCACCTTCGCGTCCTTTCCCATGGTCTCCGCGGGAAAATTGCCGTCCGCGATGACGAGCCGGTCGCTGTGTCCCATTTCGCACAGAACCTTCAGAAGCTCCGGCGATAAGATTTTCGGTATTCCCTTCAGCATGATTGCTTTCCTCTCCCTTTCTTTTTTGTGTATCCCGCGCGGTTTTCAGACGGATCCGCGATCTGTCTGAAAACCGCGCTCCGGCAGAGGACGTTCTGCCCTGCCGTCCTTTTTTCAGCGTGTGATCGTGCCGTTTACGTCCCAGAGATCCTCCCAGCCCTTTGCTCCCGGCCAGAGGAATACCTGTCCCTTTACCAGCCTGCAGTTTTTATCCGCAAGACGGATGGTCTCCATCTCCTCATCGGTCAGGGGATCCTCCGTGGCGCACTTCAGGTTGCTGATGTACTGGGGCTCCTTCACGGAAAACGGGATCGGAACCTGTCCTCTCTGCACCGCCCATTTCAGGCAGATCAGCGCCGGATGCACATGGTGGCGCTCCGCGATCTCAACGATCTCCGGCATCTGGGTATCCGCCACATCCTCCGCCGTCCGGTCGCGTTCCGGCCGGGAAGGGGAACCGATGGGACAATAGCCCACCGGAAGGATATCGTGCGCCTTTGCGTAATCAAACAGCTCCGGCTGCTGGAAGCCGGGATGCAGCTCCATCTCCAGAGCCGCGGGCTTGATGCGGCACAGAGGCAGGACCGCCTCCAGCTTGGGGATCGTCATGTTGGACATGCCGATGTATCTTACTTTTCCCTCGTCCACCAGCTGCTCGCACTGTCTCCAGGTCGCCATGAATTCATCCAGGTCAAAGGGTCTGGAATCGGGATTGCGGGAGTCGCCGTCGCAGCCCGGCGCATGATAGTTGGGGAAGGGCCAGTGCACGAAATACAGGTCGATATAGGACAGCTTCAGATCCTTCAGGCTCTTTTCGCAGGAAGCGATCACCTGTCCCTCTCCGTGCATGTCGTTCCACACCTTGGAGGTGATGAACAGCTCCTCCCGCTTCACGATCCCTTCCTGCAGCACGCGCTCCAAGGCTCCTCCGATCCTGTCCTCATTCATATATACGGAAGCGCAGTCGATCAGACGGTATCCCGCCCGGATGCCGCCGTAAACAGCCTCTGCGATCTGTTCCGGCCCGTATTTGTCGCTTCCGAAGGTCCCCATTCCGACGGCAGGCACTGTGGTCCCGTCATACAGCGCCCTGCGGGGGATTTTGTTCTGCTCTATGATTTCTGACATTTCAGTTCTCCTTGTATCATAAGTCTCTGCCGCACGGCAGTCTCCGGCCTTTGTGCCATAAGTCTCCGCCGCGCGGCAGTCTCCGGCTTTTCAGTCAAATACCACCGCAACCTTGCCGCAGTTTCCGCCGGCCATCAGGGAATAAGCCTCTCCTGCCTTCTCCAGCGGGAACTCGTGAGTGATCAGATCCTCCGGATGGATGCCCCAGCGCACCAGTCTCTCCACCAGCTCCTCCATTCTCCACAGAGAGGTTACCCAGGAGCCGTAGATGGTCTTCTGGCCATGGATGATATCCGGGCTGGGATTGAAGGTGCAGGTGCCGCCCTCTCCCACAAACGCGATCTTGCCCCACTCCCTGGTCGCGCGGATGGCAAGCTGACGTCCCGGATCGCTGGCGCTGGCGTCGATGGCGCGCTCCACGCCGTGACCGTTCGTCACCTTCATGATGCCGTCCATCGCCTCATCGGGCGTGAACACATAGTCCACCAGGCCCAGCTTCTTTGCCAGCTCCACGCGGTATTCGTTCATCTCCACGCCGATCAGCATGTTGGCCCCCATGGCCTTTGCCAGCATCAGAGCCGCCAGTCCTACCGGGCCAAGGCCGGTCACCAGCACCGCGTCGTTTCCGCAGATGCCGATCTTCTCGATGGCTTCATAAACCGTTCCGAAGCCGCAGGCCACCTGCGCGCCGTCCTTGTAGGTCAGCTCGTCGGGAAGGGCGATCAGATCCTTCTCATCCGCAAGGATGTAAGGAGCCATTCCGCCGTTTCTCTGCCAGCCGTATGCCTGACGGAAGCGGCTCTTGCAGGAAATGTAGTAGCCTCTGCGGCAGTCGTTGCACACGCCGCAGCCGGAAATATGATAAACGATGACTCTGTCGCCCTTTTTGAAGCGTCTGAGACCCTCGCCCTCCTCTACGATCACGCCGCAGGGCTCATGGCCGGCAACCATTCCGGGGATGTAGCCTTCCGGCCCCTTTCCCACATGCGCTCTGTAGATGCAGCGGATATCGCTTCCGCAGATCGTCGTCGCCTTCGTCTGGATCAGCACCTGTCCATGGCCCGGCTTCGGGATCTCAAACTCCTTCATCTCCACCGTGCTGTTGCCGGGAAGCGTCGCCCCCCGCATTCTCATTTTTTCCATTTCTTCTTCCCCTTTCTGCCGCCGCTTCGGCGGCACTGAATCTGTGAGGGATTGGGCATATGCCCGATTCCCGGGAGAAAACCGCAGGTTTTCTCCGCCTCTCTTTTCCGCCGCCGGACGGCGGCATTCCATTCATGAGAAATTGGGCGTGAGCCCAATTTCCAGGAGAAAACCGCAGGTTTTCTCCGCCCCTTGTCCGCCGCGTTCCCGCGGCCTTTTGTATTTTCATTATAAATTTTCTCCTTTGAAATGATAAGAGAAACTTTTGACAACTTGTCCCGTTTCATGTCGCATCGGCGCAGGTTTTAATTCGCGGCCGGACACCCTTCACCTGCCGCCCCCAATCAGCCTGCCGCCCCACCAGCCGCCGCCCTCTTCTGCACGTCGATTGCGTGTTTTTCCCCGCCCGGGTCCCCTCACGCTTCCTGTGGTTCAATATTTTTCCAGGTTACGGCCAAAAACCCCAAAATTCCATATTCTACCGTACAAAAATGGTCTCCTCTACGGTACGGTAAATATTCCGAAAAGCCTATTTTTTTCCGTATCGGCTTTTTTGTACGGTTACCATATACTGACTGCCATTTTGTAACCGTACCAAGAAGAATCACATTGCCCATTTTTTACCGTCCGTCAAAGAATCGGCCTGCAGGAGAAATCGGTCCGCAGGAAAAATCGACCTGTAAGGCGTCCCGCCAGCGCTCCCTGCAGGCGATCAGTGGCAGGCGATCAGCGGCAGGCAGTCAGCGGCAGATGTTCAGCAGGAGGCGATCAGCGGCAGGCGGCCTTGACTTTTTCCGCCCCCTGTCCTACAGTAGGGGAAGCAGAAGGCGCAGAAGGACGCGCCGCACCTTTCAGGAGGAAGAAGGCCGGCATGTGGACGGATTACAAGGATGCAGATATTCATTTTTCCATCGCGGATACCCGATTTCATACGCTGAATCTCGTTTATGAGCGCTTCCAGCGCTCCATTCCCAGCCATTCCCACGGAAACGGCAGCTATGAGATTCATTTTATTGCCGAGGGGCGGGGACGCGCCATCATCAACGGAATTTCCCATGAAGTAACGCCAGGCACCCTTTATGTGACCGGCCCGCATGTGGAGCATGCCCAGAGCCCGTTTCTGGAGGACCCCATGTGCGAATACTGCATTTACCTGAAAACAGAAAAAAGGCGGAAAAGCGCCGCGTCCTTCCCCGAGGGGGAAAAGGAGCTGCTTGCCGCCTTTGAACATACGCCATTCTGGTTCGGAGCCGATACCCAGAACGCCGGAAGCCTGATCATGGAGATCTTCGGAGAACTGCAGGAGCGCAGGACAGGCTGCATTTTTCAGGTGGAGGCGCTGCTGCGCCAGCTTCTGGTAAAACTGGTGCGCAACTATGAAAAAAGCGGCCGTCCCAGGGCGCAGGATCTTTCTGCCGCCGCGGACAAGACCGCCGTTATCATTGAGGAATATTTTCTCTATCAGTACCGGAATCTGTCTCTGGAAGAGCTGGCCGGGAAGCTGGGGCTCGGCGCCCGCCAGACCGAGCGTCTCCTGAAGCGCCAGTACGGAAAGACCTTTCTCCAGAAAAAAGCGGAGGCCCGCATGTCCGCCGCGGCGATCCTGCTGTCGGACCCTTCCCGCAGCATCACCTCCGTGGCGGAGGATCTGGGCTACTCCTCCATCGAGCATTTTTCCTCGGCCTTCCGGAGCTATTATCACATCAGCCCCAGGCAGTACCGAAAGGAAGGCGTCTACCACAGCTTTCCGGAAAGAAGCGAAAGCGGCTGAAGGAACCGGTCGCAGATCCCTTCCTCCGTGATTCCCGCATCCAGGCTCCCTATGGTATCGTTCCACAGGCAGTAAATGGCTCCCGCCGTGCGGGACGACCACGCGGGCAGAAGCTTGGTCCGGCCTCCCAGGGGATATTCATTTGCCTCCCAGTCCGCAAGGGCCTCCAGATCCAGATAGTCGTAACCGCCCCCGGGAATGAGATACAGGCTGCTGTTGAGAGAATTGATCACGGTATACCCTGCCTGCCAGGTTTTCAGGGGATCCGACCAGTCGGCGCTCCAGATCTGAATCTGGATCTGCTCCGGCGAAACCGCCGCTTCCTCCCCTTCCTCCCACAGGCGGTACGCATTCTGTCCGGTACGCCCCTCCTTCCGGTTTGCTTCTTCGATCAGGCGCAGACTTCCCCACATCCGGACCGGGCGGCCGCTTTCCGCGGCCAGACTGACCATCTTCCGCATATAGTCCCGGTAATCCTGCACATCCCCATAATATTCATCCATACCGATATGCACGGTTCCCCCTTCCGCGAAAACCGGATCCTCTCCCTCCAGATATTCCTTCCAGAGTGTCTCCGTCAGAGAGAGCGTTTCCTTCCGGGAAAGATCCAGCTGGTCCACATTTTCCGGTTCATCCGCCAGAGCCGCCTCCGGAAACACCTTTGTGATCGCAAGGCTGTGCGCCGGCGTGTCGATTTCCGGAACCACCTCGACGCCGAATCCGGCCGCCCATTCCACGAATTCCTTCCACTCCTCCTTGGTAAACGCGCCGTCCTGCGAGGTGATCCCCTCTCCTTTCTCATTTTGCAGGGAGGATTCCAGCCGGAAACCGGAATAGGCGGTAAAAGCATTTTCCAAGCTGTCGTTTTTCCCGCTGGTGGAAAGGATCTCATTATCGTTCAGGTGTATGCCGAGGGTGTTCATTTTGTGGGCGGACAGCTCCAGGACCATTTTCCGCAGGGTTTCCATGGATACCATCCGCCTCCCGATATCGATGGAGAAGCCCCTCACGCTGTAGCGGGGATAGTCCCGGATCACGCCGCAGGGGATCCCGCCCGCGACGTGACCCTGCCCGGCATTCTCCTGCCCCACAGCCATCTCCTCCTGCCTGGCATTCTCCTGCCCCGGATCCTTCTCCTTCCCCGGATCCTCCGTTTCCGCCCCCATTTCCTCCAGAAGCCTGCAGAGGGTGTTCACGCCCCAGATCAGTCCCTGCCTTTCTTCAGCCAGAAGGACGATACCGTCCCTTTCGATCTCACACAGATAGCCTTCCTTCCCGAGGCCCAGCTCCCCGGAAGCCGTCCCAAGCCGGATATCCCCGGCGCTTTCGCCCGCGGATCCGGCTTCCGCCTCATCTGTCCGAACGCCTGCGGATCCGGCTTCCGCCGCGTCTGTCCGAACGTCTGTGGGCCCGGCTTCCGCCGCGTCTGTCCAAACGACCTCGGCCCTGTTCCCAAGCGCCTCCTGCAGGCGGGCGACCGCCTGAGAGGCCTCTTCCTTCCACCTGGCGTCCGCAAGGATCCGGATCTCTTCTCCGGGAAGGAAGCTGCCGCTTCCGGCACGCCATTCCGCCGCCCCGCTGACCGCCTGCGGCCGCGTACTGTCCGCAGAGACCTGGCAATCTGTCGGGCGCAGGCTGTCCGCGGCTTCTTTTTCCGCGGGCTGTCCGCTTTCCGAAGCGGACGCCGTCTTCCTGCCCGCGAAAACGCCGTCCTCCTCCCAGACTGCCGGAACCGTGACCGGATAGCCGGGAGTCGTCTCCGTTTTCCCGTCTCTGGAAAGAAGGAAGCCCACCTCCACCTCTTTTTCCTCTACCGTGGGATATACCGTGCCGTCCCTGCCGATCACTTCCTCATAATCCGCTCCCGCGAGCTCGATCTGAACGCCCTCCGGCACTTCGGAAAGCACAAGCCTCCGGCTTCCGTCCGCCTCCGTTTCCACCCGGATATCCTGAAGCGACCAGGAAAGCGGGACCTCCTCATACAGTTCCGCTTCCAGAAGGGATACATTCTGATAATACAGATACTGATTCTCTTCGCTCTCAGACACCGCAGTCGTACGGATGCGGAAATACCTTCCCGCCGCAGGGCTGTCAAGCACCAGGCACTGCTCGTTTGCTTCCGGTGCCTCCTCCGCCCGGGCCGCCGTCACCCAGTCTGTCCCGTTCCGGGAGCTTTCCAGCACAAAGCCCTCCACGTTCAGCCTCTCCCAGCACAGCCGGACAAAGGAGATCCTTCTTTCCTCCGGAAATTCAAACATCAGCCAGTGAGACGGCTGCCCCGGTTCATTGGCGGAAGACCACCGGCTGTCCGGGCCGCTTCGGTTCCCGTCCGCCGCTTTTTCAGGAGAAAACGCTTCTGTCTCCGTGCTGTCCGCCGTCACGCGCACGCCCTCCGACAGTGCCAGGTTCACCATCTCTTTTCCGGAAGCGCTTCCTGCCGGAAAGCTTTCCGCCTCCTGCATATCCGCGCTCCCGTCTTCTTTCCGGCCGTCCCCGGAAAGGAAAATGGCCATAGCCGCGCACAGAAGCAGGACGGCCGCAGCCGCGGCCGCCCCCTTTTTCCAGAGCTTTCTGTTCCAGAGCTTTCTTCCCCGAACCTGATTTCCCTTCCGTTCCTTTTTCTTCAATATTCGATCCCTTTCCTTGCGCCGATCCCCCGGTCAAAAGGATGCTTCACACATTCCATCCGGGTCACATAATCCGCGCACGCTGTCAGCCACTCCTGCGGGTCCCGTCCGGTGCATACAATCTCCGGAAAATGCCGCTTATCGTCCGTCCGGCTTAACAGCCGCCGCAGAAGATCTTCCTCCAGCAGCTTCCAGTTCACCGGATAGGTCACCTCATCCAGAACGATCACATCCGCCTTTCCCGCCTCCGCCCGCTCCAGCGCCTGCTTCAGCAGCCCGTTATGGATCCGGGTCAGCTCCTTTTTTTCTTCCTCTGACATCTGAAAATAAAAGCCGAAGTCCTTTTCGCTCCTCAAGATCTCCACTTCCGCCAGCCGGTCCAGCGCATGCAGCTCTCCCGTATCCCGTCCCTTCATGAACTGGATAAAGAGCACCCGCTTTCCCGCGCCCGCAGCGCGCACCGCAAGGCCGACCGCAGCCGTGGTCTTTCCTTTGCCGTCTCCCGTATATAAATGTATCAGTCCTTTTTCCATTTCTGCCTCCATGCCGAAGCGTTTCCGCGCCGATGGACCGGCGCAGAAATACGGTCTTATTCTGTACGGTCTTATTCTCTGCGATCTGTTTTCTCCCGGCTGCAGGACTGCGCCCCGCAGCTTCCTCTCCTGGAACAGTCCCCGCAGAATCCGGCGCAGACCGTTTCCGGGCTTTCGGACAGCCGGATCACGCAGGCCACGCTCTGCCTCGGAAGCAGCACACCGCCGGGAAGCAGACGCGAAGGGGGCTCCTCCCCATTTTCTCTCAGGCGGGAAAAGATCATCTCCATGGAAGAAAGCGGAAGCTGCTCTCCCGGAAACAGGTAACGCTGCGCATACAGGCCAAAGCGTTCCGCCAGAAGCCCGTTCAGCTGCCTGCATCCCTCACGGAGCAGCTCTCTGCACAGGCAGTCCGTCAGATAAGCCTCCGTCAGAAGCCCCTTCCCGCAGTACAGCTCCTGAAGCCTGTCCACCCGCTCCCCCAGCGACAGGGCCGCATACGCCTCCCGCCTTCTTTTATCCGGCACACAGGCCGCCCGGCAGTCCGCCGCCTCCTGCAGCCTTTCCCAGAGCCTTCTGACAAATTCGTCCTGTTTTTCCCGAAGTCCCTCCGTCTCCGCCGGATCTCTCCCGTCAGCAGCGTCCCAAAAATGATATTTTAACGCCGCCGCAGACAGCTCCTCCCGGCTCAGCTTCGGATCCAATCGACATTCCATCCCGCTATCCGCCTTCATACATAGAATCCCCAGGCCGGGGATCAGGAAAAGAAGCCGCCGGCTTTTTCCGCCGGCGGTCCTTTTCTGTCATCCGTTTTCTCTTCCTGGTCGGTCAGATCAGTAATTGATCCCCTTAACGGCAAGCGCGCCGTCCACCACTCCGAAGGTGATATTGGGGACATCGTCCGCAGACACAACAAATCCCGCCATGCTGGCGGAAAGGCCGCTCAGATCCGCGCCTGCCACAGCTTCCATCAGCTCGGGCGTAAAAATGCGGTCCGCGCCGAGAGCCACAAACTCTTCTCTGGATGCAGGCGTTGCGCTTTCCTCCGGGAAGCCCACATAGACCGGATATGCCGTCAGATCTGCCAGCGCTTCCAGATCCTGCGCCGCCACTGCCTCCTGGATCTTTGCGGCAAAGGCTTCCGCCGCCTCGCTGTCCACAGCGAAGTTATCCGCGTAGCCCTCTGCGGCTTCCGTTTCCGTCTCACCGGCAGCTTCTTCTGTCTGCGCGGCGCTCTCCTGCGTCTCAGTCTCTGCGGAAGTTTCCGCTGCGGAAGCCTCCTCCGTCACAGCGGTCTCTTCCGCTGCCGCCGTTTCTTCCGCCGCTGCGGTCTCTGCCTCCTGCGTGCTCTCCTGCTGCGTTTCCGCCGCGGCCGTCTGAGCCTGTGTGCTCTCCGTCTCAGCGCTCTGTCCGCAGGCTGTCAGACACAGTCCCAGGAGTCCCGCCGCTACGATCATCATTGCCTTTTTCATTTTCTTTTCTCCTCTCACCGGATCTTTCTTGCCCGGTCATTATACTGGAATAGGATTCTGTCAAACATCAAAGCTGTATATTCCAGACGGAATCATACCATACCTTTCCGGAAATTGCACCTTCTTTTTTTGAAAAAAGGCCGGCCTCATCCGGCCAGCCCTGTTCCCTTCAAAATGCTCCAGATATACGGCGCTCCGAACATGCACAGCTTTTTCGGCCCCCTGATCGGATCCCCTGCTGCCTGCGCCTCCAGGATCTTCTTATAAGCGCGCGTTACCGTAGCCTCCGTGATCGATTTTCCTTCCTGTCGCAGAAAAGCTCTCTTCCTTTTACCGTATAGGTAAACGGAAGCTGCTTGCTGGTAAAAAACTGTTCTCCCGCGTGCAGCTCGATGACCCGCCACAGAAGCGGCCCCAGCTCTTCCGGTTTCTCACAGCGTCTCACAGCAGCGACCGCTTCCCTTCGTTCCTGCTGCAGCCTGACGTCCGCTTCCGCATTTCCCTCTCTTTCCATGCCAAACCCTCCCTTCGTGCAGCTATCCAAACAGCATGGGCAGAAAATCGCGGATGCATTTCCGCCACACATTCCAGTCATGGCCGCCCTCATATTCCCGGCGCACGCATGTCACATGATTTTCCTCACAGAAAGCGTCGTCCTCCTCAAAGTTTTTCCAAAAACCATCCTGTCTGCCCATCCCCCGGAACAGAAGGTTCATATTCCGGGAAAATTCCGGTTTCCGGATCTCCTCCAGATGGCTGTTGTCCGGATGCTCTCCCACCAGATTGTGCAGAAAACCGGAAAAAAGCCCGGCCCAGGCAAACAGCTCCGGATGCTTCCCGATCAGCATGCTGGTCTGCATGGATCCCATGGAAAGCCCGGCCATAGCCCGATGCTGCCGGTCCTTTTTTACCCGATAGGTTTTTTCGATGAAAGGAATGATATCCCCTGTCAGTTCCTCCAGAAACAGTTCCTGTCTGAGCTGAAGCTTTCCCGCGCCGCATTCCGTTATCACCATGCCGTCCGCCATCACCACCAGCATGGGGACCGCTTTTTTCTCCGCCAGGAGGTTATCCATGATGTGGTTCAGCTTTCCCTGCCAGATCCATCCTCTCTCATTTTCGCCAAATCCGTGCTGCAGATACAGGACCGGATACTCCTCCCCGCTTTCCTCATAGCCCGGCGGCACATAACAGATGCAGGTCTGCGTCCTGCCGGTCGCCGCAGAGGTAAAGTATTCATGCCGGATCGTACCGTGAGGCACATCCCGCATCAGGCAGAACTCTTCCATTGGCCCTATCTCCAGATAATTGATCGGCCTGCAGCAGCCATAGCCGATGGGAAGGAAAGGGCTCAGGACAAGACAGTTGTCCACGTAAAGACTCACGTAATAAAAACCCGGATCCACCGGCAGATCCACCGTCCAGATGTCCTTATCCGTCTCCAGGAAAGGATACCGGATACCGCCGATCTCGATCTGCACATCCGCCGCGTTGGCAAAACGCAGGCGCAGACAGGGCATCCCCTCCGCCCGGTACATGAGTCCTTCCTGGCCGGAAACAGGGACCGGAGCATCTCCCATCTCCAGCATTACCGGACGGCTGTAGGCGCAGGACTGTTCCACCACAGCCGGATTGTCCAGCCATTCCTTATCCGCGTCCATCTGCTCCCGGACCTCCAGAGTCAGGCCCTCCGTCACCGCCTCAGCCGCCCGGAGCGTACGGAGCACACCGTCCAGATAACCGCCCTGGCCGGCGTGATTTCTGGCGATCCCCTCCACGATGATATGAAGCCGCCCTGCCGCCATGGTCAGGAAATCATAAATATTATCCAGGTTTTCCCCTTCCGACTGCGGTACCTGCAGCATTTCCTCCAGATATCTGTGCAGCTCCTGCCGGGTGCGGATCCCTGCGAAATTCAGCTTGATCATGGGTCCCTTTCCTCTGTCTTCCTTCATCTTTCGATCGCCTTTCTCAGCTTGCTCCTGATCCGAAACAGCGCATTGTCCGTACTCTTGGCGTCCTTTCCAAGAACTCTTGCGATCTGCGGCGTACGCATCCCTGTAATATAAAGGTCCAGCACCTGCTTTTCAAATGCGCTCAGTTCCTTTTCGATGGTCCGCTCCAGCACCTCCACATTTTCCCTGTCAATGAACAGCTCTTCCGGGCTCTTCTCCGTATCGGCGGGGATCGCGTTCCTCAGTTCCGCCTCTTCCGTACCTTCCTGAACGCCGTACAGGGAAATATAAGTGTTCAGAGGCATATGTTTTTTCCGCGAGGAAGCCTGTACCGCCGTATACATCTGGCGGGACACGCACAGCTCCGCAAAGGTGGAAAAGCTGGCGTCCCGGCCGCTGTCATAGTCCCGGACTGCCTTGAACAGGCCGATCATTCCTTCCTGGATCAGATCGTCGCTGTCTCCGCCGAGCAGGAACATGGAGCGGGCCTTTGCCTTTACCATCCCTTTGTATTTTTCCATGATATAGTCCGTTATGTCCTGCCTTCCCTCTCTCAGCAGGCCGATCAGTTCCTCGTCGCTGTATTCTGTATAGACCAATCTGCTTCCTCCGACTTTTCTTTCCGGCCGTCCTTCCTCTCCTCCGGAAGGCGGCCTGAACTATTTCCCAAGTCTCTGCCGCACGATCTCATAGGCGAGGACGCCGGCCGCAACGGAGGCGTTCAGGGAATCGATATCCCCCTTCATGGGAATGGATGCCGTGAGATCACAGGTCTCCTTCACCAGTCTTCCCACGCCCTCCCCTTCGTTTCCGATCACCAGACCGATGGGGCCCTTCAAGTCCAGATCATACATCGGCGTGCCGCCCATATCCGCGCAGACGAACCACAGGCCCTGCTTTTTCAGCTCCTTCATGGTCTTTGTCAGGTTCGTCACCCGGGCTACCGGCGTATAATTCAGCGCCCCGGCGGAGGTGCGCGCCACGGTGGCTGTCAGCCCCGCCGCCCGGTCCTTCGGGATGATGACACCGTGAGCGCCCGCCAGATTGGCCGTCCGGATGATAGCCCCAAGGTTATGGGGATCCTCAATGCCGTCCAGCAGGACTAGAAAGGGCGGTTCCTTCTTCTTTCGCGCCGCCTCCAGAAGCTCCTCCACCTGCGCGTACTCATAGGCCGCAGCATAGGCGATGACGCCCTGATGATGCCCCGTCTCCGAAAGCTGATCCAGCCGTTCCTTTTCCACATATTTGACCGGGATATCCTTTGCCCTCGCCAGCCGCCTGATGGTCAGCACCGGCCCGTCCTGGCAGTGATCCTGGATAAAAAGCCGGTCGATGGGCCTGCCGGAACGCAGGGCTTCCGTCACCGCGTTTCTTCCTTCTATGGTCATTTCCTGATATCGCATGTTTTCCTCCAAAATGTCAGTCCGTCCCGGCGCTGCCAAAAGCGCTCTCCGCCTGCGGCGTCCGCCGGGATATCCGGCCGCACACGCCACGCCCTTACAGCTTCCAGCCCAGATCCGCCAGGGAAAGGCGCAGAAGCGCAAGCAGACGCTCCTCCTGTCCGGACAGATACAGATAACCGTACAGCGCTTCCAGTCCCGTGGCCTTGCGGTAATCCAGAACGCTGGCGTTTTTAGCCGTGGTATGGGATTTGGCGTTGCGCCCGCGCCGGTAAACGGCTTCCTCCTCCGGCGTCAGATGCGGCTGAAGCGCTTCCGCCATCTGCGCCTGCGCGGACGCCTTTGCCAGGCGGCTTTTTTCCCGGTGCAGCTGGTTCGGACTTGCGTTGTGCCGCTCCACGATCACGGTCCGCAGGATCAGATCATAAATGCAGTCTCCCACGAACGCAAGGGTCAGGGGAGAATACGTCCTCAGATCCACCTCCTGCAGCCCGAAATCCCGTTTGAGCAGGGAAAGCAGACTCAGACTCTCTTCCATTTCACGCCCTCGCGGGTGTCCTCCAGGACGATCCCCTTTTCCAGAAGCTCGTTTCGGATCGCGTCCGCCCTGGCGAAATCCTTCGCCTTTCTGGCGGCCTGACGCTCTTCGATCAGCTTTTCAATGTCTTCGTCCAGCATTTCCTCCTTTTTGTCCACGATCAGGCCGCAGACATCGGAAAGCTCCCGGATCTGCTCATGGAGGGCGGACAGATAGGCTCTGGAGGAATTGCCGCCGGTATTGGTATTGATGAATTTCACCAGTTCAAAAATGGCAGCAATGGCGTCCGCCGTATTGAAATCGTCGTCCATAGCCTCGTCAAAGCGGGCGGTGTAAACCTTCGCTTCCTCCAGAAGCTTCGTTTCCTCTTCCGTCAGCTCCTTTTCCTCCGCCTTTTCCAGCAGGAAATTCAGGTTGGAAACCGCGGTCAGGATCCGCTCCAGGCCGTTCTTCGCCGCCTCCATCAGCTCCGCGGAGAAATTCAGAGGGCTTCTGTAATGGGCGGACAGCATGAAGAAGCGCAGCACCTGCGGATCATATTTGGCAATGATGTCCCGCACGGTGAAAAAGTTTCCGGCGGATTTGCTCATCTTCCGGTTGTCGATGTTCAGGAAGGCATTGTGCATCCAGTAGCGGGCGAAAGGCTTTCCATTCGCCGCTTCGGACTGGGCGATCTCGTTTTCATGGTGCGGGAAGATCAGATCCTCTCCGCCCGCGTGGATGTCGATCTCGTCTCCCAGATATTTTTTGCTCATCACGGAGCATTCGATGTGCCAGCCGGGACGGCCGTCGCACCAGGGAGACTCCCAGTAGGGCTCTCCGTCCTTTTTGGGCTTCCACAGCACGAAATCCAGCGGATCCCCCTTCTGATCCTCTCCGGATACCAGAAGGGAACGCTTGCCGCCCTCCAGGTCGTCCAGGTTCTTGTGGGACAGCTTTCCGTAATCCTGGAAGCTTCTCACCCGGTAATATACCGTTCCGTCCTCCGCCGCGTAAGCATGTCCGCCGTCGATCAGCTTCTGGATCATCTCCAGCATGCCGCAGATCTCCTGGGTAGCCTGAGGATGCACCGTGGCAGGACGCACGTTCAGAGATTCCATATCCTTTTTGCACTCCGCGATATAGCGCTCGGAGATCACCTCCGCGTCCACGCCCTCCTCAATGGCCTTTTTGATGATCTTGTCGTCCACGTCGGTAAAATTGCTGACATAATTCACCCGGTAGCCCTTATGCTCAAAATAACGGCGTACCGTATCGAACACGATCATGGGGCGGGCGTTTCCGATGTGGATCAGATTGTATACGGTGGGGCCGCACACATACATCTTCACCTCGCCCGGCGTGATGGGGACAAATTCTTCCTTTTTCTTTGTCAGGGTATTATAGATCTTCATCTTGTCTGTCTCTCCTTTTTTATGAATTCCCGCCTTACCGGTCCCGGGACACGTCAGGCAGGCTTCTTACGCGCCTTTTCCTTTAAGGTACCGCACCTGCGCCTCCAGGTCAAGCAGTCTCTGCGAAAGCTGCGCATTTTCCTTCTGCAGGGCGGCGATCTCTTCATGAACGGGATCCGGCAGATGCACCTGATCCATGGTCGCCCTGGGAATGGGCTGATCTCCCCGCTTCACCACGCGCCCCGGAACGCCCACCACCGTGGAATTGGGCGGCACCTCCCGCAGCACCACGCTTCCCGCGCCGATCTTGGAATTTTCTCCGATGGTGAAGGAGCCCAGCACCTTCGCTCCGGCGCTGATCATCACGTTGTCGCAGACCGTGGGATGCCGTTTGCCGTGCTCCTTTCCCGTTCCGCCCAGCGTCACGCCCTGATACAGGGTCACGTTGTCGCCGATCACCGTGGTTTCCCCGATGATCACCCCGTTTCCGTGATCGATGAAAAATCCCTTCCCGATCTGCGCGCCCGGATGGATCTCGATCCCGGTCTTTCTTGCGCCGCGCTGGGAAATCCATCTTGCCAGAAAAAAATGGCCCGCCCGGTACAGCCTGTGCGCCACCCGGTAATGGAGCATCACCTTGAAGCTGGGATACAGAAAAACCTCCAGCGAGGAATGGATCGCCGGATCCCGTTCTCTGATGATGCGGATTTCTTCTCTGATATTACCAACCAGTCCCATACCCTCTCCTCTTTTGCTGCCGCAGGCAGCACTTCAATCATGAAAGAACGGCGTCAGCCGTTCTTTGCCTCCTGTTTTGCTGCCACAAACAGCACTCAAAAAAGCCCTGCCGTCTCCTTTTTCATTTCAGAGACGGCAGGGCCGCGGTTCCACTCCGATTCAGAAGGATAGAAAAACTCTGTCCTTCTGCACTTGATGCGCGTAACGAGCGCAGGACGGATCCGGCTGTACAGGATGAACTCCTCTTCACCGGACCGGCTCCCGGATGCACTTCAGTCCTCACGCGCCGGGAATGCTTTCAGCCGGCGACATTCCCTCTCTGCGGCCGGATCATGGACTGTTTTTTTCCGTTCCAGGCCTTTCTCAATCTATTATACAGGATATGCAAGAAAATCTGTTTTGTCAACCCCCGATCCCTCTTTACTGCAGGCAGGGTTACAGTTCACTCCGCGCCATTCGCAAAGCCGCGCTACGCGCTCTCCGCTGCTTCGCAGCTACCTTTGCTCATAAACGGGCGCTCCCTTCGTCCGCTCAGAGCCAGTCATCTGTTCGTGCAAGCACGACATCTGCCTGGTTCTGGCGGACGAGTGAACTGTAACCAAGCAGGAAAATGGAAGCGAGATTCCGGTTTCTCAATTCTCCGCCAGCCCGGTTTTCCCCAGGAAATCCTCCAGCGTCCCGGCGTTCATCGCCGCCTTCATCCAGCTTTCCAGACAAAGCGCGTCTGCTTCCTGAAAAATACGCTCCTTCAGCCATTCGGGAGCCTGCCACCGAAATTCCAGAATCAGCAGAAGATCTTCTGATTTTCCTTCTGCCTTTCCATCCGTCTTCCCATTTTCATATTCCGCATTCCGCAGCTTTTTCAGTTCTTCCTCCCGGTTATATTCCAGGATTGACATGGCTACCACCTCCGCCCTCGGACTACGCAGGAAGAAATCCTTTCGAATTTCTTCCCGAAATCCTCCAGGATTCCATCCCGGATACATTCCGTCACAGCTCTTTCCACCGCATCTACCAGAGATGCCTCTTCCTTCACACACTTCCTGACACGGGCCACAAATTCGCTGTATTCCCGCAGCGTCCGACACTTTTTCATCAGCTCCGGATTGGATCCCTGATTGATATTCAAAAACCGTACCTTCAACTCCAGCGCCGGTTCTCCTTCTTTCCATTTAAAAGAATCCGACAGCTTCAGGGTCATGTCATCCTCCGCATTCCGCATGCCGTTGTAAAAAACGACAAACCCGTATCCTTATGTTCCCGGTTCACAGTTAAAGCATCTGGCATATCGCTCCTTCCTTTCCGGCGTACTTCATATGAC
>CALWGL010000006.1 GCA_944380025.1 uncultured Lachnospiraceae bacterium
GGCCGCACCATGACCATGTTTTTAACTGAAAAACGTTAACACGTACAGTTAAAATAGATTTTGAGAAATGAGCAGAGGAGGATTTTGTCATGCCGAAAATGAAGACAAGCAGGTCAGCAGCGAAACGTTTTAAGGTGACCGGAACGGGTAAATTAAAGAGAGCGAAAGCTTACAAGAGCCATATCTTAACGAAGAAATCCACGAAGAGAAAGAGAAATCTCAGACAGGCGGCGATCACGGACGCTACCAATGTTAAGAATATGAAGAAGATTTTACCGTATGCATAATTTCGTAAGGAGGAGTTAAAGAGATGGCAAGAATCAAAGGCGGCATGAGTGCCAGAAGAAAACATAATAAAGTATTAAAGCTTGCGAAGGGCTACAGAGGAGCGAGATCCAAGCAGTACAGGATCGCGAAGCAGTCTGTGATGAGAGCGCTTGCTTCTTCCTATGCGGGACGCAAGGAGAAGAAGCGCCAGTTCAGACAGCTCTGGATCGCCCGTATCAACGCCGCGGCCAGACTGAACGGCCTGTCCTACAGCAGGTTCATGTACGGCCTGAAGCTGGCAGAGGTGGATATCAACAGAAAGATGCTGGCTGAGATGGCAGTCAACGACGCGGAAGGATTTGCGGCTCTGGCTGAGATCGCGAAGTCCAAAATCGCATAATCATCTGAACAGTCGGGAGTTCCGCGCAGCGGGACTCCTTTTTTCCATTTTTACACTCTATTTTTATCACAGAACGGGAGAGATGCGGCATGAAGAAGGAAGCGGCAGAAGAACAGAAAAAAAGTCCGGTCCGCTGGTGCGCGGTGGGAGATTCGTTCACTTACCTGAACGATCATCCGGAAGAGACAGGGTATCGGGTGACGGAAGGTTATATCAGCAGAACCTGCAGGAAGGCAGGAGAGTTTTCCGTAATCAATCTGGGGAAAAACGGCTCTGCAACGCCGGACTGGCTGGAGGAGAGATTCCCGGAAGCGGATCTGTATACGGTGCTTCTGGGAACGAACGACTGGCACAGAGGCGTGCCGCTGGGGACGCAGGAGGACTTTGACCGGAAGAAGGAGGGATCCATTCTGGGAAATCTGGCCATTATTCTGGAGCATATAAGACAGGCCGGCCCGGAAGCGAAGGTCATCGTAATGAATCCGGTGGAGAGGGGAGATTTTGTATACATCCTGGATCCGATGAACCATGCGCACGGAAGCTACGCGCCGGATCAGGGGCAGATGCTGTGCGATATCGCGGAAGGGATCCGGGTCGCCTGTGAAAGGAATGGGATCTCCTTCCTGGATCTGCACCGCCTCTCCGGCTTCACGCCGGAATCGGCAGTGCGTTTCAAACGGGTCAGGACGGCGGAAGGATACCGGGATCTTCCCTGGCCCGCCTGGAAGGATGCTCCGGTCGATTATGAGAACGATGCCTATCCCTATCCGCCGGAGGCCGCGGACTATACCTTTGACGGCCTGCATCCTTCGGATAAGGGAAATGAGGCCATTGCCTGCCTGCTGGCGCAAAAGATCAGAGAGGTGATGAAGCGGTAAAACCGGTTAAGCAAACGGAAAACCGGTTTTCCGGGGACCGCTCCGGCGGCGGGACCTTCGGCAGAACCTCAGACGGGAAGGCTGTCTGAGGTTCTGTCTGTGATCCATGCGGCGTGATCCGGTCTGGATGAGGTCCGTCCGGCGCCTGCCGCTTTGCGGTTACGCGTGCGGGATGTCCGTGAATTCGCTGATCTCCCGGCTGACGGTGCACAGGTCGTCCACGGACAGCTCATGCAGGTCGGCATGGCCGGTGATCCGGGCGAACATCTTCAGCTCCGATAAAGAGACGTTCAGGAAGTTGGCGACCCGTGCCGCCGCGGCATCCTGGTTCAGGCGGGCGCGAAGCTCCTCATCCTGCGTGGCGATGCCCATGGGGCACATGCCGGTTCCGCAGATCTTATACTGCTGACAGGCCATGGCGATCAGCGGAGCGCTCGCTACGGCGACGGCGTCCGCTCCCATGGCGATGGCTTTGGCGAAGTCGGAGGAGACCCGCAGTCCGCCGGTGATGATCAGGCTGATGTCAGAGCCGATGCTGTCCAGGTATTTTCTGGCTCGGTGCAGGGCGTAGATGGTGGGGACGCTGGCGGAGTCGCGCAAAAGCTGAGGAGAAGAACCCGTTGCCCCTCCGCGTCCGTCGATGGTGATGAAATCCGGTTCCGCGTACGCGCAGAACGCAAGGTCCCGTTCAATGTGCCCTGCGGCGATCTTGATGCCGATGGGACGTCCCCCCGAGGCCATCCGAAGCTGGCTGACGAGAGCCTTCATGTCTTCCTTTGTCTCGATGCCGGGGAATCGCGAGGGAGCGATCACATCCCTGCCCATGGGCTTGTTCCGGATCCTGCTGATCTCCTCCGTCACCTTTTCTCCTGGCAGATGGCCGCCCATGCCGGGCTTGGTGCCCTGTCCGATCTTGATCTCGATGGCGTCCGCGTTCCGAAGATTTTCCGGCGTCACGCTGTAGAGATTTCCCACGTATTCAAAGATATACTTGTCCGCCGCCTGCATTTCCTCCGGCAGGATCCCGCCTTCTCCGGAGCACATGGCGCTGTGTGCCATGGCCGAGCCGCGGGCCAGAGAGATCTTGGCCTCCCGGGAGAGAGCGCCGAAGGACATATGAGAAATGTATACCGGATTTTCCAAAATGAGCGGCTTCGCGGCACGCGGGCCGATCACGGCGGCGGTGCGCACTTCGGCGTCCTCATCTAACGGCATGGGATCCAGCTGGGCCCCCAGGATCAGGATGTCGTCCCAGTCCGGCATGGGAAGCGAGGTTCCCATGGCCGCGGAAATGCTCTTTCCCGTCACTGCCATTTCATGAATTTCCTTCATGTACCGGCAGGAGGGATCCTGACGGACGAATTCCTTCGGATAATCCAGCTTCAGCTCCTTTGCGGGCTGTTTTTTTATGTCCGTCTCCTCCTGCCAGAGCGAAAATTTGTCCGCACTCTGATGACAGACGGGACATTCCTTCAGCTCGGAAAACGGGATGCCTTCCGTTTCCTCATCATAAATGTAGCCGCATATGCTGCATCGATACTTTGCCATAACTCCCCTTTCCGCCGCCGCAAGGCGGCATTTTGCGTCAGAGATCACCC
This sequence comes from uncultured Lachnospiraceae bacterium, assembly GCA_944380025.1. Lineage (GTDB taxonomy): Bacteria > Bacillota > Clostridia > Lachnospirales > Lachnospiraceae > Eisenbergiella. Next base: position 3,144 of record CALWGL010000006.1, read on the forward strand.
CTGCCTGCGGAATCTCCGGTCGTTGCCTGCGGTTTCATGATAGTTTTATTTTACAGGAAAAAAGGGCGGATGACAAAAGTTTTCTGCCGGATTGATTTGATCTTCCATCTGCCGTATACTGATGGTGCATCAGAACAGAAGATCTGCATTTCAGGAAAGGGAGAAGGAGCTATGAGCATTTCAATGGATAATACGGAAAAAACCCCTCTGTACTTCGCAAAGGCTGCTGTGGAAACCATGATGCGCAGATTCAGGGCGCAGGATCTGCCGCCGAAGGGACACTTTCATTATCATCAGGGCGTGTTCCTGTCCGGGGTGTATCAGACGTACCGGCTCTGCGGGGACAGACGGTATTTTGCCTACATAAAGGACTGGGTGGACTCCTGCGTGAATGAGGGGGGAGAAATTCACGAATGTGATCCGGGAGCGCTGGATGATATTCAGCCCGGGATCCTGCTTTATCCGCTTCTGGATGAGACAGGGGATGAGAGGTATAAAAGGGCGCTGGATACCCTGCTTGCGGCAATACAGGATTTTCCGAGAAATGAAGCCGGAGGCTTCTGGCATAAGGTGGAATGCCCGGAGCAGATGTGGCTGGACGGCCTGTATATGGGCGGCCCGGTCGCGGCGGAGTACGGCAGCAGATTCCATCGGCCGGAATTTCTGGATCTGGTGGCGGAGCAGGCGCTTCTCATGCGGGAAAAGACACGGGATGAGAAAACAGGACTGTGGTATCACGCCTGGGACTGCGCGAAGAAGCAGGAATGGGCGGATCCGGAAACGGGACTTTCTCCGGAGTTCTGGGGCAGAAGCATCGGCTGGGTTCCGATGGCCGTGCTGGACGATCTGGACTTTCTGCCTGAGGAGCATCCCGGCCATGAAAAGCTCCGTGCGCTGGTGAAGGAGCTTCTGGAGGCGGTCTGCCGGTATCAGTCAGCGGACGGCCGCTGGTACCAGGTGGTAAATAAGGGCGGTATGGAAGGAAACTGGCTGGAAAATTCCTGCAGCTGTCTGTTCGCTGCCGCGATCTGCAAGGCGGTGAGGAAAGGGATTCTGCCGGAGGAGTATCTGGAAAGGGCAAAACGAGGCTATGAGGGCGTGATCCGTTCCCTGGAATGGGACGGGGAGGATCTGCAGGTTGGAAACGTGTGCATCGGAACCGGAGTGGGGGACTACAGGCACTACTGTGAACGTCCGGTTTCTGTCAATGATCTGCATGGCGTCGGGGCCTTTCTTCTGATGTGCGCGCAGGCGGAGAGGTGTTTGTAGGCAGTTCTGTCTCCGCCCGGATCATCGCCCCTCCGGAAGCTCAGCAGTTCCAGCGGATGGAAACGGGATGGGGCTCATCCGGAATGGCAGCCTCCTGCAGGGACAGAAGCGCCCGCTGCAGTTCTTTCTCCGCCAGCCGGTCATAGACATCTGCGGCTTCTGAGAGGCCTGCGCTGTGGTAGGCGCAGGCGGCGGCTCCGTAGAGCAGGAAGCCGAAGGCGTTGGTGGGCGTCTGCGCCGCAGCGCAGGCGGTGGAGACGGCCCGTGCCGCAGCGAGAGAGACGGGATCGGCCGTGCGGCTGTCGGCCAGCTCTTTCGCCGCGCTTCGCGCACCGGCGAGAACCGGCTTTAATTCCTTTAACGTCATTTCTTTGTTCAGAAAGCCTTCCACGGCGGAAAGGGTCTGTTCCATCTGAGAAAAAATTTCAGGTTCTTCTTTAAGCAGCGGAAGATACCGTTCTTCTGCATAGGCGGCCGCCCAGCGGGTGAGCGTTTCCCTGCTCTGCGTTTCGATGAGGCGCATCAGGGATGTGGCCGCGCTGCCGTTCATATCTCCAAGCATTTTTCTGAGAGCTGTCATAAAAATCTCCCTTCCGCAGCGAGATGGTTCATTGAAACTGCATTTCATAATAATGCGCGTAAATGCCCTTTTTCTGAATCAGTTCCTCATGGGTACCCCGTTCGGCAATGCCGTTGTCCGCGATGACCAGGATCTCATCCGCCCCGTGGATGGTGGAGAGCCGGTGGGCGATGGTGATGGTGGTGCGGTCTTTGGCGAGTTCGTCCAGGCTCTGCTGAATCCAGCGTTCGCTTTCGTTGTCCAGGGCGCTGGTCGCTTCATCCAGGATCAGGATGGGCGGGTTCTTCAAGAACACGCGGGCGATGGAAATACGCTGCTTCTGGCCGCCGGATAGCCTGGTCCCCCGTTCGCCCACGAAGGTGTCGTAGCCGTCGGGAAGGGACTGGATGAAGTCGTGGATGTTGGCCTTTCTGGCGGCGTCGATGATCTCCTCCATGGAAGCGCCGGGCTTGCCGTAGGCGATGTTTTCCCGGACCGTGCCGCAGAACAGGTAGACATCCTGCTGAACGACGCCGATCTGACGGCGCAGGGACTGCAGGGTCAGGGTGCGCACATCCTGCCCGTCGATGGTGATCCGTCCTCCGGTCACGTCATAGAAGCGGGGAAGCAGATTGCAGATGGTGCTTTTTCCGCTGCCGGAAGGGCCCACCAGAGCGATGGATCTTCCTGCCGGGATCTGGAAGGAGACGTTGGTGAGCACCGGCGTGTCGTCGTCGCTGTAGTGGAAGGAGACATTTTCATAGGAAACCTGCCCCTTCACGTCCGTGAGCGGGCGGGCGTCGGGCGCATCCTCGATATCGGGCTCGGTTTCCATCACGGCGATGAAGCGGCTGAAGCCGGACATGCCCTTCTGGATCATTTCCGTCAGCTCCACCAGGATCTGAACCGGGCTGATGAAAATGCCGATGTACAGGGCGTACATGGTCAGATCGGCCACATCCATCTGCCCCTTTGCGATCAGAAAGCCGCCGAATACCAGCGTGACCAGGTACATCATGCCCTGGAAGAACAGATTGCTTCCCATGAAGGTTCCCATGCATTTGTAGTTGGCGTCTTTGGAAAGCAGGAAGCCCTGATTGCTTTTCCGGAATTTTTTCCGTTCCACATCCTCATTGGCGAAGGACTGCACCACGCGGATGCCGGCCAGCGTATCCTGCAGGCTGGCGTTCACATCCCCGATCTTTCTGCGGTTGTCCATGAAGGTGGCCTGCATCCGCTGATTCTGGCTCAGGGAAAAGCCGAACATGAGCACCACAAGCACGGCCATGGGGATGGCAAGCCGCCAGTTGATCACAAAAAGGAAAATAAAGGCGCCGACCACCTTGATCAGAGAGATGAAAAAGTTTTCCGGGCCGTGGTGGGCGCATTCCGCGATGTCGAACAGGTCGGAGACCAGCTTGCTCATCATCTGACCGGAATTGTTCTGATCATAATAGGAAAAGGAAAGCTTTTCATAGTGGTCGAAAAGCTGCTGGCGCATATCGCGCTCCATGTTCGCGCCCATCATGTGTCCCTGATAGCTGACATAATATTTGCACAGGCTCTGGATCACGTACATGAGAAAAAGCCCGATCCCGAGGGGAATGAGGGCCCGCAGGATGACGGAGCTTTCCTTTGTGAAAAGCGTCGCGGCAAGAGAACGCAGCAGCTGCGGATAGATCAGATCCACCACGCTGATGACGGCGGCGCAGATCAGATCCAGAAAGAAAACGGTTTTGTAGGGCGCGTAATAACGGATGAATTTTTTGAGTGTCTGCATGATCTTTTTTCCGGAGCGGGATGCGCTCCGGGATTCCTCCTCTGACTGATGATCCTTCTGCCGGCAGGGCGGAGCGGATGCCGCAGCCCGGCCGATGCAGCGGAAAGCGTGACAGAACCATACTAGCATAATCCGACGGAGGAGACAAGCGGGGAGGAGCGACTTTTCGGCGGCTTTAAAGCCTGGTCATTTTGAGCCCTGTCAGCGCCCGCTGGCAAGACGGCGGACGGCAGCTAGGCCTTCAGCCGGTAAACAAACTTCCGCCCCGCCCTTTTGCGGATAATGATATCCTCCTCCAGAAGCGCGCGCAGATACGCGCCCGTGCGGGAGGCGGAAAGGCCTACCGCGCGGGCGATCTGCGCGGCGTCCGCCTCCGGGACGGCAGTCAGATATTCCAGGATGGTCTGACGGCGCGCCTTCTGCACAGAAGAGCCGGCCCGTTCCTTTTCCCCGCGCTTCAGCCGCAGGGTGAGGGTGATGCGGGCGGGACTCAGCTGTTCCGTGAGAACGGGCGCTTCCCAGCCCTGTTCCTTCCATGCCCGGCGGATGCCGGGGATGCCGCGGCCTTCTCCGCGCCCGATGTGGATGAGCGAGAACATGCGGGCCAGGGTGGCGTTTCTCAGATCAGATCTTCCGCCTGCCGTCGCTTCGGAAATGGCGACGCGGAAGCTTCCGGGGTTGGCGATCACGATGCTTTCCGGCTCTTTTCGGATCGAAAGGCCGCTTTTCGCCCGGTAGTCGGCATGGATGAGACAGTTGCCGAGGGCTTCCGAAAGGGCGGCGCGGACGGCGTCGGAACCGGATGGAGCGATGGCTTCCGGGCCTTTTCGGCCGGTTCCGGAAAGGAGCCTGCGGAAAACAAGAAAATAAAAATCGAACAGGCTGCCGCTCCAGTCTCCGGAGCGGGAGGAGAGCTGATAGACCAGGCTGCCGGCGTCATCCAGCTCCTGATAATCCAGCAGATAGTCCGGAAACTCCCGCCGGATGGCCGGTTCCTTTCCGAACATGAGAAGGCCGGCGGCCGTGGGATGATATTTCCCGTCGGATCCCTTCGCCGCAGCGCCGATACAGGGCAGAAAATGTTCCGCGATAGAGCGCTGCCAGGCGGGAGCAGGATGCAGATCGGTAAGCAGGATCCGGTAGCGGCTGACGCAGCCGGGATCGAAGCAGTCCTCAGACAGCTCTTCCAGCACCATGGCATCCAGCGGCTCATCCGACCGGTCGCGCAGCATGGAGCGTACCTCATCCGGACTGCAGCGGTAATCGCCCTCCCCGTCCCGGAAGTAGGAGCCGGCAAAGGGATCCATCCCGATATAGACAGGGCGTTCGTGGCGGCCGGCGCGGGGGACCTGAATGACCACGATCCGGTTGCCGCCGCTTTCCACGATGCGCACATCCTGTTCGGAAAGGATATTGGCGCTCACCCGGGTCCGGTCGTTCAGAATGGTCCAGAATTCCCGGACCAGCCGCTCCGGCGAAGAGAGGGGAACGGTGACGAAGCGCTTGTCGGCATCCTCCGCCACGCCAAGGAGGAGAATGCCGCCGAAGGAGTTCGCGAAGGCGGAATAGGTCTCCCAGATGCTGTGCGGAAGGCCGCCCTGGGCCTTTTTGGCTTCGATCCGGTTGTTTTCCCGGTAGATTTCCAGATTGGCAAAATCAAGCATATCTTCCCGCCTTTCCCGGGTTACTGCTCCTGCGCCTTCCGGTATTGGGAAGGCGACTGCCCGAAATGCTTTTTAAAGAGCTTGCTGAAATGATAGGCGTCGTCGTAGCCCACGCAGAGGGCGATGTCCTGGATGCTGGCAGCCTTGTTCTGATCCAGAAGCTCCCTGGCCTTCTCCATGCGCACCCGGATCAGATGGTTGATGGGCGTGTCGCCCGTTTCGCTTTTAAAGATCTTGGAGATATAGAAAGGGCTTAAATACATGTTTCTGGCGATCTGGTCCAGAGAGATCTTTTCATTATAATGGTTGTCCAGATAATCGATGATCTGCTCCACCACGTAGCGCTTGTTGGTGGATTCAAATTCATAGCCTCCCTCTCCGGCGGAAGGGGCGGCGGCCTGCTCCCGGTAGAGAAGCAGGATCATCTGGGTCACATAGGCCTTCAGCATGAAATAGCGTCCCGGCTGGCGTCCCTGACTTTCCGCCCGGATCTGGGCACAGAGGCGGGAAAGGAGAACAAAGGTCTTTTCCGACGGGTGCAGAAGAAGCTCTCTGCCCGGGAAACGGATCTGATTGCGTTCCATGCCGCGCAGCCGGATATCGGTGAAGGAAACATAAAACTCCGCCAGCGGGGACAGAGGCGAACTGTAGGTGCACTGATGCACCGTGCCGGGATTGAGCAGGAGTACATCCCCCTTTTTCACCGCGCGCCATTTTCCGTCCACGACAAAATGGCCCTCCCCGGAAAGCATGAGAGCGATCTCGCAGAAATCATGGCTGTGCGCCGCTTCCGGCGTGCTGCTCCTGGAAAGCTGGCAGGCAAAAAGGAAGGTGGGATTCAGGTCTTCGTAAGTGATGTCGTATTGTACCTCGCACATGGGATGCGTTACCTCGTTTCAAGTATGTGTATACACATTATAGCACCGGAGGCAGAAAAGGAAAGATTGAATTTTGCTGCCATTCAGCCTTCGGCAGAATGGCAACGGCATCCGGCCATTCCAGTCGCTTCGCGATGGGCCGGATGCTTTCCTCCCTGTATATTTTCGTACGGCCTGCGCAGTAAATGCGCAGACCTGGCTGAACAGTAACTGAATTTTTTCTTAATTCGTCCAGTTGAGGTTGCATAACGGGGAAAAGTTTAGTACACTGTATTTTGAATGATTGCCGATTGGTGAACATACGAAAAGAACAATGAGATACAGGCCGCGTACCGGCGGCAGCGCGGACCTTCCGTCCGTGCGAAAGGAGGAAGAACAGTGGCACAGGTTGGTATTGTGATGGGAAGCGATTCGGATATGCCCGTTATGGCGAAGGCGGCCGGCATTCTGGACGAGCTGGGGATTTCCTACGAGATGAGGATCATTTCCGCTCACAGAGAGCCGGACGTATTTTTTGAGTATGCGAAGACCGCGGAAGAGAAGGGATTCAAGGTGATCATTGCAGGAGCGGGCATGGCGGCCCATCTTCCGGGCATGTGCGCGGCGATCTTCCCCATGCCGGTGATCGGCATTCCGATGCACACCACATCCCTGGGAGGAAGGGATTCCCTTTACTCCATCGTGCAGATGCCGAGCGGCATCCCGGTGGCTACGGTGGCCATCAACGGAGGCGCGAACGCCGGACTCCTTGCGGCAAAGATCCTTGCCACGTCCGATGCGGCGCTTCTTGAGAGACTGAAGGATTACAGCCGGGGACTGAAGGAGAGCGTGCAGAAGAAGGACGCGCGTCTGCAGGAGAAGGGCTGGCAGAATTACGCAGAATAAATGAAAGGTACGGTTGAAAAATGGATTATAAGAATGCCGGAGTGGATATTGAAGCCGGTTACAGATCGGTTGAACTGATGAAAAAGTATGTGAAGGAGACCATGCGTCCCGAGGTCCTGGGAGGACTGGGCGGCTTTTCGGGAGCCTTTTCCATGGAGAGCTTCAAAGATATGGAAAAGCCTACCCTGGTTTCCGGAACGGACGGCGTGGGAACGAAGCTGAAGCTGGCGTTCCTGATGGACAGGCATGATACGGTGGGGATCGACTGTGTGGCGATGTGCGTCAACGACATTGCCTGCGCGGGCGGAGAACCGCTGTTTTTCCTGGATTACATCGCCTGCGGGAAAAATTATCCGGAGAAGATCGCTTCGATCGTAAAGGGCGTAGCGGACGGCTGCAGACAGGCGGGAGCCGCCCTGATCGGCGGAGAAACGGCGGAGATGCCCGGCTTTTATCCGGAGGACGAGTACGATCTTGCCGGCTTCGCGGTGGGAATCGTGGATGAGAAGAAGATGATCACGGGTGCGGATCTGAAGCCCGGCGACGTACTGATCGGTCTTTCCAGCTCCGGCGTCCACAGCAACGGCTTTTCCCTGGTGCGCAGGGTGTTCGAGATGACGAAGGAATCCCTGGATACGTATTATGAAGAGCTTGGGACCACGCTGGGAGAAGCGCTCCTTGCGCCCACGAAGATTTATGTGAAGGCGCTGCGCACGGTGAAGGAAGCCGGCGTGACCGTGAAGGCGTGCAGCCACATCACCGGAGGCGGCTTCTATGAGAACATTCCCCGGATGCTTCCCGACGGCGTGAAGGCCGTGGTGGAGAAGGACAGCTATGAGATCCCCGCGATCTTCCGGCTTCTTGCGAAGAAGGGGAACATCGAAGAAAAAATGATGTATAATACCTATAACATGGGAATCGGCATGGTGCTCGCCGTGGATCCCGCGGATGTGGAAAAGGCCATGGAAGCCGCCCGCGCGGCGGGAGAGGATCCGCATGTGATCGGCCGCATCGAGGCCGGAGAAAAAGGGGTGGAGTTATGCTGAATGTGCTGGTCTGTGTGTCAGGAGGCGGCACCAACCTGCAGGCGCTGATCGACGCCGTAAGGGACGGGCGCATCCGGAACGCGCGGATCGCGGCCGTGATCAGCAACAACCGTTCCGCCTATGCGCTGGAGCGGGCCAGGCAGAACGGGATCGACGCGGTCTGCCTTTCTCCGAAGGACTATCCGGACCGTGCCGCCTTCAACCGGGCTTTTCTGGAAAAGGTGAACGCCTGTGCGCCGGATCTGATCGTTCTGGCCGGCTTCCTGGTAAACATCCCGCCGGAGATGATCCGCGCCTACCCGAACCGGATCATCAATATCCACCCTTCCCTGATCCCGTCCTTCTGCGGAACCGGCTATTATGGCCTGAAGGTGCATGAGGCGGTGCTGGCAAGGGGCGTGAAGGTGACGGGAGCCACCGTCCATTTCGTGGACGAAGGGACGGATACCGGTCCCATCCTGCTTCAGAAGAGCGTGGAGGTACTTCCCGGGGACACGCCGAAGAGCCTGCAGCAGCGGGTGATGGAGGAAGCGGAATGGATCCTTCTTCCCCGGGCCGTGGATCTGATCGCGGCAGGGAGAGTTTCGGTCGCAGACGGGAAAACAGTGATCAGGTGATCAGTGGGAGGAACGAATGAAGATTTTGATCGTAGGGAGCGGAGGACGGGAGCACGCCATTGCGGCTGCCGCAGCCAGAAGCCCGAAAGCGGAAAAGATATACTGTGCGCCCGGCAACGCGGGAATCGCCGCTGTCGCCGAGTGCGTGCCGATCAGCGTAAAGGAGTTTGACAGAATCGCATCCTTTGCAAAGGAAAAAGCGGTGGATCTGGTCATCGTAGGGCCGGACGATCCGCTGGCGGAGGGACTTGTGGACGTTCTGGAGGAAGCGGGACTGCGGGCTTTCGGCCCCAGGAAGAACGCGGCCATCCTGGAGGGAAGCAAGGCGTTTTCCAAGGATCTGATGAAAAAGTATCATATTCCCACGGCGGCCTATGAGACCTTTGAGGATGCGAAGGCGGCTGAGGAATATCTGGAGAAGGCGGACTATCCCATCGTGCTGAAGGCGGACGGCCTGGCGCTGGGGAAGGGCGTGCTGATCTGTAAGACAAAGGAAGAGGCGCTTGCCGGCGTGAAGGAGATCATGCTGGATAAGCATTTCGGAACGGCCGGAAACCGGATGGTGGTGGAGGAATTCCTCACCGGAAGGGAGGTTTCCGTTCTTTCCTTCGTGGACGGGAAGACCATCCGGATCATGACCTCCGCGCAGGACCACAAGAGGGCGCTTGACGGGGATCAGGGGCTGAATACCGGAGGCATGGGAACCTTTTCCCCTTCTCCTTTTTATACGAAGGAAGTGGATGAGTTCTGCAGAAAATATATCTACCAGCCCACGGTGGACGCCATGGCGGCGGAAGGCCGGCCTTTTAAGGGAATCATTTTCTTCGGCCTGATGCTCACGCCGAAGGGGCCGAGAGTGCTGGAATATAACGCCAGGTTCGGAGACCCGGAAGCGCAGGTGGTGCTGCCGCGGATGAAGAACGATATCCTAGAGGTGATGGAGGCCTGTATCGACGGCACGCTGGATAGGATCGAGCTGGAGTTTGAGGACAACGCGGCGGTCTGCGTGGTGCTGGCTTCCAAAGGCTACCCGGTGAGCTATGAAAAAGGCTATCCGATCACGGGCCTGGAGCGCTTTGACGAAGTCTCCGATGCGTTCTGCTTCCATGCGGGAACCGCTTTTGACGAAGAGGGACGCATTGTGACGAACGGCGGAAGGGTGCTCGGCATCACGGCGCTGGGCAGGGACCTGAAGGCGGCCAGGGCCAGAGCCTATGAGGCGGCCGGCTGGGTGGACTTCGCCAACAAGTATATGAGGACGGATATCGGGAAAGCCATCGACGAGGCCTGAATCCCGGTGAAAGAGAATACGGCCGTCCAGGTTCGGATACAGATGAAAAAAAGAGTACGGATAGAAGCGCCCGCTTTCGGGGAATGCTAAAGAAAGAGAAAGGCATGGTACGCAAATGAACAGGATAAAGTCAGGAAGAACGAAAAGAAGCCTGAGGATCGCCGCGGTTTTGACGGCGATGACCCTCTGTGCGGGAATATGGGGGCAGACGGGGCTGGTCAGCTACGCCTCCAACAGCCTGGGAAGCCAGAGCGGCGAGGCGCCTGCGGAAGAAGCGCCGGCAGAGGATACGGACGGAGCGGATGTGGAAGGCGAGATCGTGGATGAGAATACGGAAAGCCTGTCCGGAACCTCCACGGCGGCAAGGGTAAGGGTGATTTCCTCCAGCGCAAGGCTGAGGGGAGAAGCGTCCACCGACTCCGACCAGGTGGGAAGCCTTTCCTCCGGAGACGAGATCGCTGTGACGGGAGAGACCACCGGAAGCGACGGCATGGTCTGGTATCAGGTTTCCGGTGAGGTCAACGGGGAGAATGTGTCCGGCTATATCCGTTCCGACCTGGTGGAAGTAACGGAAACCGTGCAGGCGGAGGTCCCTTCCGAGACTCCTTCGGAAGCGCCTTCGGAAGTTCCTTCCGAACAGGAAAGCGTTTCCACGGATGAATACAGCGTCAGCTATGCGGACGACGGGACGGGCACCGGCGTCAGCGACTGGTATCTGAATGACAATATCAGCGGCACCCGCTATAAGATCAGCGATCTTCTGAACGCACAGCAGACCAATGAGAACAATATCGCCGTGATGGAGAAGCAGGTCGGAAGCATGCGGGCCATCATCATCGTTCTTGCGGTGATCGTCGGCCTTCTGGTCGTGGTGGTGACCATACTGATCTTCAGACTCCGCAGCTCCTATGAGGACGACGGATATGATGAGGATGACGACTACGGCGATGAGGACGAAGAGGACGAACGCTATGAAGAGGAAGAAGAGGACGAGGAGGACGAAGAGGAGTACGTCCCCGAAAGACGCCGCGGCGCGCTGAGACGTCCTCAGCGTTCCAGACAGTCTTCCCGCAGAAGCCGCTACGAGGAGGAGGAAGAGGACGAAGAAGAAGAGATCCGCTATGAGGATGAGGAAGAAGAGGATGAGCCTCCGAGAAGATCCTCCCGCGGATCAGGCAGAACGCAGCCTTCCAGGGCGAAAAGCCAGAGGGGCGGGTATAAGCCGAAGAATTTTGCCGATATGGATGAAGACGACGATCTTGATTTTGAATTTCTGGATCTGAAATAAAAGGATCGCAAAGGCCGCTGTGGAATGTACATATAAGCTGTCCGCAGCGGCCTTTCCGGTTGACAGAATGTGCCTTCTGTTATAATATGTATATAACAATAACGGCTCCGGCACAGTCGTCCGGACAGGAGAAAGAAGAGCGATGCACGGTGAACATGGTACTGGAAATTGATTTTAACAGTGATGAGGCTATCTATATACAGCTCAGAAATCAGATCATCCTCGGGATCGCGACCAACCGCTACCGGGAAGGCGATGTGCTTCCCAGCGTGCGCCAGCTTGCCGATGAGATCGGCATCAATATGCACACGGTCAACAAGGCGTATACGGTCCTGAAGCAGGAAGGCTTTGTGAAGGTGGACCGCAGGAAGGGAGCTGTCATATCCGTAGATGAGGGGAAAAAGCAGGCGATGGAGGAGATGCGTCAGGAGCTTCTTCTGCTCCTGGCCAAGGCGAGCTGTAAGAATATTTCCCGTCAGGAGGTGCATGCTTTAATTGATGAAATCTATGAAGAATATGGAGGACTGGAATAATGCAGTCGCAGTTTACAGATAAGGCCAGGACGGCCCTCCAGCTCGCGGAACGGGATGCCGGAAGGATGAAGCAGGGATATGTGGGAACGGAGCATATCCTGCTCGGGCTTCTGGAGGAAGGAACCGGGACGGCCGCCAGAGTGCTCGCGGAGAACGGGGCGGAGGAACAGGAGATCCGGGAGATGATCCGGGACCTGATCGCACCCGTTTCCGCCGTACTGGCAAAGGAGAGGGACGGCTATTCCCCGAGGGCGATGTCCATTCTGGAGGAAGCGCACAGACAGGCCGCCCGGTTTGGCTCCGCCCTTACGGGAACGGAGCACATCCTTCTCGCCCTGATCCGGGAAGGGGAGAACGTTGCGGTCAGACTTCTGAACACCTGCGGCCTGCAGCCGCAGAAGATCTATGCGGACACCCTTGCTGCGATGGGGCAGGATCCCGCCCTGTATAAGGAGGATCTTGCGAAGAAGCAGAAAAAAAAGGGACAGACGGCCGTCCTGGACCAGTACAGCAGGGACATGACCGCTCTCGCGGCTGCCGGCAGGCTGGACCCCGTGGTGGGACGGGAGGAGGAGATCAGCCGTGTGATCCAGATCCTTTCCAGACGGACGAAGAACAATCCCTGTCTGGTGGGAGAGCCGGGCGTTGGTAAGACCGCCATCGTGGAAGGGCTTGCCAGACGGATCGTGGAAGGAAATGTGCCGGATACGGTAAAAAACAAACGGGTCCTCACCCTGGATCTTTCCGGAATGATCGCCGGGAGCAAATACCGGGGAGAATTTGAAGAACGCATCAAAAAGGTGATCCGGGAGGTGACGGAGGCGGGAAATGTGCTTCTGTTCCTGGATGAGCTGCATACTCTGATCGGCGCGGGAGGCGCGGAGGGAGCGATCGATGCTTCCAATATCCTGAAGCCTTCTCTTGCCCGCGGCGAGCTGCAGCTGATCGGCGCCACCACGATCACGGAATACCGGAAATATATCGAACGGGACGCCGCGCTGGAAAGAAGATTTCAGCCGGTCAGCGTGGAGGAACCCACGGAGGAGGAAACGGTCCGGATCCTCGAAGGGATCGCTCCCGGCTATGAGAAGCATCATCAGGTGCATTATGAGCCGGAGGCCCTGGAGGCGGCGGTGCGTCTTTCCGCCAGATATATCAATGACAGAAGGCTCCCGGATAAAGCCATCGATCTGATCGATGAGGCCGCTTCCGCCGTGAAGCTTTCCCGGCTGGAGCAGCCGGAGGAGCTGCGGGAGCTGAACGGACAGATCCGCGAACTGGATCAGAAGATCGAGAACGCCATCCGGATAGAAGCCTTCGAACAGGCGGGAGAGTGGAAAAGGCAGCAGGACGATGTGATGAAGAAGCTGGCCAGGAAAACGGCGCGGCTTCAGAAAAAGAAAACGGGGGAACGGCAGACAGTCACGGAAAACGATGTGGCGCAGGTGGTGGCAGCCTGGACCAAAATTCCGGTAAGCCGGCTGGAGGAAAAGGAAAGCGAAAGGCTCATGAAGCTGGAAGCCATCCTGCACAAAAGGGTGATCGGCCAGGACGAAGCGGTGTCCGCCGTGGCGCGGGCCATGAGAAGAGGACGCGTGGGACTGCAGGATCCGAAGCGGCCCATCGGCTCCTTCCTTTTCCTCGGTCCCACCGGTGTGGGAAAGACGGAGCTGAGCAAGGCGCTTGCGGAGGCCATGTTCGGCAGCGAGAACGCTCTGATCCGGATCGACATGTCCGAATATATGGAGGGACATTCGGTTTCCAAGCTGATCGGCTCCCCGCCCGGCTATGTGGGCTTTGACGACGGAGGCCAGCTTTCCGAGAAGGTGCGGCGGAACCCCTATTCCGTGGTGCTTTTTGATGAGGTGGAAAAGGCGCATCCCGATGTGTTCAATATCCTGCTTCAGGTGCTGGATGACGGTCATATCACGGATTCGAAGGGCAGGAAGGTGAGCTTCAAGAATACGGTGCTCATCATGACATCCAACGCGGGAGCACAGCGGATCGTGGATCCCAAAAGCCTTGGATTTTCCGCGGGCAGGGATGAAAAGAAGGATTACGAACGGATGAAAGCGGGCGTGATGGAGGAAGTGAAGCGGCTGTTCAAGCCGGAATTCATCAACCGGATCGATGAGATCATGGTATTCCATCCGCTTACCGCGGAAAATATGAAGCAGATCATCACGCTGCTTTCGAAGGAACTCTGTGACCGCTGCAGGGACCAGCTGGGCATCAGCCTGACCATCACGCCTGCGGCAAAAAATCTGATCGTGGAGAAGCATTCCGATCTGAAGATGGGGGCGCGCCCTCTGAAACGCGCGATCCAGACCATGATTGAAGACGCTCTGGCAGAGGAGATCCTGAGCAGGCGCGTACAGCCCGGGGATCAGGTGACCGTGGGCTGCAGGGAAGGAAAGATCAGTTTTCATGTAAACTGATACAGATACAGACGGAAAAAAGAACAGGAGGAACAAAAGAGATGGCAGCAGTAGAGGAGTTGATCCGCAGTGAGGCAGACGGAAGCATCAGCTTTGGAAATCATACCCTTTCCGAAAAGGCGAAGGTGGAGGATTTCTCCCATGGCGGAGACCTGTACAAGGTAAAGACCTACCATACCATGACAAAGCTGGAGAAGAACGGTATGTTCGCCTATGAATCCGTGCCCGGAACCAGCGTGCTTTCCTTCGCGGAACGGGAGGACGGCGTCAGCTTCCTGGTGGAGGGGAGCGAGGATGCGCAGATCACCGTCGGCCTTCAGGACGATACGGAATATGACGTGAAGGTGAACGGAGAGGACGCCGGCAGGATGCGCACCAATCTGGGCGGAAAGCTGAGCCTGAGCGTGGAGCTGGCGGGCGCCGGTGAGGTGAAGGTGGAAATAGGCAGATAATGGCAAAGGGGAAATCGTCTACTGTATTTTACTGTCAGGAATGCGGCTATGAGTCCGCAAAGTGGATGGGGCAGTGTCCGGCATGCAGGACCTGGAACAGCTTTGTGGAGGAGCCGGTGAGAAAGACACAGCCGGAGACCGCCGGGAAGGAAAGGCATGCAGGCCTTTCCTCCGGCGGGAAAAAGCCGGCAAAGCTGTCGGAGATCTCTGCGGATGATGAAGAACGGATTCCATCCGGGATCGGGGAGCTGGACCGGGTGCTGGGAGGCGGCATCGTGCCCGGCTCCCTTGTTCTTGTGGGCGGAGATCCGGGTATCGGGAAATCCACCCTCCTGCTGCAGGTCTGCAGGCTCCTTTCGCAAGCCGGCCGGAGGGTGCTGTACGTATCGGGAGAGGAATCTCTGAGGCAGATCAAGATGCGTGCCCAGCGCATCGGGCCGTTTCAGGATTCCTTTCTGCTTCTGTGTGAAACGAACCTGAGCGATATCGAGGAAGCGATCCTGCGTCTGAAACCGGAAGCGGTGATCATTGACTCCATCCAGACCATGTTCAGCGAGGAGGTATCGGCGGCTCCGGGAAGCGTTTCTCAGGTAAGGGAGTCCACAGGCGTATTCCTGCGCCTGGCAAAAAGCAATGCCATCTCCATTTTTATCGTGGGACATGTGACCAAGGAGGGCACTGTTGCAGGCCCCAGGGTGCTGGAGCACATGGTGGATACCGTGCTTTATTTTGAAGGGGACCGGCATGCCGCATACAGGATCCTGCGGGGGGTGAAGAACCGGTTTGGTTCCACCAATGAGATCGGCGTATTTGAGATGAGAAAAGAAGGGCTGTATGAGGTGAAGAACCCTTCGGAATTCATGCTGAACGGCCGGCCGGTGGGCGCGAGCGGCTGCGTGGTCTCCTGCTCCATGGAAGGGACCAGGCCCATTCTGGTGGAGATCCAGGCGCTGGTGTGCGCGAGCAATTTCGGTTTTCCCAAGAGACAGGCGGCCGGCACGGATTTTAACCGGGTGAGTCTTCTGATGGCTGTGCTGGAAAAGCGGCTTGGGCTGCAGATCTCCGGCTGCGACGCCTATGTGAATATCGCGGGCGGGATCAGGATCGCGGAACCCGCCATTGATCTGGGAATCGTGATGGCAGTGATCTCCAGCTTTAAGAACCGCCCCATTGAGGAAGGCATCCTGGCCTTCGGAGAGGTAGGATTAAGCGGAGAGGTGCGGGCGGTCAGCCAGGCGGAGGGCAGGGTGGCCGAGGCGAAAAAGCTCGGCTTTCAGACCTGCATCCTGCCTCAGGTCTGCCTGGATCATCTGCCGCCCGTGGACGGCATCCGCCTGGTGGGCGTGCGTTCCGTCCGGGATGTGATGGATTATATCTGAGGCAGGCGGCCGGAACCGGTTTCGGCCGCTGCGCCCTATCTGTCGCCGTACAGGCCGGATCCCGGGAAAAAGGCGGGCGGGAGCGGCGGCATGGTTTCGGGAAGGGAGCCGGGAAGGGAACCCGGCACGCTTCCGGGAAGGATGCCCGGAAACAATATTTTGTTTTCCGAATGTGCCCGTTCCATTTCCCGGTCCTTGCTGACCGGATTGCATCCGTCGTGGGACATGACGGTCCGTGCGTCCATGTCAGATGCCTTTCCGTTTCTGTCGATGCGGACGTTTTCTGCGTCCGGATGATAAGCTGCTTCTGTTTTTTTCTCCATTTGTACCTCCGGATTTTTTTCATGCCGCACAGATCCCGGCACGGATCACCGTTTCCGCGCAGGGTTCCGATGCGGCTGTTTTTGGGTTCCCGGAAGTAGTATCTGTTTTTCTTCTTGAAATTATTTACCGATAATGTACAATGGTATTATCAGATAAAAAATTTGTGAGGGAAATATCGTGGCAATTAAATCCAAAGAGCTGGCCGGCCTGCTGGGAGTATCGGCGGCCACCATGTCGCTGGTGCTGAATCACAAGCCCGGCATCAGTGATGAACTGAGAACTTCTCTTCTGGAACGGATACGGGAGATGGGATACGGATATATGATCCGGGAAGAAGAACAGACAGAAAAGGAGGAGCCGGCTTTAAGGACGATAGCCTATGTGGTTCTGTCAGAATATCACGATGATGTGGAGGAGGCCGCTTTTTTTCCGAAGGTGATCGAGGGCGCGGAAAGGGAGGCGAGAAAACGGGGCTGCCGTTTTACGATCCTGCATATGTACGATGATAGCGGGGCAAGGCTGAAGGAGAGTATCGGGAAGGAACCGTTTTCCGGGATGCTGGTCTATGCCGCGCGGGTGAGCGCTGAGATGAAGGAAGCGCTGGACGGGCTGGAGATCCCGTACCTCCTGATCGATTGCTACTGTCCGCTGGGAGGATCAAGCGCGGTCACCGTCAACAACCGTCAGGGCATCTTTACGGCGGTGAAATACCTGTATGACAGAGGACACAGGAGGATCGGGTATATCAGCTCCGGAAGACCGCTCTGCTCCCTGGCGGAGCGCCGGAAAAGTTTTCGCAGTGCGATGGAGGAGATGGGGCTTTCCGAAGATCCCCTTCTCAGCGTGGAGAAGGCGGGAACCGGGCAGGAGGCTCAGGAATATCTGGAAAAACTGTGGAAGGACAGGAGCAGGATACCGACGGCAGTGGTGCTGGAAAATGACCTGATGGCGATCGCCGTATACCGGGCGCTGAAGAACAACGGCCTGCGGATCCCTGAGGATGTCTCCGTGGTCGGATTTGACGGAAGAAGTATCTGCAGCATGCTGGAGCCTGCGCTCACAACGCTGCGGGTCCCAAGAAGGGAAATGGGGCGTCTGCTGGTCATGCTCCTTCTGCAGAAGATCGAACTTCAGAGCCGGACGGCGGAAAGGGTCACGGTAAGGCTGGAGATCGATGCGGAGCTGGTGGAGATGGGCAGCGTGGCGGATCACAGTTCGCCGGCCTGCCAGGGAACAGGAATGCCGGATGAGGTTACAGCCCTGCCGAAGGCTGAACGAAGAATATAAATAATTTATAAACTGCATTGACAAATTTATGAATTTATTTTATGATAAAACACGAGTTGAGACATCATCAACCCAGGCTGGTGCGGATCAAACCGCACCAGTCCCCCCCCCTCTTTTATTTCTTTTTTATAAAGATCCGTTCGGACTCCATACCGGTTCTGATAACATCACAGTCAGTCAGCATTATGGAGATGAGGAAAAGGCAGCAGCTGCTTTTTCCTTTTTTTGTTGCACTCGTCCGCCAGAACCAGGCAGATGTCGTGCCTGCACGAACAGATGACTGGCTCTGAGCGGACGAAGGGAGCGCCCGTTTAATGAGCAGAGCTGCGAAGCAGCGGAGAGCGCGCAGCGCAGATCAGAAGCCGCACTGCTTTTCCAGGCCGGCGCACAGCTGCGCGAGCCAGGGGGCGTCCGTCTTTTCGATCTCGCCTCTGTCGCAGGCAGCGGCGATGGAAGGATCGATGGGAAGACGGGAAACGGAGGGGATGCCGTGCTTTTCAGCGATCTTTTCGATATGGCTTTCCCCGAAGATGCTGTGACGGCTGCCGCAGTCGGGGCACTGGAAATAGGACATGTTTTCCACGATGCCGAGGACGGGCACATTCATCATCTCAGCCATACGAACGGCTTTTTCCACGATCATGGAGACCAGCTCCTGGGGAGAGGTCACCACGATGATGCCCTTTACCGGGATGGACTGGAATACGGTCAGCGGAACGTCTCCCGTTCCGGGAGGCATATCCACGAACATGAAGTCCACGTCGTTCCAGATCACGTCCGTCCAGAACTGGCTGACTGCGCCGGCGATGACCGGACCGCGCCAGAGGACCGGATCGGTATCGCTGTCAAGCAGAAGGTTGATGGACATCATGTCTATGCCGAGTTTTGACTTTGCGGGAAGAAGCCCGTATTCATTGGCATATGCCTTCTCGCTGACGCCGAAAGCCCTGGGGATGGAAGGACCGGTAATATCCGCGTCCAGGATGGCGGTATGATAGCCCTTTTTCTGCATGGAGGAAGCGAGCAGAGAGGTAACGAGGGATTTTCCCACGCCGCCCTTGCCGCTCACCACGGCGATCACGTTTTTGATGTCGGACAGCTCATGGGGCTTCTTCAGCATGCTCTTCGGATCTCTGTCCGCGCAGGCCTCATGGCAGGTTTCACAGTTGTGGGTACAGTTTTCGCTCATTTTTTTCAGTTTCCTTTCCTGATATTTGCAGCCTGACATTCTTTTCTGACCGGGCATTTGCCTGCGTGACAGCGGCCGGCGCCGTCGCAGAGGCGGTAATTGCCGCCCGCAATGATGAGCGGCTTCCCGTTTACCAGGCAGTCGGCCGTTTTGCGGCGCGCTTCGTTATATATCATCTGCACCGTGGAACGGGCGACGTGCATCCGTCTCGCGCATTCCTCCTGGGTACAGCCCTCCAGATCGATCAGACGGATCGTTTCGTATTCGTCCACGGTCATCCGGACGGCGGGACGGGGCTGTGCCTCCGCGGACAGAGGCCCGAAACGGCAGGTCCCCGGCATGCAGCAGACGTTTCTTTCCTTCGGCGGACGCGGCATGATAACATCTCCTTTTTTGACGTCAGGCCGGACGGCTGATCTTTTTTGTCAGAAACTCTTTTCCAATTATACAACATTGTTGGCATATGTCAATAAAGGACAGGGAAACTGGAAAAGTAAGGGGAGGAGCCAGACGCGATTGTAAAGAGGCCCGGTTTCTGCTATAATGACTCCGTATTCAGAAAAGCCATCGTTTTCAGAAAGGACAGGTACAAAACATGCAGAAGTATATTTGTGACGTATGCGGCTATATCTATGATCCCGCCGTGGGAGATCCGGACAACGGCATTGCCGCGGGAACTGCCTTTGAGGATATTCCGGAAAGCTGGGTCTGCCCTCTGTGCAGTGTGGGCAAGGATCAGTTCTCAGTAACTGAATAAATGAGGAAAAGGCGGGCCGCCGGAAAATCTTTCCGGCGGCCCGTTCCATCGTGAACAGCAGCGAAAAGCAGCAGGAAGCCTTTTTCGGGATCTCCGGGGAAAGCGGGCGGCAGACAGGAACGCCGCAGCGTTTCCGGCATATCATAATAGGGAAATTGCTGTGCGGAAATGTTTCCGGAAAGGAAAAGGATGCGGAAGGGGATCGACGTCAGCGACAATCAGGGCAGGATCGGCTGGAACAGGGTGAAGGAAGCGGGGTGCCGGTTCGCTGTTCTCAGAAGCGTACGCCGTTCCGGACGTCCGGACCATCAGTTTGAGGCAAATGTGTCCGGATGCAGAGAGAACGGCATACCCTTTGAGGTGTATAAATATACCTGCGCCTCAGTTCCCTCGCGGGCCGCGGAGGAAGCGGAACAGGTCGTCAGTCTGCTCGCAAAATACGGTCTGACCTGCCGTGTCTGGTGGGATGTGGAGGACAGGGCGCTCGCCGGGCTGGGGCGGGGCGTCCTGACGGGACTGATCCGGTCGGCGCGCAATACGGTGGAGGGAGCGGGCCTGGAATTTGGCCTTTACACTGGGCTGGCCTTTTATGAAGCGGGATACTTTGACGTATCCGCCTTCGGCTGTCCGTACTGGATCGCAAGGTATCCGTCCAGCGCGTATTTTGACTTCGGCCAGGCGCCCCCGCCGGAGTCCGGCCGGCCGCAGATCCCGCAGCGGCTGGCGGCATGGCAGTATACGGGAAAAGGACGGATCGCCGGCATCGCCGGAAATGTGGATCTGAATGTCTGCTATCTGCCCTTTGGGGAGAAGGCGGAAGAAAGCAGGCCGGGAGAAGGCTGAGGCAGCGGCAGAGGAGCTGCGCTCCACGAGCGCCGGAATTCGGCCCGTTTTATCCGGACAGAAAAGAAAAAGCCGATAACCCGCGCGGTTATCAGCTTTTTCTGTGTTTATGCTCTTTCCTCAGAAGCAGGAGCAGTAGGAATCGAACCCACATCGATGGTTTTGGAGACCACTGTTCTACCTTTGAACTATGCTCCTATCACGGTTCTGACCAAACCGACGAATTGTATTATAGCAAGCTTTCCTGACAAAAGCAAGTATTTTTTGCAAAAAAAGGTTGGCGAGTGATTACTGTTCAGCCAGGCCCGTTCAGAGAACAGGGAGGAAATGTAAAATTTTTAAAAGCACTATGTAAAAAAGGCTTTTTATAGTAGAATAGAGCAGAAGAAAACGAAAAAGAAGAAGGCGGCGGACGTCAGTTTTGCGATGAACACGGCGAAGCCGGAAGGGAAGGCCTGCGCGGACAGGGAAGGTATGCCGGTGAGCGATCGCCAAAGGGTGTCCCTGACGAAGCCATGGCAGGCCGCTGAGAGAAAAGACGGATCGGATCAAAAAGACAGTCAGACAGAACACAACGGACAGGAAAGGCGGAAAAAGAATGAAAACTGCGATCGAAAATCATCCCCATCTTCTGCACGGAGGAGACTACAATCCGGATCAGTGGCTGGACTGCCCCGGGGTGCTGGAGGAAGACATCCGGCTGATGAAGGAGGCCCATGTAAACTGCGTTTCCCTGGGTATTTTTTCCTGGGCGAAGCTGGAACCGGCAGAGGGCGAGTATCATTTCGGCTGGCTGAGAAGGATCATTGACAGGCTTTATGAAAACGGCATTTATACCGTTCTCGCCACGCCCAGCGGCGCGATGCCCCAGTGGCTCATGCAGCAGTACGACGAGGTGCGCCAGGTGGGACCGGACGGCGTGAGGAACCTTCCCGGCCGGCGGCATAATTTCTGCACCACATCCCCTCTGATGCGCAGAAAGGTGAAGAAGATCGACAGGGAGCTTTCCAGGCGGCTGGGCGGTCATCCCGGAGTGATCCTGTGGCATATTTCCAACGAGTACGGCGGAAACCGGCTGGGCGGAGAATGCCACTGCGAGCTCTGCCAGGAGGCCTTCCGGGAATGGCTCCGGAAAAAATACAAAACGCTGGAGAATCTGAACCATGCCTGGTGGACCGCCTTCTGGAGCCATACCTATACCTCCTGGGATCAGATCCACAGTCCGGTCCCTCACGGGGAAAACGGCTTTCACGGCCTGAATCTGGACTGGAAGCGCTTCGTGAGCGATCAGATGCAGGATTTCTGCGCTGCGGAGATCCGTGCGGTGCGCAAATACAGCGATAAGCCTGTGACCATCAACATGATGGAGTTTTTCAAGCCCTTCGACTATTTCAAATTTGCGAAGCAGCTGGATATCGTTTCCTGGGATTCCTATCCGGAGTGGCACAGGGAGCCGGACGACAGGCAGACGGCCATGCGGGCGGCAGCCTGCCACACGCTGATGCGGAGCCTGAAAAAGGCGCCCTTCCTTCTGATGGAAAGCACGCCGTCCCTTGTGAACTGGAAAGAGGTGAATACCCTGAAGCGCCCCGGCATGCATGAGCTGTCCTCCCTTCAGGCCGTGGCCTGCGGCTCCAACAGCGTGCAGTATTTCCAGTGGAGAAAGAGCAGAGGCGGGGAGGAAAAATTCCACGGAGCTGTGGTCGATCACAGAAACGGAAGCGATACCCGGGTGTTCCGGGAGGTTTCCGCGCTGGGAGAGAGGCTGGAGCGGATCTCCGACGCGGTCATGCCCACCTGCAACAGGGCCCGGGCGGCGATCCTGTTCGACTGGGAGAACTGGTGGGCGGTGGAGGATATCCAGGGCCCGAGGAAAAATATGGCCTATGTGGATACGGTGCTTTCCCATTTCAGACCCTTCTGGGAGCTTGGCATCGAGGTGGATTTTATCAATGAAGAGGATTCCATGGAGGGCTATGATCTGGTCTGCGCCCCTCTGGCCTACCAGTACCGGGAAGGCTATGCGCAGCGGGTGAAAAAATATGTGGAGGAGGGAGGCGTCTATCTTGCCACGTATTTTTCCGGCGTGGCGGATGAAACCGACCTGTGCATCCTGGACAGACATCCGCTGGAGGAGGTGCTTGGCATCCGGACAGAGGAAATGGACGCTGTGCATGTGGAAGCCCTGCCCAATACCATCTCCTTCGGTGAAAAAAGCTGGCAGGTCGGACAGCTCCGGGAGATTTCCCATGTGGTTTCGGACCCGGAGAATCCCGTCGAGGTGCTTTCCGTCTATGAGCAGGATTATTATCAGGGCTTTCCGGCCCTCACCCGGAAAAAGTACGGGAAGGGAAACGCGCTGTATCTGGCCTGTGAGGCGGAGGAGGGCTTCCTGAAGGCGCTGTATGAATGGCTGGCCGGAGAGTGCCGGATCCGCGGCGAATTTACGGGAAGGCTTCCGCAGGGCGTTGTGGTTTCCAGAAGGGACGGGGAAAAGCCGGTCTGGTTCCTGCAGAACTTTAACCGGGAAGAGAAGACGGTGGAGCTTCCCTTTGCCTGCCGGACCGTGGAGGACGGCAGGACGCTGGAGGGAAGCGTGACGCTGAAGCCTTACGAATGCGTCATTCTGACGAACTGAAGGCTCTCACAGAAAGGAACGGGTAAAGGATGGGGCGTGGGTCTGCCTGTCCGTCTCTGAGGAAAGAGGACGGAACAGGGTCCTGCGTCCGATCCAGCAGACCAGCCTGGTAGCATAGATGCCGGCCAGGCTGCCTGCGGTATCGATAAAAACGTCGCGCAGGGCAGGACTCCTTCCGGGAACGAAGGACTGATGCCATTCGTCCAGGCCGGCAAAGCCCATGCAGAAAAGCCCGGCGCACAGCACCAGCCTCCAGCCGCGCAGCCGGTACACCCAGAGCGGAAAGGCCACGGTGACTGCCAGCAGGAAGTATTCCGTCACGTGAGCCGCCTTTCGCACATAGTGTTCCAGCAGGCCGGCATAGTGAAGAACCTGCTGCGCGCTCCAGCCCCGGTCGAGGAGCTCGCCGCACAGCTCCACCAGCTCTGTGGTGACGCTGCCGCTGAGCTGGCCGGAAACGTCGCCGCTCTGGGCGGAAAAATTGAAGATGAGATACATCATCAGAAGCGCCGGAAGGAAGGAAAGCGGCTTCAGCAGATACCGCAGCAGTTTTTTCAGAAACAGCAGAAAATATTTCATAAATGCAGAACTCCCATCTGATCTTTGTTTCAAAATCATTCCTGTTTTTCAGTGTTCCATGTTATCCCGCCTATCATACCACAAAAATTCTGAAAAAACCGTTTAGAAAGAATAAAAATTTTCTTATTTTTCCGTGCCGCGCTCTGCCGGCCCGAAGCGGCGGATCAAATCGCATGATTCCTTTTTTTTCGTTTTTATGGTAGGATAGAGGAGGACAGGAGGAAAAATGCGGCTTCCTGAGGAGACAGGATTGAAAAAGCCGTTTTTTTCTGTATAATGGATACCTGGAACGGCCGCAGCCGGAAACGCCCCGCGGATGAGGGGAGCGGCGGGTCTTTCCTTCATACCAGATAACAAACGGAGGAGCATCGATGGGAAACGTAAGGCGTATCTATGTGGAGAAAAAGGCTCCCTTTGCGGTAAAGGCGAAGGAGCTGAAGGGCGATCTGAAGAATTACCTGAATCTGAAAACGATCGAGGATGTCCGGATCTTCATCCGGTATGATGTGGAGCGCATCAGCGACGAGGTATTTGAACGGGCGTGCAGGACGGTCTTTTCAGAGCCGCCGGTGGACGAGCTGTACCGGGAGGAGATTGCGATTCCGGAAAACGGACGTGTGTTTTCCGTGGAATATCTGCCGGGACAGTTTGACCAGAGGGCGGATTCCGCGGTACAGTGCGTGAAATTTTTAAATGAGGAAGAAGATCCCATCATCCGCACGGCGACCACCTATCTGATCACGGGAAGCCTCACCGATGAGGAATTTGCGCAGATCAAAGCCTACTGCATCAACCCGGTGGATTCCAGAGAGACGGGCATGGTGAAGCCGGATACGCTGGAAACCGTTTATGAGGAGCCCGCGGACGTGAAGGTCCTGGTCGGTTTTGCACACCTTCCGGAGGCGGAGCTGAAGGCGCTGTACGATTCTCTGGGACTGGCGATGACCTTCCGGGATTTTGCGCACATCCAGAATTATTTTGCGGGCGAAGAGCACAGGGATCCGACCATGACGGAGATCCGGGTGCTGGATACCTACTGGTCCGACCACTGCCGCCACACCACCTTCTCCACGGAGCTGAAGAACGTGGCGTTTGAGGACGGCTATTACAGCGAGCCCATCAAAAAGGCCTATCAGAGCTATCTGGATACGAGAGAGGAGCTGTTCGCGGGAAGAAAGGACAAGTTTGTCTGCCTGATGGATCTGGCGCTTGCGGGCATGCGTAAGCTGAAGAAGGAAGGAAAGCTTGCGGACATGGAGGAATCCGAGGAGATCAACGCCTGCTCCGTCATCGTTCCGGTGGAGATGGATTACGGGAACGGCCCGGAGACGGAGGAGTGGCTGGTGTTCTTCAAGAATGAGACCCACAACCATCCCACGGAAATCGAGCCCTTCGGCGGCGCGGCCACCTGTCTGGGCGGCGCGATCCGCGACCCCCTTTCCGGGCGCGGCTATGTCTATCAGGCCATGCGTGTGACGGGCGCGGCGGATCCCACGGTTCCGGTGGCCGAGACCCTGAAGGGAAAGCTTCCCCAGAAAAAGCTGGTGCGCGGCGCGGCGAACGGCTATTCCTCCTACGGAAACCAGATCGGTCTCGCTACGGGTTACGTGAAGGAAATCTATCATCCCGACTATGTGGCGAAGAGAATGGAGATCGGCGCGGTGATGGGAGCGGCTCCCCGCAAAAACGTGGTGCGCGCATCTTCT
Organism: uncultured Lachnospiraceae bacterium; assembly: GCA_944380025.1. Taxonomy (GTDB): domain Bacteria; phylum Bacillota; class Clostridia; order Lachnospirales; family Lachnospiraceae; genus Eisenbergiella. The sequence continues at coordinate 28,546 of CALWGL010000006.1, forward strand.
GATCCGGGCGATATCATCATTCTGCTGGGCGGACGGACCGGAAGGGACGGCTGCGGCGGCGCGACCGGCTCCTCCAAGGTGCATACCGAGGCGAGTATCGAGACCTGCGGCGCGGAGGTACAGAAGGGAAATGCGCCTACGGAAAGAAAGATCCAGAGGCTGTTCCGCCGCGCGGAGGTGAGCCGGCTGATCAAGAAGTGCAACGACTTCGGCGCGGGCGGCGTATCCGTTGCCATCGGCGAGCTGGCGGACGGCCTGCGGGTGGATCTGGATAAGGTGCCCAAAAAGTACGCGGGTCTGGACGGCACGGAGCTTGCCATCTCCGAATCCCAGGAGAGAATGGCCGTGGTGGTGGACCCTAAGGATGTGGACGCCTTCCTTACCTATGCGGCGGAGGAAAATCTGGAAGCGGTGAGCGTGGCAGAAGTGACCGAAGAGCCCAGACTGGTGCTTTCCTGGAGAGGGAAGGAGATCGTGAACCTGTCCAGAGCCTTCTTAAATACCAACGGAGCCCATCAGGAGACGGATGTATACGTGGAGGTTCCGGCGGAAGGAACCAGCTATTTTGACAAATGGGCCGTTCCCGCGGCGGGAGAGGCCGTGGAGGCGGGCGACGCGAAGAAGGCGTGGCTGACCCTCCTTTCCGACCTGAACGTCTGCTCTCAGAAGGGGCTGGTGGAGATGTTCGACTCCTCCATCGGCGCGGGCAGCGTGCTGATGCCCTACGGCGGAAAATATCAGCTCACCGAAACGCAGGTGATGGCGGCGAAGCTTCCCGTTCTGGAGGGAAAGACGGATACGGTGACGCTGATGAGCTATGGCTTTGATCCTTATCTGTCCTCCTGGAGCCCCTATCACGGCGCGGTGTACGCGGTGACGGAATCCATCGCCAGGATCGTGGCGGCGGGCGGAGACCACACGAAGATCCGCTTCACCTTCCAGGAATATTTCCGCAGGATGACGGAGGAAGCGAAGCGCTGGAGCCAGCCCTTCGCGGCGCTGCTGGGAGCCTTTGACGCCCAGCTTGGATACGGCCTTCCTTCCATCGGCGGCAAGGACTCCATGTCCGGCACCTTCAACGACATCGACGTGCCGCCCACCCTGGTTTCCTTCGCGGTGGACGTGGAAAAGGGACAGCATGTGATCACGCCGGAGCTGAAAAAGGCCGGCAATAAGCTGGTCCGCTTCTGCCTGGAGCGGGACGATTACGATCTGCCTGTTTATGAAGCGGCGCAGAAGCTGTATGGAAGGATCACGGAGCTGATCCGGGAAGGCGCCATCGTTTCCGCTTATGCCCTGGACGGCACGGGCGCGGCGGCTGCCCTCGCGAAGATGGCCTTCGGCAATCATCTCGGAGTGGCTTTTGCGGAGGATGTGCAGCTTTCCGACCTGTTTGAAAACGCGATGGGCGATATCGCGGCGGAGGTTCCCGCCGACCGTCTGGACGGACTGGGAATCGCTTACGAGCTGCTGGGAACCGTGACTGAAGCGCCCGCCTTCGTGTTCGGCGGAACGGAAATTTCCCTGGACGAGATGCTCTCCGCCTGGAAGGGCACGCTGGAGAAGGTATTCCCCAGCACGGCAGAGCAGGGCAGCGACCCGGTGGAAAGCCCGGTTTATCACGCGAAGGACATTTATGTATGTAAAAACAAGGTGGCAAGGCCCACGGTGTTCATCCCCGTATTCCCCGGAACCAACTGCGAATACGACAGCGCGAAGGCCTTTGAGCGCGCGGGCGCGGATGTGGTAACGAAGGTATTTTGCAACCTGACCGCCGCGGACATCCGGGAATCCGTGGACGAATTTGAAAAGGCCATCGGCCAGGCTCAGATCATCATGTTCCCCGGCGGCTTCTCCGCGGGCGACGAGCCGGACGGAAGCGCCAAGTTCTTCGCCACCGCCTTCCAGAACGAAAAGATCAGGGAGGCGGTCACGAAGCTGGTGGAGGAGCGGGACGGCCTGTGCCTGGGCATCTGCAACGGATTCCAGGCCCTCATCAAGCTGGGACTTGTGCCCTTCGGGAAGATCACGGGACAGACGGAGGATTCCCCGACCCTGACCTTCAACACCATCAACCGCCACATTTCGCGGATGGTCTATACGAAGGTGGTAACGGACAAATCGCCCTGGCTGGCGGGAACCAGACCGGGCGCGGTATACTGCACTCCCGCGTCCCACGGGGAAGGCCGCTTTGTGGCAAATGAGGAGTGGCTGAAGAAGCTGTTTGAAAACGGCCAGGTGGCCACCCAGTACTG
>CALWGL010000007.1 GCA_944380025.1 uncultured Lachnospiraceae bacterium
GCTGATCCATATCGGTCTCGACACGGTCAAGCTGGAAGGAAAGCATTTCCGCATTCTGGCGCAGACCGGGCAGAAGGTGAAGAAGGGAGATGCGCTGATCGAGGCGGATCTGGAAGCGATCCGGAAGGATGGATACGACTGCATTACGCCGGTGATCATCTGCAATACGACGGATTACGCGGAAGTGACGGGAAAGACCGGGATCCATGTGAAGCCCGGGGATGCCTGCATGGAAATTGAGAAATAGGCCAAAGGAGAGCTGACGATGGTAAAATGTTCCGGAAAAAGCGTATTAAAAGGAATTGCGGCCGGAAAGATATACCTGTACCGCAAAAAGGACTTCGTCCTGACACAGGAAAAGATCGGGGATCCCGAAGCGGAGATCGAAAGATTTGAGGAAGCGAGACAGAAGGCCTGCGGCCAGCTGGACGTCCTGTATGAGAAGGCGGTAAAGGAAGCCGGAGAAGAGCAGGCTATGATCTTTGATGTGCACAGGATCATGCTGGATGACGGGGATTATCTGGAAGCCATCCGTGAGGAGATCCGGAGTACGAAGGTAAACGCCGCATACGCGGTGAGCGTGACCGGAGATCGCTTTGCGCAGATGTTCGCGTCCATGGATGATGACTATATGAAAGCAAGGAGCGTCGATGTGCTGGATATTTCCAGACGGGTGGCGGGAATCCTTGCCGGAGCGGGAGAGGAGGGGATCGTATCCGATGAACCGGTGATCCTTCTTGCGGATGATCTGACTCCGAGTGAAACGGTTCAGATCGATAAGAGCAGGATCCTGGCTCTCGTCACAAGGGGCGGTTCCACCAATTCGCATACGGCGATCCTTGCCCGTTCCATGAATATCCCTGCCCTGGTTCAGGCAGACGTGGAGCTGAAGGAGGAGTACCATGGAAAGCCCGCTGTCGTAGACGGCTTTGAAGGAATCTTCTATATCGATCCGCAGGAGACTGTCCTTGCCTCACTGCTGCGGAAGAAGGAAGAGGCTGACCGGGCGCGGTCAGAGCTGGAAATGCTGAAGGGACTGGATAATGTGACGTCTGACGGAAGGCGGATTGACGTCTATGCCAATATCGGAAGCGTTGAGGATGTGGACAGGGCGCTGGAGGCTGATGCGGGCGGCATCGGGTTGTTCCGGAGTGAGTTCATTTATCTGGGAAGAAATGATTTTCCTTCTGAGGAGGAACAGTTTGAGATCTACAGAGAGGTTCTTTCCCGAATGGGAGGAAAGAAGGTCGTTATCCGGACTCTGGATATCGGCGCGGATAAGCAGGCGGATTATTTTGACCTGCCGAAGGAAGAAAATCCCGCCATGGGATACCGGGCGATCCGCATCTGTCTGACCAGACAGGAGATCTTCCGGACGCAGCTTCGCGCGATCTGGCGCGCTTCCATTTATGGAACGGCCGCGGTCATGTTTCCCATGATCATCTCCGTAAAGGAAATCCGGAAGATCCGTGAGATCGTGGAGGATGTAAAAAGGGAGCTCGCGGCGGAGGGGATCCCCTTCGGAAAGGTGGAAACGGGAATCATGGTGGAGACGCCCGCAGCGGCTGTCATCAGCGACGAGCTGGCGAAGGAAGTGGAGTTTTTCAGTATCGGAACCAATGATCTGACCCAGTATACCCTTGCGATCGACAGGCAGAACCAGAAGCTGGAGAGCTTTTATGACGCGCACCATGAAGCGGTGCTGAGGCTGATCGGCATGACGGTTAAAAATGCGCATGCTGCCGGGATCTGGTGTGGGATCTGCGGAGAGCTCGGCGCGGATACATCGCTGACGGAGACGTTTCTGAACATGGGCGTGGATGAGCTTTCCGTTTCGCCGTCCAGCGTGCTCGGGGTAAGAAAGGCAGTAAGAGATCTTTAAAAGGCAGAATCCAGAAAAGGAGCAGGAGAAGAAAATGAGAGAATTTGAGTATACCATAACGGATGAGCTCGGGATCCACGCCAGACCGGCAGGGCTTCTGGTCAAAAAGGCGATGGAATTTGCGAGCGCGGTAAGCGTGGAAAGCGGAACCAAAAAAGGAGACGCGAAAAAGATCATGTCCCTGATGATGATGGGAGTCAAAAAAGGTCATACGGTGAGGTTTACGGTCGAAGGGCCGGATGAGGACGCCGCTGCGGAAACGCTGGAAGCGTTCATGAAGGAAAATCTGTAGGCACCGCAGCCGAAACGGTATTCAGGGGGCGGAAAGGCCCTGATGAATAGAGAAATTCCCGAAGGCCAGGACGGGAAAAGACGAATAAGGGGGAATCCTAATATGATGAAGTATTTGCAGAAACTCGGAAAGTCTCTGATGCTTCCCGTAGCATGTCTGCCTGTGGCAGGTATCCTTTCCGGTATCGGATATCTGCTCTGCCCGGCAGCCATGCAGGGAGGCGAGATCACCGGAGCGGCCGCTCTGATCGGATATTTTATGGTTCAGGCGGCGCTTGCTCTGGTGGACGGCACCACCATGGCGATCCTGTTTGCAGTGGGCGTTGCGGTGGGAATGGCTGACGATCATGATGGTACGGCAGGACTGGCAGGACTGGTTTCCTGGCTGATGATGACGAAGCTGTTAAGCACAGGCGTCGTCACTACGCTGTTCCCGGCGATCGCGGAAAATCCCAGCCAGACGCTCGCATTTGACAAGATCCAGAACGCCTTTATCGGCATCATCGCCGGTATCATCGGATCTGCCTGCTACAATAAATTCAAGAACACAAAGCTTCCGGACTGGCTTTCGTTCTTCTCCGGAAAGCGCTGCGTCGCCATCATTACGGCGGGCGTGTCCATCATTGCCTCTGCGGTTCTGCTTTTCCTGTGGCCGATCGTATTCGGCGCGCTGGTAAAGCTTGGCGAAGCGATCGTGGGAATGGACGCTGTGGGAGCTGGCATCTATGCCTTCCTGAACCGTCTGCTGATCCCTACCGGCCTGCATCATGCACTGAATAACGTATTCTGGTTTGACACGATCGGCATCGGCGATCTCTCCCACTTCTGGGCCGGAGACACCTCCGCTGACGTGACCTGGAGCCTGGGCATGTATATGTCCGGATTCTTCCCCTGCATGATGTTCGGTATCCCCGGCGCTGCGCTGGCGATGGTACATACCGCAAAATCCAATAAAAAGAAGGCGGCGATCGGTATCGTTGCATCCGCTGCGGTCTGCGCATTCATCTGCGGCGTAACGGAGCCCTTTGAATTTGCGTTTATGTTCCTTGCACCCGTGCTTTATCTGATCTATGCGCTGCTGTACGGCATTTTCACCTTCATTACGGTTCTGCTCGGCTTCCGTGCAGGCTTCAGCTTTTCCGCAGGAGCGACGGACCTTCTGTTCTCGGCTTCCCTGCCTGCCGCGCAGAATACCTGGATGATCATCCCTCTGGGAATTGCGGCGTTCCTCGTGTTCTATGTGGTGTTCCGCTTCGCGATCGTGAAGCTGGATCTGAAGACGCCCGGACGGGAGGACGATGATGTGGAGGCGGAAAAGACGGTCGTGCTTGCCAATAATGACTATACGGCCGTTGCGAAGACCGTTCTGGAAGGCCTTGGCGGAAAAGAAAATATCACCTCTCTGGACAACTGCATTACCAGGCTCCGCCTTGAGATCAAGGACTATACGAAGGTGGATGAGAAGAAGATCAAATCCGCCGGCATCGCGGGCGTCATCCGGCCGAGCAAGACCTCTGTCCAGGTCATTGTCGGAACCAAGGTACAGTTCGTCGCGGACGAAATGAAGAAGCTCCTGAAATAAGGCGGCGGAAGACCACGAAAAATAAAGAATCAGTCAAAATCCTGGCACAGTCGGGAGCCCCGTTGCAGGGGCTTCCGAATTTGGCGTTATGCGGTTGCTGTTCAGACAGGTCTGCGCATTTACTGCGCAGACCGTACAAAAACGTACAGGAAGGAAGCATCCGGCCCATCGCGAAGCGATTGGAATGGCCGGATGCCGTTACTGCTCTGCCGAAGGCTGAACAGTAACGTTATGCGGTTCCTGAATTCTTTTTTCGGTATGGCTTTTGCCGGAGAAACAGGCTATAATTAAAACATGGACAAATTAAGGAGGCTCCGGCGCGCCGGAACAGGAGCCTGTCCTCATCATATCAATTCATAAAACGGCGCAGGAAGGGTGTTAAGATGAGAATCATCAGAGCAAAAGACTATGAAGACATGAGCAGAAAGGCGGCCAATATCATTTCCGCGCAGATCCTTATGAAGCCGGACTGCGTGCTTGGGCTTGCCACCGGTTCCACCCCTATCGGAACCTATAAGCAGCTGGTGGAGCGCTATGAAAACGGGGACCTGGATTTTTCGCAGGTGACCTCCGTGAATCTGGACGAGTATAAGGGACTGACCAGAGACAATGACCAGAGCTATTATTATTTCATGAACGACAATCTGTTCTCCCATGTGAACATCTGTAAAGAAAAGACTCATCTGCCGGACGGCACCGAGCCGGACAGCGAAAAGGCGTGCGCGGACTACAACGCGGTGATCGCTTCCGTGGGCGGCATCGACCTGCAGCTTCTTGGACTGGGACACAACGGACATATCGGCTTTAACGAGCCCGCGGACAGCTTCCCGCTTACGACCCACTGCGTGGATCTGACGGAATCCACGATCCGGGCGAACCAGCGCTTCTTTGCTTCCTATGACGATGTGCCCAAGCAGGCCTATACCATGGGAATCGGGACCATCATGTCCGCCAAGAAGGTTCTGGTGGTGGTGAGCGGAAAGGATAAGGCCGGCATCGTGAAGGAGGCTTTCTTCGGACCGGTAACGCCCCGCGTGCCCGCTTCCGTTCTGCAGCTTCACAGCGACGCCATCGTGATCGCGGATGAAGACGCGCTTTCTGAGATCTGAGAGAAAGCGGGGGATGCGCGATGGTTATACAGAGTAAAAGAGTCTGGACCGCGGGCCAGTTTATTTCCGCGCAGATCGTGACAGAGGACGGGATCATAAAGGATGTGCTCCCCTGGGGGACGCTTCCCGCGGATGAGGATTACGGGAACAGAAGGATCCTGCCGGGTTTTATCGATGTACATACCCACGGCGCATACGGTTTTGACACCAACGACGCGGAACCGGAGGGACTGAGAAACTGGATGAGGAGGATCCCCGAAGAGGGCGTGACCTCGATCCTGCCCACCACGGTGACGCAGATGCCGGAGGTGCTGACGGCCGCGCTGAAAAATGTCGCCGCTGTGGTGCGGGAAGGCTATGAGGGCGCAGAGATCCTTGGCGTACATTTTGAAGGACCCTATCTGGATATGGATTATAAGGGAGCCCAGCCGCCGGAAGCTATAGCGAAGCCCGATGTGGAGCAGTTTAAACGGTATCAGGAAGCCGCGGATGGGCTGATCCGCTATATCACCCTGGCTCCGGAGCATGACGAGGGATTTGCCCTGACCAAATACTGCAGCCGGACGGGCGTGGTGGTCAGCATGGGACATTCCTCCGCCTCTTATGAACAGGCGCTTCTCGGGATCGCCAACGGGGCGACCAGCATGACCCATGTATACAACGGAATGACGGCCTATCATCACAGAAAGCCCGGCCTGGTGGGTGCGGCCTTCCGGGTGCGCGATATTTACGGCGAGGTGATCTGCGACGGCTGCCATTCGGATCCCGCCGCCCTGAACAATTATTTTCAGGCAAAGGGAAGGGATTATGCCATCATGATCACGGATTCTCTGTGCGCCAAGCACTGCCCTCCCGGCGGAGGCTACCAGCTGGGCGGTCATGACGTGGAGATCGGAGAGGACGGCCTGGCCCGCCTTGTGGGAACGGATACGATCGCGGGAAGCACCCTGCATATGAACCGGGGGCTTCGGATCCTGGCAGAAGAAGCGATGGTTCCCTTTGACGCGGCGGTGAACGCCTGCACGCTCAACCCGGCCAGATGCCTGGGCGTGGACGGCCGCAAGGGGAAGCTTGTGGCGGGATATGACGCGGATATCGTGGTGCTTGAGGACGATTATGAGGTGCTTCAGACCTACTGCCGCGGAAAGGCCATGCTGTAAACAAAAAAAGATACAGACCGGAGCTCCGGCGCGGAAGAACGCTTCCTGCCGGGGATCCGGTTTTCCTTTTAAAAATCCGGATTTTGGTGTATAGTAATAGAGAAAATGCCCGGATGGGCGAAACAACAGGGAAAGGGGACATCCGGATGGACTGTAAAACGGCGGAAAAGCTGATTCCGGATTTTATCCGGGGCAGGATGGAGACCAGAGAGGCAAAGCATTTTCTCGCCCATGTGGAGAAATGCGCATCCTGCAGGGAGGAGCTGAGCATTCAGTTCCTGGTCACGGTGGGGATGCAGCGGCTGGAGGACGGCGAAGCCTTTAACCTGAACAGGGAGCTTTATGCGCGGCTTGCCGTCGCAAAGAGACATGTGAAGATCCGGGAGCGGCTCCAGCAGGGGCTGTATTATTTTGAAGCCATTGCCGTGCTTGCCGTGATCCTGGTGATGACGACGGTGGTATTCTGAATTGGAGGAACATTGGAAAAATGAGCGAAAAGCTTGTACTGATCGACGGGCACAGCATCCTGAACCGGGCATTCTACGGCGTGCCTGACCTGAGCAATGCCGAGGGGCTTCATACCAATGCGGTTTACGGCTTTCTGAACATCCTGTTCAAGATCCTGGAGGAGGAAAAACCGGGCTATCTTGCCGTGGCCTTTGACGTGCACGCGCCTACCTTCCGGCATAAACTGTATGCGGAGTATAAGGGAACGAGGAAACCCATGCCGGAGGAACTGAGGCAGCAGGTGCCCGTGATGAAACAGGTGCTTGCCGCAATGGGGATCTGTACCGTGGAGCAAGCGGGGCTGGAGGCGGACGATATCCTGGGAACCCTGGCAAAGCGTGCGGAAAAGGACGGCATGGAGGTGGCCCTGGTTTCCGGCGACAGGGATCTTCTGCAGATCGCCGGGGAGCATATTAAGATCCGGATCCCAAAAACAAAAGGCGGCAGGACGCAGACAGAGGATTATTATCCGCAGGATGTGGTAAGGGAGTGGCAGGTGACGCCGGAGCAGTTCGTGGATCTCAAGGCGCTCATGGGCGATTCCTCCGATAATATCCCCGGCGTGCCGAAGGTAGGACCGAAGACGGCGCAGGAGCTGATGGTGCGCTTCGGCTCCCTGGACAATATCTATGCGCATCTGGACGAGGTGGCAAAAAAAAGCATCCGGGAATCTCTGGCGGCCAACAGAGAGCTTGCCGAGCTGAGCCGGACGCTGGCGCGGATCGATACGCAGGCGGAGCTTTCTCTTTCCTGGGAGGATCTGAAGCTGGGAGAGCTGTTCACGCCGGAGGCCTATGAGCTGTTCGTAAGGCTGGAGTTTAAGAACATGCTGGCGAGATTTCAGGAGCAGCCTGCTTCCGCCGCCGGAGACGCCGCGGCCGTCCGCAGGAGCGCTTCCGGGAAGGATGCGGAGAAAATGTTTGCCCGGGCTTCAGAGGAAGGAGAGGCAGCTTTTCTGGTGCTGGAGGACGGGAATGCTTCTGCGGGAACGGCCTCAAACCGTTATGATGGAAGCGGGTTTGCAGCCCTCGCCCTTGCGGTAAGCGGGGAAGCTCCTCTGGTGCTCACCCGCTCGGAGGAGATCGACGCGGATTATGTGAGAAAGCGGCTTTCCGCCCTTCAGAAGGAGGGCGTGCGCCTGAGTACTTTCCAGATCAAGTTCCAGTACGGATATCTGGAAGCAAAGGAGACGGAGCGCCTGTTCGACGTGCTGATCGCGGCCTATCTGCTCAATCCGCTGAAAAACGATTACAGCATCGCGGATATCTCCCATGAGCATCTGGGGCTTACGCTGAAGGAACGGAGCATGCTGTTCGGAAAAAGCAGCTGGCAGGAGATCCTTGCGGACAGACCGCAGGAGCTTGCGGAGTATGCGGGAAGCGCGGTGTGCGCCATCCTGGCGGCCCGGCCCGTGCTTTCCGAAAGGCTGAAGCAGACCGGCATGGACCGGCTGTTTTCAGAGATCGAGATGCCTCTGACAAGGGTGCTGTATGAGATGGAGATGGAAGGGATCCGGGTGCGGCCGCAGGCGCTGAAGGATTATGGGGGCGCGCTTGTGGAACGGATCGGGGAGCTGGAAAAGAGCATTCATGAGAAGGCCGGGGAGGAATTCAACATCAATTCCCCCAAACAGCTGGGAGAGATCCTGTTCGGAAAGCTGAAGCTTCCTGGCGGGAAGAAGACCAAAACAGGCTATTCCACCGCGGCGGATGTGCTGGAAAAGCTGGCGGAGGAGCATCCCATCGCTTCGGAGATCCTGGAATACAGGGGGCTTTCCAAACTGAAATCCACCTATGCGGACGGCCTTCTTCCCTGCATCGGCCCGGACGGCAGGATCCATACCACTCTGAACCAGACGATCACAGCCACGGGACGGATCAGCTCCACGGAGCCGAATCTGCAGAACATCCCCATGCGCATGGAGCTGGGCAGGCTGATCCGGAAAGCCTTTGTTCCGAAGGAGGACTATGTGTTCACGGACGCGGATTATTCCCAGATCGAACTGCGCGTGCTGGCGCATATGTCCGGGGACGCCCAGCTGATCGAGGCTTACCGGATGGATGCGGACATTCACCGCATCACGGCTTCGAAGGTGTTCCACACCCCCTTTGAGGAGGTGACGGATCTGCAGCGGCGCAATGCCAAGGCGGTGAACTTCGGCATCGTGTACGGGATCAGTTCCTTCGGCCTGAGTCAGGATCTGAGCATTTCCCGGAAGGAGGCCGCGGAATACATTGAAGAATACTTCAGGACCTATCCGGATGTGAAGGCTTTTCTGGACAGAGAGGTGGCTTTTGCGAAGGAAAACGGCTATTCGGTCACCCTGTTCGGACGGCGCAGACCCATACCGGAGCTGAAGAGCAGCAATTTCATGCAGCGCTCCTTCGGAGAACGGGTGGCCATGAACGCGCCGATCCAGGGGACGGCGGCAGATATCATCAAAATTGCCATGATCCGCGTCTGGAGACGTCTGGATTCGGAAAAGCTGCAGTCCAGGCTGATTCTTCAGATCCATGACGAGCTTCTGGTGGAAACGGCTCCCGGAGAGGAGCAGAAGGTGGCTGAGATCCTGACAGAGGAAATGAAGGCTGCCGCCAGCCTTTCGGTGACGCTGGAAACGGATCTGCATACGGGAAAGGACTGGTATGAAGCCAAATAAGATGAAACTGATCGGAATCACGGGAGGAGTGGGCGCGGGAAAGTCCCTTGTGCTTCAGCTCCTTCAGAAGCTCTGCCGCTGCCGTGTCCTCCTGGCGGACGAGGCGGGAAATGAGGTGAAGCTTCCCGGACAGCCCTGCTATGAACGGCTGGTGGAGCTTCTGGGAAGACAGGTGCTGGCGCCGGACGGGACCATCGACAGGAAAAAAATGGCGGAGCGGATCTTCGCGGATCCCGCCCTGCTGGAGCGGGTGAACGGGATCATCCACCCGGAAGTGAAGCGCTATATTTTAAAGCAGGTGGAGGAGGAGCGGAGCAAAGGAGAGATCGATTATTTCTTTCTGGAGGCGGCGCTTCTCATCGAGTGCGGCTATGAAGCGGTGGTGGACGAGCTGTGGTATGTCCACGCGGACCCGGCTGTCCGCAGGCAGCGCCTGATGGAGAGCAGAGGATATTCGGATGAAAAGGTGCGTCAGATCTTTGACAGTCAGCTGAGCGAGGAAGAATTCCGCGCCCACTGCCGCGTGGTCATCGAAAACAACGGAGATATCCGGGAGACTGAACGGCAGCTCCTTGCGGCCCTCAGCCGGGAAAACGGGTGAGGGCCGCGGCGCAGCGGGCTGTGGGTGCAGCGGGCTGTGGGTGCGGCGGGCTGTGGGTGCGGTGTGGCGGCCTGCGGGTGCGGCGGGCTGTGGTGTGCCGGGCTGCAGGTGCGGTGTGGCGGGCTGCAGTCCGTTGGTTATTGTTCAGTCCGGTGCCGGTCACTTGCTGACCCGTGGAGATTGGGATCTCACTACGGCCAAAACAGGGAATTTTGGCTTTTGTACCGTAGATTTCAGCGGCGTTCTACGGCCGAAATGAGGGAAACTAGCTTTTTGCCCGCAGTGAGAAGGGATTTTCTGCGGCAGGAATCAGGAAAAGCGGCTTTTTACCCGTAGTGAGAGGCAATACCGCCCGCAACAGTTCAGCCTTCGGCAGAACTGTTACGGCATCCGGCCATTCCAATCGCTTCGCGATGGGCCGGATGCTTTCTGCCGATACGTTTTCGTACGGTCTGCGCAGGAAATGCGCAGACCTGGCTGAACTGTTACCACTTTTTTCGCTTTTTAACCGCAGGAATGGATCAGAGGCTTGCAGAAACCGGCAGAATGTGGCATATTAGTACGGAACGTGCGGAAAGGCCCCTGCGGCGGAGAAGAGCTTCGGCAGGCGAAAAAGGCCCCTGCGGCGGAGAAGAGCTTCGGCAGACGAAAAAGGCCCGGCCGCGGGAAAAGCGTTCATCCGGACAAAGGAGAGAAGATCACGATGAGATTGTGCAGCATTGCCAGCGGCAGCAGCGGAAACTGCATTTATGTGGGAACGGATACCACCCATGTTCTTGTGGACGTTGGGATCAGCAGAAAGCGGACGGAAGAAGGGCTTTACAGCCTGGGGATCGATCCCCGCATCCTGGATGCGGTTTTCATCACCCATGAACACAGCGACCACATCAGCGGGCTGGGCGTTTTTTCCAGGAAATATAATGTGCCCATCTATGCCACGCCCAAAACGGTGGAGGCCATCTGCCGCTGCAGAAGCCTTGGGGCGATCGATGAAAGCCTGTTTCAGACGGTAAGGGCGGACGAGAGCCTTACCATCAAGGATATGACGGTGAATCCCATGCGGATCTCCCATGATGCGGCGGATCCGGTGGCGTACCGGTTTTCCTGCGGAAAACAGAAAATCGGGGTGGTGACGGATCTTGGCACCTACAACGACTATACGGTGGAGTGCCTTAAGGGAATGGACGCCCTTCTCCTGGAGGCCAATCATGATGTGAACATGCTTCAGGTGGGGCCGTACCCCTATCCGTTAAAGCAGCGGATCCTGGGGGACAGGGGCCATCTGTCCAATGAAAATTCCGGACGGCTTCTGGGAAGGCTGCTGCATGATAAGCTGAAATACATTGTCCTGGGACATCTGAGCAGGGAAAACAACCTGCCCCAGCTGGCCTATGAAACGGTGAGGCTGGAGATCGACCAGGCGGACAATCCGTACAGGGCGGGCGATTTCCCGATTCAGGTGGCGAAGAGAAGCGAGCCCTCCGCGGTGATCGAGATCGCGTAAGAATCAAAAATAAAGAGCCGCCTTCGGCGGCGGAAGGAGCAGCGGACGAAAGCCAGGGCTTTCGTCCTGGAAATCAGCCTTACGGCTGATTTCTCCAGAATAAAATGCCGCCTTCGGCGGCGGAAGGAGCAGAGGAATGAAAAGAAGCATCATCACAGTAGTCGGACATGATACGGTGGGTATCATTGCGAGGGTATGTACCTATCTTGCGCAGAACAACATCAATATCCTGGACATCAGCCAGACGATCGTGCAGGAATATTTCAATATGATGATGATCGTGGATATGAACCGGACGGAAAAAAGCTTCGGGGAGATCGCGGAGGAGCTGACACAGCTGGGAGAGCAGATCGGCGTGATCATCAAGTGCCAGCGGGAAGAAATTTTCAGCCAGATGCACAGGATCTGAACGGAGGGCAGCATGATCAACATATTTGAAGTAAACGAGACCAATAAGATGATCGAGAAGGAAAATCTGGATGTGCGTACCATCACGCTGGGGATCAGCCTTCTCGACTGCATTGATTCCGACGCGGACGCGCTGAATCGTAAGATCTATGACAAGATCACGCATGCGGCGGAAAATCTGGTGAAGACCGGGGAGGAGATCTCCGCGGAGTTCGGGATCCCGATCGTAAACAAAAGGATCTCCGTAACGCCTGCGGCGCTGATCGGAAGCGCGGCCTGCCGCTGCAGGGAGGATTTCGTGCGGATCGCACAGACGCTTGATCGGGCGGCAAAGCAGGTGGGCGTGAATTTCATCGGCGGCTATTCCGCGCTGGTGTCCAAGGGGATGACGCCCGCGGACGAGCTTCTGATCCGCTCCATCCCTCTGGCGCTCTCCACTACGGAGCGGGTGTGCAGCTCTGTAAATCTGGGTTCCACGAAGACCGGCATCAATATGGATGCGGTGCGCCTGATGGGTGAGATCATCCTGGAAGCGGCTCATCTGACGGCGGATACGGATTCCTCCGCCTGCACGAAGCTGGTGGCCTTCTGCAACGCCCCGGATGACAATCCGTTCATGGCGGGAGCGTTCCACGGCGTGACGGAGGCGGATCAGGTGATCAACGTGGGCGTCAGCGGCCCGGGCGTGGTGAAGACGGCGCTGGAAAAGGTGCGCGGAGAGAGCTTTGAGGTGCTCTGCGAAACGATCAAGAAAACGGCCTTTAAGGTGACGAGAGTGGGGCAGCTGGTGGCAAAGGAAGCCTCCGAGCGGCTGAACATTCCCTTCGGCATTGTGGATCTGTCCCTTGCGCCCACGCCTGCCATCGGCGACAGCGTGGCGGATATCCTGTGCGAGATCGGCCTGGAGCATGCGGGAGCGCCCGGAACCACGGCGGCGCTGGCGCTTTTGAACGATCAGGTAAAAAAAGGCGGCGTCATGGCGTCCTCCTATGTGGGAGGCTTAAGCGGCGCGTTCATCCCTGTGAGCGAGGATCAGGGCATGATCGACGCGGTTTCCGCCGGCGCGCTTTCCCTGGAGAAGCTGGAGGCCATGACCTGCGTCTGCTCTGTCGGCCTTGACATGATCGCCATCCCGGGAGATACGAAGGCGTCCACCATTTCCGGGATCATCGCGGATGAGATGGCCATCGGCATGGTCAATCAGAAGACCACGGCTGCCCGTCTGATCCCCGTGATCGGAAAAACGGTGGGGGACCACGCGGAATTCGGCGGCCTGCTGGGCCATGCGCCCATTATGCCGGTCAATTCCTTCGGCTGCGAGGCCTTTGTGGGGAGGAAGGGCCGGATCCCTGCTCCGATCCACAGCTTTAAAAACTGATCATCTGTCTCTGATATTCATTTATGAAGGGCGTCCCATATCTGCCGCTGACAGCGGCCTGGTAGATATGGGACGCCCTGATCTCTTCTGTCAGAAGAGGCAGGAGCGTTTCGGGAAGCTGTCCCTTTGCGGCCGTAAGGCGGGAAAGCAGAGGGGAGGCTGCCCTTTTTTTTATTTCGGAGAGAAGCGGCAGGGCACGTCCGGAAAAACCGAGCATCCTCAGATAGACCGGAAACCCATCCGCCTTGCTCTGATCCAGGGCGTCCTGGCGGATATCCAGAAGGATATGGCAGAGGGCCCGGGACGCGCGCGCATAGGGAAGATCTCTGGAATGCAGCAGTCCGCAGAAATCCTGCCAGCCGGAGAAAAGGTAGAGCTGCTTTTCGATTTTGTCCGCAAGCGCCGGACTGATGTCCGCAAAATCGGTGAGCGATCCGGCCTTTTCCGGCAGAGCATTCGCTTCCAGAAGCTGCAGCAGCCGGCAGCGCAGGGGCAGGGAAAAATCTTCTTCCGTCAGGATCCCTCTGCCGTCCTGACGGCCGAACAGCAGCCGGAAGGAGGCATCCGGAAGGCTGCGGCGAAGCTTTTGGGCGGCCGCCGCGGGACTGCCTTTCCCGGCAGAACTTCCTTCTGCGCAGGAGGGCTTCCATCCGGATGCTTCCTGCGTCAGGGCGGCCCGGATGGCGGAGGCGGAGCTGAAGGAGGCTCCCTCCGATTCCTGCAGCCGCGTGTCATGATAATTCCCTTTCCGGGGAATGGCAAGGGGGCGGATGGGGCTGCGCCGGACGGAAAGCGCCCTGCAGTATTCGATCCCAAGAATGTTGTTGGGAAGGCAGAAAAGGGAAGGATCCATGCCGGGGAAGGCTTCCAGAGCAAGACTTCTTGCGGCGGGGAAAGACAGTCCGGCTTTCTGAGCGCTGCGAAGCCTTTGACGGTATTCCGGCGAGACCTCCGCTTCCGCCAGAAGGGAAGCGGCCCGGCAGAGGGCGTCAGTGTCCCCGCATTCGCTCCCGAAGCAGAGCCAGTCCACACAGCCCAGACTGTCCAGGACGGAAACCGCCCCGGAGGCGAAATATTCCGCGCTTGCGCAGGAAAACCGTACCGGAAGCTCCAGAACGAGATCCGCGCCGCAGGAGAGCGCCATGCGTGTCCGCTCGTATTTATCCAGGACGGCAGGGGTGCCGCGCTGCGTGAAGCAGCCGCTCATGACCACGGCCACATAATCGGCCCCGGTCAGACGGCGGGCTTCGGCAAGCTGATATTCGTGTCCCCTGTGAAGCGGATTGTATTCCGCGATGATCCCTGTGACGGTCATTGGCCGGATGTCTCCCTTCTGTTTCTTTTCGCTGTGTCGGGCTTTATCATAGCACGAATGCGGCGATTTGAACAGAGGCGGAAGGACACGCCTGGATTTTCAGGGCAAAATGCTGTCTGCCGGAGGCGGAAGGGAAGGAAAACTGCGCTTTGTGCAAGATTTTGTGCAATAAAATCAGGAAAAGAACCTTGTATACAATGGAAAATTCCGTTATAATTTTAATCAGGCTGAGACAGAAGACAAAAGGACAAAAAGTGCGGAAAGGAGTAAAAAATGTCTTACATTGATATCATCAAGGAAAAGGCCAGACAGGATAAAAAAACCATTGTCATGCCGGAAACAAATGACAAGAGAACGCTGATCGCAGCAGCTCATGTTCTTCAGGAGGGGATCGCCAACATCATCATGGTGGGCAATGAAGAGAAGATCATGGACGGCGCAGGCTGGCTGGAAGTGGATCTGACGGGTGTCAAGGTCGTCGATCCGCATAAAACAGAGAAGTTCGAGGAATATGCGCAGCTTCTGTATGAGACGAGAAAGAAGAAGGGGATGACGCTGGAGGAGGCGAGACAGAGACTGCTGGATGATCCGCTGACCTTCGGAGTGGTAATGGTCAAGGCCAACGACGCGGACGGCATGGTCGCGGGCGCCTGCCATGCGACGGCGGACGTGCTTCGTCCCTCCCTTCAGATCCTGCGTACGGCTCCCGGCGTGAAGCTGGTTTCCGCCTTCTTCATCCTGGATGTGCCGGACTGCGAGTACGGCGAGCACGGAACCTTCCTGTTCGCTGACTGCGGCCTGAATCAGGATCCCACCTCCGAGGAGCTTGCCGCTATCGCGGATACCAGTGCGAAGAGCTTCAAGCAGCTGATCGGCGCGAAGCCCATCATCGCCATGCTGTCCCATTCCACGAAGGGAAGCGCTCATCATCCGCTGGTGGACAAGGTGACGAAGGCAGTTGAGATCGCGCACGAGCAGTACCCGCATCTGACCCTGGACGGCGAGCTGCAGACGGACGCGGCCCTGGTTCCCAGGGTGGCGAAATCCAAGGCTCCCGGAAGCGAAGTGGCGGGCAAGGCCAACGTTCTGATCTTCCCGAATCTGGATGCCGGAAACATCGGCTACAAGCTGGTGGAGCGCCTTGGCAAGGCGGAAGCCTACGGACCCATGTTGCAGGGCATCGCCAAGCCGGTGAACGATCTGTCCAGAGGCTGCGACTGGCAGGATATCGTGGGCGTTGTCGCTCTGACCGCGGTACAGGCGCAGCTGGCATAAAGCGGGATATGCGCCCGCGGAGGGCGCGAAGGACATCTGGGGAGAAGCGGCCGGAGGGCCGCGGCATAAGGGTTTACACGCCGCGCAGGCGGCAGAAAATATGAGGTTATGGCAATGAATATTCTGGTAATAAACTGCGGAAGCTCTTCGCTGAAATTCCAGCTCATCGATTCGGAAAGCGAAAAGCTGATCGCGAAGGGACTGTGCGAAAGAATAGGGATAGACGGAAGCCGGCTGGTATATACGCCTGCCGGCGGCAAAAAGCAGATCACGGAAGCGCCGATGAGCGATCATAAGGAGGCTATCAGCCTGGTCCTGAAGGCGCTCACCGATCCGGAAAGCGGAGCGGTGAAGGATCTGTCGGAGATCGGAGCGGTGGGGCACCGCATCGTCCACGGCGGAGAGAACTTTTCCAAAGCGACGCTGATCACGGACGAGGTAAAGAAGGCCATTGCGGACTGCAGCGACCTTGCGCCGCTTCATAATCCGGCCAATCTGATCGGGATCGAGGCATGCGAAGCGCTGATGCCTTCTGTTCCCATGGTGGCGGTCTTTGATACGGCCTTCCATCAGACCATGCCGGAGGAATCCTACCTGTACGCGATCCCCTATCATTATTATAAGGACTACCGGATCCGCAGATACGGCTTCCACGGCACCAGTCATGAATATGTGTCAGGACGCGCGGCTGCTGCTCTCGGAAGGCCTATCGGAGAGCTGAAGATCATCGTCTGCCATCTGGGGAACGGCGCTTCCGTTTCCGCAGTGAAATACGGCAAATGCGTGGATACCTCCATGGGACTCACTCCGCTGGAGGGACTTGTGATGGGAACCAGAAGCGGAGACATCGATCCTGCCATTGTGGAGTTTATTGCCAACAAGGAAGGAAAGAGCGTCAGCGAGATCCTGCGCATCCTGAATAAGGAGTCCGGCGTATATGGGGTTTCGGATGGTTTTTCTTCGGATTTCCGTGATCTTGAGGATGCTTATGAAAAGGGCGATGAGAACGCAAAGCGGGCGATGGAGGTATTCATCCACAGCGTGGTCAAGTATATCGGCGCCTATACGGCGGAGATGAGCGGCGTGGATGCGATCTGCTTTACCGCCGGCGTGGGAGAGAACAGCCCGATCATCCGGGACAGGATCCTGAAGCATCTTGCCTATATGAACATCACCATAGATGAGGTGGCGAATCACAAGAGGGGAGAAGAGATCGTGATCACGACTCCCGGACCGGGACCGAAGGTCCTTGTGATCCCTACGAATGAGGAACTGTCCATCGCGAGACAGACCTATGCGATCGTGGCGAAATAAAACAGGCAGACGGAAACAGAACAGAGACATCTTCGGGAAAGCCGGCGTTCAGCCGGCTTTCTTTTTGTGCGCCTGGAAGGGATATTTTTTCCGTATCAGGAAAGCCGTCGATGCTTCCTGCCCGGGCGTTTTCGTATGGTCTGCGCAGCGAATGCGCAGGCCTGTCTGAATCGTAACGCGTGTAATACGGATGTGTCGAAAAATTGTCAATTTTCAGAGGAAAAAATCTGCTTAACATATAAAGACAGCCGTGATTGTGTGCATTTTTCACTTTTTGCCAACTGATTCATGTTTTGTCAATATACTTTCCCGGAGCGATTCATTATAATAAAAGAACGAAGTGCTTCTGCCTTCTGCGGCCCTTTTGGGGCAGAGAAGGGCAGAAAAAATGAAAAGGGAGAAGGAGAGGCTTATGGACACAAAACAGAAGGAATGCTTTACAAAAGCATACGACAAAGCGGCGGAGCTGATCTTAAAGGCGACGGATGAATTTACGGAAAAATTTCCGCCTTCCTCCAGCGTCAACAATTTTTATCAGCCGGACATCAATTACGAGTGGACGCCCGGGTTCTGGACAGGAGAGGTGTGGCTCGCCTGGGAGAAGACGGGAAACGAAAAGCTGAAAAAGACCGCTGAGATCGAGGTGAAGGATTTTTACCGGAGGATCAGGGAAAAGGACGGCGTGAACCATCACGATATGGGCTTCCTGTACTGCCCTTCCTGCGTTGCGGCCTGGAAGCTGACGGGAAACGAGACCGGAAAGGAAGCCGCCCTGATGGCAGCGGACAACCTTCTGAGCCGTTTCCAGGAAAAGGGACAGTTCATTCAGGCATGGGGAGAGCTTGGCGCGAAGGATAACTACAGGCTGATCATCGACTGCCTTCTGAACATGCCGATCCTGTTCTGGGCCACGGAAGTGACCGGAGACCAGAAATATGCCCAGAAGGCGCAGGCGCACATAAAGACTGCGATGCAGAACATCGTCCGTTCGGACAATTCCACCTATCATACCTTTTTCTTTGATCCGGAGACGGGAGCGCCGGTAAAGGGAGTGACCCATCAGGGCTACAGGGACGGTTCCGCTTGGGCGAGAGGACAGGCCTGGGGCGTTTACGGTTCCGCGCTCGCGTACAAATTCCTCAGGGACGATGCCTATGCGGATATCTTCTGCCGCGTGACGGATTATTTCCTGGATCATCTTCCCAAGGATAAGATCCCTTACTGGGATTTCGATTTTACGGACGGAAGCGACGAGCCGAGGGATTCCTCCGCTGCGGCCATCGCGGCCTGCGGCATGCTGGAAATGAGCAAGTATCTGCCGGCTGAGAAGGCGCAGTATTACACGCAGAAGGCGGAGGAGCTGGTGGAGGCTCTGATCCGCGAATGCGCGGTGACGGATCCGGCGGTTTCCAACGGCCTGCTGCTGCACGGAACCTACGCGAAGAGCTCGCCTTATAACACCTGCCCGAACATCGGTGTGGACGAGTGCGTGATCTGGGGAGATTATTTCTACATGGAGGCGCTTACCAGACTTCTCAGAGACTGGGAGCCTTACTGGTATTGATCGCTGCAAAAAAGAGCTGAGAAGGAACGAAGGGGCGGCATGCGGGACCGCCGGGGAGGACGGACCCGCATGCCGCCCCTCTGCTTTGCAGGAGGAGAAAGGGTATGAAGAAAGAGATGTTTTTTGACCGGCCGGATTCCTGCTATTTTGTGCCGGATCCGGAGAAGTCGGCGGGATTCTGCCGGGAAAACTGGCCGGAGGATACGGAGCATATCCTCCGTGTGGCCGACGAGGTGTGCAGGAATTATTTTCTGTTCGATCTGAACTGGGACATGGAGCGTACCTATGACCCGGTGGTCTTTGAAGGAGAGATCGACTGGAGCATCAAGCCCAAGGGAGATCCGGAATTCGTCTGGCAGTTCAACCGCCACCGTTTCTTTATCTGCCTGGGACAGGCCTATCATCTGACCGGAGATGAAAAATATGTGAAGGGTTTTCTGCGGCTGGCAGGCGACTGGATGGACCGGGTGCCCTTAAATGAGGCCACGCAGAACGGCCCCTGGAGAATGCTGGAAACAGGACTGAGGGGGGAGACCTGGACCAAAGCCATCCGGTATTTCAAGGACAGCCCTCTGATCACTGAGGAGTTTCTGGACCGTTTCGCGGACTGCCTGCGCGCCCACGCCGACCGGCTTGTGACGCAGGGAGGAGACGCCAGGCTCCAGAGCAACTGGTGCGTGCTGGAAAACAGCGGCCTGTTTGAGATCGCGCTGGCGCTCCCGCAGGACGAACAGACGAGAGAATGGGCCAGGATCGCCCTGGACAGGCTGGAGCCCTCCAGCAGAGTGCAGGTATACGCGGACGGAAGCCAGTGGGAGCAGTCTCCCATGTATCACAATGAGGTTTATCACTGCCTCTGCTGCGTGGTCTATCTCGCCAGGGTCAACGGCATTGCGCTGCCGGAAGGGATGGAAGAGCGGGTGCACCGCATGGCCAGGGCGGATATGATCTGGAGAAAACCGGACATGCATCAGTTTACCCACGGGGATTCCGATGACACGGATCTGGGAGACGTGCTGAGCATGGGCGCGTATCTGTTCCGGGACCCGGAGCTGAAATATGCGGGCTTTGACCGGCTTGATTTTGAAAGCGCCTGGGATTTCGGGATGAAGGCTGCAGAAGAATACGACGCTCTTGCCGCACAGGAGCCGGGCTTCACATCCGCGGCGCTTCCGGATTCCGGAAACTACTATCTGCGCTCCGACTGGTCAGAGAAGGCGAACCTTCTGCATTTTGCCTGCGGCGGCATGAGCACCGGACACTGCCACGGGGACAAGCTGCATGTGAGCCTGGTGCTCAACGGAGAGGATGTGCTGATCGACGGCGGAAGAGGGACCTATATGGATGTCCCGCTGCGCTTTGAACTGAAGGACAATCCGGGACACAACACAGCCACGGTGGACGGAAGATCCTTTACCACCTTCGACGGCTCCTGGTATACCGACCATCTTTCCCTTGCGGTGAACCGCGCCTTCCATCAGGGAAAACTGGCGGAGTATGTACAGGGAGGCCATCTGGGCTATATTGACGACGGGATCTTCGTGAACCGCCGGATCATCTGGATCCGTCCGGATATCTATCTGATCAATGACGAGTTTTACGCCCGGGGAACGCATACATACCGGGAATTTTTCCACTTTTCTCCGGATGGATCGGTGAAGGTGCAAGAGAACCGGGCGGTATTTTCCGGAAAGGATACGGAGGCCTTTTTCACGTTCCTGACCGACGGCGTGAAGCTGGAGGAAGGGCGCGGCACCTGGTCGGCGCATTATAACCAGAGCGGAGAGAATGCGCGGATCTGCGCGGCGCTGGAAAAGGAAGGCTTTGCCAGCATGATCACGGTGATCAACGGAGGAGCGAAGGGGGAGACGGAGGCAGCCCGGGTCCGTTTCCTGAATACGGAAAGCCACAGCCTGAAGCGGCCGCTTACGGAGAGAGAGGCCCAGGCCGTTCAGATCTGTGTCGGAGACAGAAGCTATGTGGCGACGATCTGTCACGATGAGATCTATCATACCTCCGACGCGGTGATCGCGCGGGACGGGGATGCGGACGGAAGCGGGAAGGACAGGATAAACTGCTATTCCACGGGAAGCGTCTGCGTGTTTGATATCACGGGCCGGGAAGACGGCGCGCGGATCTACGGCGGAGAGGTGCTGCAGGCATAAACCGCGGAAGAGATAAACCTGGCTTCTGTCGGATGGCTCCGGGGCGGCCCGGACCATCCGCCGGAAGCTGTTTTTTGCGTAACAGGAAACCATGTACGGGAGGATTTTCGGATGTTGAAAAAGAACGGAAAGGCATACCGGCGGCTGATGCTTTCTTTCGCCTGCATTTTTCTGTTTCCCCTGGGAATGAGTCTGCTTTTTTATCTGTATGCGTACCATACGGTCAGAAGCGGCGCGGATGTGTCCAACGCCAGACTGCTGAATACGGTGAAAAGCACCTGCGACAGGGAGATGTCCTTTTATGAAAATACGCTGATCCAGCTTTCTCTGAACCAGACGGTGCAGAAGCTGGCTTCCGTGAAGGGGGAGTTTGATTCCGAAAATTCCTATGACCTGTATGCCCTGAAGCGGGAGCTGGAGTCCATGCTGATTTCCATCAACAAAAACGGGGATTACTGCAAGGATGTGTTCGTTTACTTCCAGAACAGCGGGAAGATGGTGTCCTCCTACGGCTGCATGAGCTTTGACATGTACTGCGAACTGTACTGCGGCGGAGGGCAGGCGGAGATCAAGGAGGAGCTGAGACAGGAGCTGTCTGAATTCCATTTTCAGGATATCAGGAGAATGGATTCCTGCTGGACGCAGAACGGACCGGAGGTCCTGATGACCATGTCCAATCTGCGGGGCGATTACGGAAGCACCTCCGCCATGGTCGGCCTCTGGCTGGACATGGAGAGCCTGAATCAGAGCGTGGAGTCCGTCGCATGGGAACCTGGGCTTGAGTGGCTGATGCTGGATCCTGACGGGATCTCCTATAACCGCACGGAAAAGTATCCGGAGCTTCAGCTCAGTTATGAGCAGCTTCCGGAGAAAGAGGAAGCGGAAACGGAGTGGCAGGGCGAAAACTACATCGTCCGCTCTCTGTCCTCTGATGTGGGAGAATGGAAATATGTGCTGCTGATGTCGGAGCAGCAGATACGGGGACAGGCCGCGGCGATCAGAAATGTATTTTTTGTCCTGGCGCTTCTGTGCATGTGCGTCGGACTGGCGGCGGCAAGGAAGATGGCAAAGGCCAACTATTCCCCTCTGCAGAAGGTCCTGAACCTGTTCCCGGAGAGGGAAGAGGAAGGAGGGATCGAGAACGAGTATCAGTTCCTGGAAAAAAATCTTCAGTCCTTCCTGCAGGAGCGCTCCGATTTCCGGCAGAAGGTGGCGGAGGACTGGAAGATGCTGCGGCAGTATTATCTTGCGGATCTTCTGGAAAATCCCTATGAGGAGGAGAAGGATTCCTCCGGCGGAGCGGCCTACAGCGAGGGGATCCGTCACGGGTATAACCAGACCCTCCTTCTGAAGGTAAAAGAAGGAAGAAGGGCTGCCGGCCGGACTGCGGAAGGTGCGGAAGGAGACGCCGGAACTCGGCCGGGACCGCTTGGCGGGCAGCAGGATCCTTCCGTGAGCGGGCTGAAGCGATTTATCATCCGCAATGTCTTTGAGGAGGGGCTGGGAGAGTACTTCCGTGTGGAGACCGTGGAGCTGGGAGAGTCGATGGCCATGATCCTGAACGTGGGAGAGAACCCGGAAAGCCATGTGGAGGTCCTGGCCGGCACGGTGGATTCCCTGCAGAAATTTATCCGAGATCATTTCGGCTTTTCCGTGGCGGTGTTCGCGGGAGAGGCGCATGAAGGGCTGGCGGGCGTCCATGAGTCCTGGCTGGAGGCCAGGGAGGCGGAGGGCTTTATCGATACGCTGGATGAGGATTATATCAGCTACCGGGAGATCCGCAACAGTTCCGAAAGGAAATATGATTATTCCCAGGAGCAGGAGGAAAAGATCATCAGCGCGCTGGCTTCCCACAATGTATCCCTTGCCGTCTCCTATATCAACAAGGTCCTGGATACGAATTTCCTGGAGAACAAGCTTTCTTCGGAAATCCGGAAATGCCTGCTGTATGATCTGGCGGGAACGCTGATGAAGGCTTCTGAGAAGACCGGACAGCCTGAAAAAAACGAATTGGGGGGGGTGCCTTCCGAGTTTGGACTGAAGGATCTGTCCGCAAGCATGTCCCTGGATGATATCCGGGAGAAATTCTGCAGGATGGCGGAACAGATCGGGCGGGAAAAGACCGGAGAAGGCAGCAGCCAGAATCAGATCCTGTGTCAGGAGGTGCTGGCATATATCCGCGCCAATTACAGCGATCCGGATCTGAACATTTCCCAGACCGGCCAGCACTTCCGGATGACGCCGGCCTATCTGTCCTCCATCTTCCGGAAGGAAACGGGAGAAAGCCTTCTGAAGGTCATCACCATGACCCGGGTCAGCGAAGCGGAAAAGCTTCTGAAGGCAGGGGCGAGCGTGGTGGAAGCGGGGGAGAAGGTGGGCTTCCGGGACAGCTCAACTTTTATCCGGACCTTCAAAAAGTACACGGGCGTCACCCCGGGACAGATAAAAGGTACAAAATGACGGAAATTTCATTTTTTATCAGTTGATTTTATTTTTTGTATATATAAATTGCACATAAAATATTATACAATTTCCTCATGAGCCACACAAAACGCACAAATGTGGCAAAAACAAAAGGAGGAAAAAGGTATGAGAAGAAAATGGAAAAAGCCGTTGGCGCTCTTCGCGGCGCTGACAATGGCAGGTTCTCTTCTGGCAGGCTGCGGAAGCAGCTCAGGCGGAGATGCGGCTGAAAGCGCGGCGCCCGCTGAGAGCGCAGCTCCTGCAGAGGAGGCGGCAGGAGAGGAAGGAACCGCTGCTGCGGCGGAAGAAGTTTCCTATCCTCTGGCGGACGGCGGAAGCCTTACCTACTGGCTGCAGCTGAATCCCAACGTATCTGCCAACTTCACCAGCCTGGGAGACACTGAGCTGGGCAGGGTATGGCAGGAGAACACCGGCGTTACGGTTGAGTTCCAGCATCCCGCAAGCGGACAGGAGAACGAGCAGTTCAACCTGATCATCGCAGACGGAAATCTGCCCGACATCATGGAGTGGCAGTGGCTGAACAGCTATCCGGGCGGCCCTGAAAAGGCGATCGACGACGGCGTTATCATCGCTCTGAACGATATCATCGATCAGTACTGCCCGAACCTGAAGAAGTATCTGGAAGAGAATCCGGATATTGATAAGATGGTAAAGACGGATGACGGAAACTATTACGCATTCCCGTTCATCCGCGGCGAAGCCGGACTGTGCTACACTGTCGGCGGCTTCATCCGTCAGGACTGGCTGGACGAGCTGGGACTTGAAGTTCCCACCACCATCGACGAGTGGCATACTGTTCTGACCGCATTTAAGGAAGAGAAGGGCGCCGAGGCTCCTCTGTGCTTCGACTGGACCAACTTCAAGAAGTCCAATCCCATCGCTTTCGCTTACGGCGTTGGAACCGCGAACAACAGCAACTTCTTCCTGGATGAGAACGGCGAGGTTCAGTTCTATGCTTCCCAGGATAACTACAAGGCTTATCTGCAGACTCTGAATCAGTGGTACAACGAAGGCCTTATCGACCGTGACCTTGCTACTCTGAACGGCGACCAGGTTACCTCCAAGATGACCACCGATCAGGCCGGCGCTTCCGTGGGCTGGGCTGCAAGCCGTATGCAGGTTATGATTACCACCGCACAGGCGAACAATCCGGATTACTCTCTGGTTCCCACTCCTACTCCTACCCTGAACGAGGGCGACACTCCCATTTACGGATTTATGGAGAACCAGTTCCCGGATGTCGGCGCTGCCA
The DNA here is from genome assembly GCA_944380025.1 of uncultured Lachnospiraceae bacterium. Classification (GTDB taxonomy): domain Bacteria; phylum Bacillota; class Clostridia; order Lachnospirales; family Lachnospiraceae; genus Eisenbergiella. The sequence continues at coordinate 24,451 of CALWGL010000007.1, forward strand.
TTACCACCAGCTGTGAGAACGTTGAGCTGGCTGCAAGATTCCTGGACTATGGCTATTCCGAGGAAGGCCACAACATGTTCAACTTCGGTATCGAAGGCGTTTCCTACAACTGGGACGGCGACCATGCGGTATATACCGAGGAAGTGACCAATAACCCGGATGGATGGCCGCTGGCACAGGCTCTCGGCAAATACATCCGCGCGAACTACAACGGACCGTTCGTACAGGATATCAACTATCTGGAAGAGTATCTGCAGGTTGACACCGTTAAGGAATGCCCGACCGTATGGGCTGTTGAGACGGCTGCCGAGCACACGATGCCTTCTGTAACTCCTACCCAGGAGGAATCCGATGAGCTTGCGACGATCCAGAACGAGATCAACACCTATGTTGACGAGATGACCCTGAAGTTCGTCTTTGGTACGGAAAGCTTCGATAACTGGGATTCCTATATCCAGACCCTGAATGACCTGGGACTGGAGAGAGCCCTTGAGATCGAAAGAGGCGCTCTGGAGCGCTATAATGCGAGATAATCCATCTCGGCATGGATATCAGGCGGCGTCCGGCCGTTTCCGGTACGGACGCTCCCGCCTGAACGCTGTAAGACCGGGGATCCGGAGACGGTCCCCGGTATTTTATACGAAGGGGCGGCGGCTTTTTTGCCTCCTTTGCCATACAGCGGATGGGACGCGGCGCGCAGCATCCGCTGTGCGGCAAAGGAAAAAGCCGCCGGCTGCTGAAAGAGAGGATTGGAGCGATGAAGGGTAATTCATTTAAAGTGAGAGTGAAGAAGGACTTCAGGAGAAACTGGTCTCTGTATCTGCTGGTGCTTCCGGTACTCATTTTCTATGCTTTGTTTATGTATAAGCCCATGTACGGCGCGATCATCGCGTTCATGGATTATAAGCCCGCGAAGGGGATCGCGGGAAGCGACTGGGTCGGATTTGAAAATTTCATCCGTTTCTTTACCGGCCCGTATTTCTGGAGACTGCTGAGAAACACGCTGCTGCTTTCCATTTACAGCATCATCTGGGGGTTCCCGGCTCCCATCATCCTTGCCCTGCTTTTGAATGAGGTAAAGAACAAGGCGTTCAAGAGAACGGCGCAGACCATCACCTATCTGCCCCACTTCATTTCCCTGGTGGTTGCCTGCGGTATGCTGAGCGATTTCTGCCTGACCACTGGACTGTTCAACAGCATCATCACCTTCTTCGGAGGAGAGGCGACGCCGCTTCTGCAGAACCCGGCTTACTTCCGAACGATATACACAGCCTCCAGCATATGGCAGGAGGTAGGATGGGGATCCATCATCTATCTGTCCGCTCTGTCCAGTGTGGACAGCCAGCTATATGAGGCGGCTGCCATCGACGGCGCAAACCGCTGGAAGCAGACGCTGCATGTAACGCTGCCGGGCATCATGCCCACCATCATCATCATGCTCATCCTCCGTATGGGCTCCCTGATGAGCATGGGCTATGAAAAGACGATCCTGCTGTATAATCCTGCTACCTATGATACGGCGGATATCATTTCTTCCTATGTATACCGTGCCGGACTGATCCAGCAGGACTGGAGCTATTCCACGGCAATCGGACTGTTCAACTCTGTGATCAACTGTGCTCTGCTGGTCATTACGAATAAGATCAGCAAGAAGACGACAGAGAACAGTCTGTGGTAAGGAGGGTTTGTCATGAAGGTTAAGATTTCAAGGGGAGAGAGAATCTTCCGTATATTCAACTATATCTTTCTGACGCTGGTGGTGCTGATCTGTCTGTATCCCGTGTGGCACGTTATGATGGGCTCCTTCAGCGACGGCAGCAAGCTGATCATGCACAGGGGCGTGATCCTCTGGCCGCTGGGCTTCAGCCTGGATGCGTATGTGAGAGTGTTCAACAACCCCAACATCCTGTCCGGATATATGAACACCATGTTCATCCTGATCGTGGGCGTTGTGCTGGATCTGATCCTGACCTCTCTGGCGGCGTACTTTTTCTCCAGAAGAGGCGTCATGTTCAAGAAGCCTCTGATGCTTCTCGTCATGTTCACCATGTTCTTCTCCGGCGGCATGATCCCTTTCTATCTGACGCTGAGAGACCTGCATCTGACCAGCACGCTGTGGGGCCTGATCATTCCTTTCATGATCAGCACCTACAACATGATCATTCTGAGGACCTCCTTTGAGGCGATCCCGGAAAGCTTAACGGAGGCGGCAAAGATCGACGGAGCCGGACACATCACCATTCTGGTGAGGATCATCCTGCCGCTGTCCAAGGCGATCCTGGCGGTTATGGTCCTGTACTACGGCGTAGCCCTCTGGAACGGATGGTTCTGGGCATCCGCGATCCTGCGTGACAGAGAGATGTATCCTCTGCAGCTGATCCTGAGAGAGATCCTTCTGTCCAATGATTCTCAGGGTATGTCCGGCGGCGCGGGCGGCGACGCCGAGGCGCTTTCCCAGACGATCAAATACGCGACGATCATGGTGGCTACGGTGCCGATCCTCTGCGTATATCCTTTCCTGCAGAAGTATTTCGCGACCGGCGTTATGATCGGCGCGGTAAAGGAGTAATATTACAGTGATGAATGAAAACAGAACCGGCGCTTCCTTCAGCGGAGCGTCCGAAGCTTCTGCACTGCTGACTGTGGGCCCGGTTTCCGGGCTCACGGTCAGTCTGTGCGAAAAGACCTTACATCTTGTCATCAAAACGGAAGACACACAGTGGGAGACGGAGAGTTCGCTTCGTCCTGCCGTGGTCACAGAGAAAGAGGAGATTGATTTTGCCCGCTGGCAGAAGATCACCCATGAAACGGTGAAGACCGGCTACGGCCGCGGCATCCACAGCAGCTACCGCTCCCTGGACGGCAGGGAGGATTCCTATGCCTTCGACACCCTCTGCTGGATCGAAGAGACCGGAGAGGAACCGGAGGAGGGCTGTGCGGGGAAGGTGCATTTTGAATGGATCCCCATCTGCGAGCAGGGCCTTTCCGTAAAGGAGGTCCGCTGGCCCGTTCCCATGGCGTTTTCGGAAGCTGATGCCGGAGAAAGCGCGGCGGAAGGAGAAGCGGCTGCGGAAGGACAGAAGTACGGAGCAGGAGAATCCGGGGCCGGAGCGCCGCGGTGGTATACGCTGATCAACGAGGGACAGGGAATGCTCCTTCCCAACGGCTGGGAAAAAGAGGTGAACGCCCTGAGCTTTCGCGGGCAGTTCCTGACGGCCGGGGGCTATATGCCCTGGTTCGGCCAGGTGAAGGAGAAACACGGCTATATCGCCATCGCGGACACGCCCTGGAACGCGGGCGCTTATGTGGATCATCCGGCGGGAGGTCCGTATACTCACATTGGTATCTGGTGGGAGCCGAGCCTGGGAAGGATGGACTACAGAAGAAGCGCGACCTACGCATTTCTGGATGACTGCGATCATAACGACCTGTGCCGGATCTACCGCGTTTACGCGAAGCAGACCGGAAAGCTGGTCACGCTGAAGGAAAAAGCGGCAAGGGTGCCTTCCGTGGAGAAGCTCTACGGCTGCGCTTTCGTCCACTGCGGCATCAAGACCAACGTGCATCCGCTGTCCGATTTTTATGATAAGGAGCAGCCGGAGAAGAACAATCACGTTACGCCTTTTGAAAAAAGGGCGCGGCTGATCACCGATATCAAAAAGCGGGGCGTGAAGAAGCTTTACCTGCATCTGGACGGCTGGGCGGAGCCGGGGTATGATAATAAGCATCCGGATTATCTGCCCGCCTGTGTGGAGGCCGGCGGCTGGGAAGGCATGAAGGAGCTGGCGGACACGGTGCACGACTGCGGCTACCTGTTCGGCATCCATGACCAGTACCGGGACTATTATCTGAACGCGGAAAGCTTTGACGAAAACGAGGCGGTGCGCCTTGCGGACGGCACCATGCCGCAGCACAGCCGCTGGGCGGGAGGCCCCCAGTCCTATCTGTGCGCTACGAGAGCCCCCTATTATGTAAAGCGAAATTTCCATGAGATTTTCTCCCATGGAATTACGATGGACGGGGCCTATCTGGATGTGTTTACCTGCAACGAGGGAGACGAGTGCTCCAATCCCCTGCACCGGATGACCAGACGGGAATGCTATGAATACAGGAAGCAGTGCTTTGACTGGCTTCTGTCCAAAGGCATCCTTCCCAGCTCCGAGGAGGTATCCGACTGGAGCATGCAGAGCCTGGTGTTCTGCCATTACGCGCCCTATCATTTCATGCTCCAGGCGCCGGGAACGCCCAGAAGCGGCATTCCGGTCCCTCTGTTCAACCTGGTTTATCACGACTGCGTGGTGGAGCCCTGGATGATGGATATTCTGGAATATGACAGGCCGGACGGAACGAAGTGCAGGGAGGATCTGATGCTCTACGCGCTTCTGAACGCGGGAGCTCCCTATCTGGTGCGCGACGGCGCGTATGAGAACACGGACGGCTCCTTCGCGGGCTGCGGAGACCTGGGGCCGGAGGAGACGGCGGAACGCTGCCGCGTGGTGGCCAAGCTTCATGAACGCCTCGCGGACTGCCCGATGGTGCGCCATGAGCTTCTGGACGGGGAGGGAAAGAAGCAGCGCACAGTCTTCGCGGATGGCACCCGTGTTACGGTGGATCTGGAAAACGGCGTTTACAACATTGAAAAAGAATGACCAGAGACGACTGGCCGGGGAGAAGGATTTTCCCCGGCCGGCGGAAACAGCGGCAGGGAATTTCCCTGCCGCGTTTTGGAAGGGAGATTCAGATGAAGACAATGGAACTGCTGCCGAAGGGAGTAAATTATTACAAGGCAAATCTGCACTGCCACACCGTATTTTCCGACGGAAAAATGACGCCGGAAGAGGTGAAGAAGCATTATCAGGAGAAGGGCTATCAGGTGCTCGCCATCACCGATCACGACCATTATGGCGACCACAGGGACCTGTGCGATGAGAATTTCGTCGCTATCGCGGCCCTGGAAACGGATATGAACCAGGCGGGGGACATGCTCTGGAACTACCGCCGCACCTGGCACATGAACTGGTACGATACCTGCCCGGATCAGAATAAGGAGATCAAGGAGGCTCTCGGCCGGCCGGAGGTGCCCTATGAGGACATGGACGCGGTGAACGCCTACGTGGAAAAGATGACGAAGCTGGGCTTCCTCGGCTGCTACAATCATCCCTACTGGTCCTTACAGACCTGCGACGAGTACACGAAGCTGAAGGGCATGTGGGGCATGGAGATCTATAACCACGGCTGCGAGATGGACGGCCTGTACGGCTATCATCCCCAGTCCTATGACGAGATATTAAGAAGCGGCCAGAAGCTTTTCTGCGTATCCACGGACGATAACCACAACAGCATGGCCATCGACGGCGGCCTGTACGATTCCTTCGGCGGCTATATCCGGATCGGCGCGGAAAGCCTCACCTATGACGGGATCATCGACGCGCTGAAAAAAGGGAATTTTTACAGCTGCTGCGTGCCGGACGGACAGGGAGAGGCCCCGGAGATCCTGGAATTTACCCGCACGGGAAGCCATGTGCATGTGAAGTGCACGCCCGCGGACAAGATTTTTCTGAAAACCATGGGAAGGAACTGCCACCGGGCGTCGGCAAAGCCGGGAGAGACCATCACGGAGGCGGACTTCGAGCTGAACGGGGAAGAGGGCTACATCCGCCTGGAGATCACGGACGGGAAGGGACGGCATACCGTTTCCAACGCGTATTTTCTGGAGTGAATGTTTCGGGAAGAATGACTGTTCAGGTAAGGCTCCCGGCTGAGGGCAAATGGAAAAGGGGTGTCCCCCGGCCGATAGTAGATTTGTGCCAGGCTGTCAGGCAAATGTGCCGCAGCCTGGCTGTTTTTCAGGCGGAAGAGCAGATGATGGATGATTTCATCGAGCAGTTCTTCCGCGTGATCTGCGATAATCAGTTTATAAGCCATATTTTTCCCTCATGGCGGAAAGGGAAGATTTTGCATCTTTCGATTCGCCTTCTTTCAGTTGCTTTTCAGAAAGTTCAATATCTTCGTACATCTTAAAACGACGGATCATTTTTTCAAAGCTTTCCATACTCATAAGCACCATATCTCCATAACCGTTTTTGGTAATGTAAACGGGACCGTCCGTACTGTGGCACAGATCAGAAATTTCAGCAGTGTTTTTCAAGGCTTTGATTGGAATAATATGTGGCATAAAAACACCTCCTTTTATGGCCTGCTTAATATCCGGCAGGATGCTCTGATACGGTTTAAAATAAGAATCTACATTGTATAACCGTACAAAAAGT
>CALWGL010000008.1 GCA_944380025.1 uncultured Lachnospiraceae bacterium
CGCCCGGAGAAAATTGTGCATCTTTCCGTCTTCCGCCCCTCATTTTTCCACAGAAATCCGTTAGTTTCAATATATTCCATTCCGGACGGCATGTCAATACGATTTTGGAAAAAGCGGGGCTTTTTTGCGGAATTCTTTCTTTTCTGTCCATCCCGCAAAAAAGCTCCGGAGAAAAGTCCGGGTCAGGGAAAAAAGTCCTTTTTTCGTTCTCATCAGGAGAAGACCTGTAGCATAAGTTGTATGATACTTTTCTGTTTACAATTTTTTTGAAAAAAAGCTTGACAGTCCGCCCAAAACTGGTTAAAATGATTTTCGTTGCAGGCGGCTGCAGAACATACATGAGGCAATACAGGCCCAGATAGCTCAGTTGGTAGAGCAGAGGACTGAAAATCCTCGTGTCACTGGTTCGATTCCGGTTCTGGGCATTCCAGGGAAGGCATCGGCAGCGCAGGTTACAACAGCCTGTTATCTGCGGGTGTAGTTCAATGGTAGAACACCAGCCTTCCAAGCTGGATACGTGGGTTCGATTCCCATCACCCGCTTCGGATGCGCAGCATCCTTTACATATATGCGATAGTGGCGTAGTTGGTAACGCGCGACCTTGCCAAGGTCGAGACCGCGGGTTCGAGCCCCGTCTATCGCTCTTATCAAAAAAGAAGTCCGGCAGATACCGGACTTCTTTTTTTATTTCCCATAGCAGCGGTTCCTGACGCTCCGGTCCGAAGCCAGGAAAAATCTCCTTCTCTCTTCCTCTCCTCTTTCGGATCTTCCGGGCAGAGGGGACTCCCCGTCACCGGATCATCCCCTCCGCCTCTCTCAGGATCTCTGCAATTCTCTTTTCCGGCACCCGGTCCACCGTAAGAAGCTCCTCCGGCGGGCTGTCGGGATCCCCGATCGGCCGTTCAAAGCCGGATACATCGATCCATTTTCCCAGCTTATAGCCGGTCTTTCTGGAAACGCCGAAGAGGGAAAAGCCCATGGAAAGGTGAAGCGCCTCGCTGGGCGGATTGGGGCTGGTGACGATTCCGTAAACGTTGCGTACATGCTGTTCCTTCAGGATCTCCATGAGAGCGGTGTAAAGGGCGCGGCCGATGCCCCGGTGCGCATAGTCCTCTCTCAGATAGACGGAGAGCTCCGCATCCCACTGATAGGCCGCGCGCTCCTGATAGCGGTGGGCATAGGCATAGCCCGCCATGATGCCGCCGATCTCGCAGACCAGATAAGGGTATCCCTCCATGATCCCTTCCATCCGCTTCCGGAATTCCGAAAGGGAAGGGACCTCGTATTCAAAAGTGATATTGGTATTTCTGATATAGGGCGCGTAAATATCCAGCACAGCCTGCGCGTCCTCCGGGCAGGCCTGCCTGAGCAGGATCGTTTCCATTTTCTCCTCCATAAGCGCTGCAGATCCCGATCGGGAAATACGCTGTCAGACGCGTTTCCCGTGTCTTCCGAAATCCCCGGCCTGTCACCCGTTCTGCAGAAGCTCCGCCGCGGCCTCCGCCCCTTCCGGCGCAGAAATCCACACGTCAAAATCGGTCCGGTGCAGGTCTTCGATGCCTTTTCGGACCGGTTCGCTCACCCTGCTGATGCGGGCCGTGCCGCCCTCCGGGAGGAGGAAAAGCGGATCGATCCAGCGCAGCTTGGAGGGCACGCGGACGCAGTAACGGCCGGACGGTCTCTCTCCCGTCACTTCAATTTGCGAAAGGAGCCGGTACTGGTTCCAGAGCGCCGCGCATCTTTCTTCCGAAAGCAGGCGGCCGATCACCTGCTTTTCCGTTCCGTAGAGCTCCTCCGGCTCCAGCACGCCCCATTCCAGACTTTTTTTCAGCAGGTCGGCCAGATACTGCATGCAGTAGCGGTCCTCGTCCGCGATATACATGCGGGAGTTCTCCAGCGCGCCGAGGGTGAATTCCTCCGCCGCTTCCCGGGAAGAAAAGGCCGGCTCCGGCTCTCCCTTTTCGTTTTCCACGCAGGAGAGGGCATCGTAAAGGGTACGGATCCGCTCCAGGCTTTTCCTGCTCCTGCCGTAAAAATTGCCGAGGGTATATTCCAGGCGGTCCGAGGACAGGCCGGGCGACGGGTTGTCCGCGACGGGGTAGAGGTGATAATCCGCCACGTCGTCTGCCGTCAGACCGTATTTTTTCAGGACGCGCATCATTTCCGGGGAGGCCTCTATCATTTCTCTAGTCGCTTCCTCCGTTGCCTCCTGATGCACATGGTCTCCTTTCAGGAAATCCACCACGTGAGCGAACACGGGCGTCGCGATGTCGTGCAGCAGCGCCGCCGCACTCTGCTTCAGGTCTCCCGTAAAATGCCAGACGATCAGCGCCGCGCCCATGCTGTGCAGATCCCTGGTATAATTCTCCGCCCATTCCGCCATGGGACGGTAACGGAAGCGGGGAAAGGCGCTGTACTCGCAGCCGCAGTGCATGCCAACATCGGAAAGCCTGCGCATGGGCGGAGTTTCATACAGCTCCATGAGCGGAGCCGGAATCTCCTCATGATAGACCCGCATCAGCGGGGTGATCCTTTTTTCCATGTTCACGCCTCCTCCATCGGGCCGGATCCGGAGCATCTTCCGTCCCCCGTTCTTCCTGTCTCGATCTGATCCCGGATCTGCTGCATCCGCTCGTCCATGCTGCTGATGATGTCCGCGCATTCCTTCAGCTGCGCCGCGATCCGCTCCGGCTCCTGCACGTCTTTTTTGTATTTCAGCTTGTGATCCAGGCTGGCCCAGAAATCCATGGCGATGGTGCGGAACTGCACCTCCACCTTCATATAGCGCTTGCTGTCGGAAAGAAAGATCGGCACCTCCAGGATCAGATGCAGGCTTCTGTAGCCGTTCGGCTTGGGAGAGACGATATAGTCCTTTTTCTGTACAAGGCGGATATCGTCCTGCCGGATCAGCATGTCAGCAAGTCTGTAAATATCGTCGGGAAAGGAGCAGATCACCCGGATCCCCGCAATGTCGTTCAGCCGCTTTTCGATCTCCTCCACAGTCAGCGGATAGCCCCGGCGCTTCATTTTCTCTATGATGCTGACAGGCCTTTTCAGTCTGCTCTTTATGGTTTCAAAGGGATTTCTGTCATAGGTAAGGGAAAATTCCTCATCCAGCACCCGCAGCTTGGTCTCCACCTCCATCATGGCGCAGCGGTAGCGGCTCATCAGCTCCATGAAGGGCTGGGCGCTCTCCAGGATCTTTTCCGGATGCTCCGACTCCGCGAGGCGGTTGATCAGGGCGATCTCCGCCTCTGTATTCTCCTTCCTGCTTTTCCCTTTTTCTCTGTCTGCTCCCATTTTTACCTCCATGCCCCTGAATCTCTCTGTCCGATCCATCATACCACAATCTGTCCGGAAAAAGAAGTCCCGGCGCCGGTCTGCTATTTCCTGAATCTTAAGATTTTCTTCCTTGTTTTTCCTCTCTGAATATTCCATAATATAAGTAGAAAACACTGACAGGATCCTGTGGATTTTCACACAGAGGGGAGGCGTTTTATATGAAAGAAAAGATCTGTCTGAAACATATCCTGCCGCTGCACCGAACCATTTTTCAGAGGAAGGCCCGCTGTTTTCCTGCCTTTCTTCTGTTTTTCGCGGTCTGTCTCCTGCTGACCGCGGGCGGTCCGGTCATTCATGCCTCAGAGACGGCTGGGACAACATCCCGCTTTCGGTTTGCGGATGGGGTCATCACCGGTTTTGACGAAGCTTATCTGAACAGCCTGAAGCAGTCCGGCATACAGAGCATGACTCTGGATATTCCCGGCTCGATCGGCGGCGTCCCCGTCACGGGGATCGGAGAAAACGCTTTTCAGGGATGCAGCTTCCTGACAGGCGTACTCCGTCTGCCCGCATCGGTTACCAGCATCGGAGCAGGCGCTTTTTCCGGCGCCGGCTTCTCCACCGTATATCTGCCGGGCGGACTCGCCTCCTGCGGAGCCTCCGCCTTTGACGCCGGCCCGGTCCTCGTTTTTGCCGGCAAAGACTCCTATGACCGCTTTTCCGGAACCGGGATCACCCCCGATCCCACACGGGCCGGATACCAGATCAGCCTGACGCTGAAGAACGCGGACGGCACGGAAACCGTCCGGACTGTGCTTTATTCCTTCCCTTTAAACTGGAAGCGGAACGATCAGGGCGTATGGGCGGCGGATCCCGCCTGGAAGCTCCCCGCGATCCCCGGCGGCGAAGGGTATTCCGACTGCCGGTGGGTGTTCGATCCGTCTGACGCGGATGCCGCGGGGGTCACGGAGACTTCTCCCGTCACCGGAAATACTCTGTATGCGGTAAGGACCCCGGTTCCTCCCACCGTCAGCTTCGGGCCGGACATCCAGGCTGTCTCTGACGGGAAAGAACATATCCTGTCCGTTGCCGCATCGCATCCTCTGGCCGCTTCTCCCGGACAGACGACGGAAGGCCGCGTACGCTTCTTCTATACCTGGACCTGGACGGAGAACGGCCAGGAACAGAAGCGGGAGGGGTATGACCTCTCTACTCTTTCCTTTGCCGAAGCCTGCGATCTGTCCGTCAGCGTCCGCGTGGAGGCCCGGCTGACAGGCAGCGGAGGAAGCTATTCCGTTTTTGCCAGCACCTCCCACACCTGGACAGTAAAGATCGAAGAACCGGCGCCTTCGGAGCCTGCCGCGCCTTCGGAACCCGAAAGTCCGTCCGATCCGGCAGATACAGAAGTGTCCGACAGCCAGCAGCCGGACGACAGTAAGAAAGACGACGGCGACAAAAAGACTGACGACGACAAAAAAACCGACGACGACAAGAAAACCGACGGCGACAAAAAGACCGACGACGACAAAAAGACTGACGACGATAAGAAAACCGACGACGACAAGAAAACCGACGGCGACAAAAAGACCGACGGCGATAAGAAAACTGACGACGACAAAAAAACTGACGACGACAAAAAAACTGACGACGACAAAAAGACCGACGGCGACAAGAAAACTGACGACGACAAAAAAACTGACGACGACAAAAAACCTGGCGATGGGGACGAAAAGGATCCGGACGATACAGAGGATCCCGATCCCGTATACAGTCAGGATGAGGTGCGGGACCTTTTCCGGAAGCTTCCCACGCTGACGGAAGAGGAAGACTGCAGCGCCGAAACGACGGAGGAATATCTGAACGCATGGATCCAGTATCAGAAAATGATCCGGGAAAACAGCGGCAGTCTTCCGGAAACGGTTCTGCAGAATTATCTGAAGAATCTTGCATACCTTCCCTGCATCAGTCTGCAGATCAATACAGACGATGCGGCAGAAGAATTTGTTTCCGTCAAAAACGCCTTCCAGCTGCTTTCCTCCCTCACGCAGGAAGAGGCAGAGCAGCTTCTGGACGGAAAGATACAGAAGATCATCTTTACTCTGGATGTCCGCTCTGTTACGCTGGAAAAGAAGGAGGAAAAAGCCTTCCGTTCCCTGCTGGAAAAGCCGGTCCTCATAGAGAGCTTCCGGATTTCCCTGAAAAAAACCGTCAAGGAGGACGGGGCGTCAAACGACTACCTTCTGAAGTCCGTCCCGCTGACTCTTTCCATTACCTGTACCGGCGGCGGGAAAGCGACAGAAGGCTATGAACGCAGCTTCCATGCTGCCGTTCTGCCGGAGGCGGCGGGAAATGATCAGAAAGCCAGCCTTCTGAAAACATCCTCCGATATGAAATTTACGGCGGAAGCATCTTCCTTCCCTGCCGTATTCACGCTGATGTATGAAGATAAAAAGATTGCCGAAGAGAAGCCTTCCGAACCGGGATCCCAGCCCGGCGGTTCTTCCGGCGGCAGCTCCTCCGGGAGCGGTTCTTCCGGAAATCATTCCTCCTCCGGCAGTTCTTCGGATGATCATCACGACGATGACGACGACGTTCAGGTTCCGGATTACGAGAAGGAGTTCTGGGAACAGGTACGCAGTCTGATCCAGAAGGCAAAACCCGGAGAGACCGTCAATGTGAATGCGGTCACCTATGATAAGATGCCTGAAAACGTGATGGATGCCCTGCGGAAAAATCCCTATGTGGCTCTGATCGTGCGCTGGGACGGCGGAGACCCTGTGATCATTCCCGCGCTCACCGCGCTGGCAAAGGAGGAAGGCCGCGTCTACTATCCGCTCTCCTATCTGAGCGGGCTGTATCAGACGATCAACGCCGCCCTTACGCAGCCGCTTCCTTCCGTGAACGCGGCGCCTCAGATCACCGCGCCGGTCCAGTCCTCTTCCGACTATCAGCCGACGCCGGAATCCAGCGGCATAAAGAAGGGAAGCTCTTCCGGCAGGAACGAAGATTCCTCCGCGGAAACGGACACGGACGACGCCAAAGCTTCCGAAGAAGAAACCGCAGAGGAACAGGAAGGCGCCGCATCCGATGTGCCGCGCACAGATCCCTCCGGGGATTCCCAGGTGCTGGATACCGCTCAGGTTTCTCAGGTGCAGGAGAACCGGAGTCCCGTGACCATCATCGTGCTCATCGCTTCCGCCGCTCTTCTGGTCCTGGTGGCCGCCCTTGTCGCCATTCTTCTGACCATGAAAAAGAGGTGACGGACTGCGTATTCTGCTTCCGTTTCCTGATGTTCTGACAGCCGCCGCGTTCAGCCGGTCCTTATCCGTTACTGTTCAGCCTTCGGCAGAACAGTAACCCTTATCCGGCCGGACACGGCGGTATTTTCGTTTTTTCCTTTTTATATCCGGTCAGATGTGATATAATAAACGCTGTAAAAAATTTCCAAAAATGCGTGAAAGGCGTCCGGGGGCAGCATTACGGATCACCGAACGGAAAAGATGCAAAGATCGTGAGAGAAAAGGCAAACGTGAAAAATATCCTGACAGATTCCCGGATCATCTATTTTCTCTTTATCTTCCTGTTTTATTTTTTCCTTGTGAAATCCCCCCTGGAAGAGAAGTTCCCCCTCTTTTCCTGTACGGATGAGCTGCTTGCATTATGCGCGGTTCCTTTTTTTCTGTCCGGGATCCGCAGGAAGGGCATCTCCGGTCTTCTGGAAAAGGACGGCTACGGCAGATATATCCTCGTTTTTCTGCTCATCAGTCTGGCAGGAAGCCTGGTATACAGGTATCAGCCGTTTTTCCGCGCCGCTCTGCCCGATCTTCTTGTCTGCTCCAAATTCTGGATGACGATCTATGTGGGGAAGCGGCTTTTTGAAAAGTTTTCCGTGTCCGAATATGCCGGCAGGATCTTTCTGCATATCCGGGCAGCGGTGTGGATATATTTCATACTGATGCTTGCCGATCATCTTGCCGCTCTTGTCGGGTCCGGGGAGGGTCTTTTTGTGCCCGTGATCCGATACGGCCTAAGGAGCACGCATCTGTTCTACTCGCATCCGACGCACTTTGCCTCCTGCTGCGTTTTTCTGCTCGCGGTGCTCACCGCGGTCAGCGCGTATGTCAAAGGCTCCGGCAAATATATGCTGTTGCTGTTCGTTATGCTCTGTTCCACCCTGCGGAGCAAATCCCTGGGCACGGCCGTGGTCTGCGGACTGGTCTATTATCTGGTCGCTGTCCGGGGGAAGAAACCGCAGCTGCGGACTTTTCTCTATTTTGTCCCGCTCCTGCTGCTGATCGGGATCAATCAGATCTACTACTATTTTTTCAGCAGGATCCAGGATGATTCCGCCCGCTACCACATGCTGGTGACCGGCATCCGCATCGCCAACGATCATTTTCCCCTGGGAGCGGGCCTGGGGACCTTTGCCTCCCACATGTCGGCGGCGGTCTATTCGCCGCTGTATGAAATTTACGGAATCTCCAATGTATGGGGACTGCGGGAGGGCGCGGCTTACTTTGTCAGCGATACCTTCTGGCCCATGGTTCTGGGACAGGCAGGCTGGTTCGGACTTGCGTTTCTGCTGCTTGGGATCCGGGGGCTGTTTTTTAAGATCCAGACACTGTATTCCGTGAATACGGCCTTTTACCTTTCGGCCCTTTTCATCCTGCTCTATCTTCTGGTCTCCTCCGCAGCGGAATCCGCGTTTGTCCATCCGTCCGCCATACCGCTCGCCCTGTGGCTGGGAATCCTGATGAGGAGGAATGCTTATGAAAAGCCGGCTGATGGCCAGCAGTGCTGTGACTGATATGGAAAAAGGACTGGTAAGCATCGTGGTCCCCGTTTATAATACGGAAAAATATCTTGACCGCTGTCTGAAGAGCATCACTTCCCAGACCTGCCGCCGTCTGGAGATCCTGCTGATCGACGATGGCTCTTCCGACGGAAGCGGAAGGCTCTGCGAACGCTGGGCGGAGGAAGACGGAAGGATCCGTGTCTTTCACAAACGCAACGCCGGGGCCGGAATGGCGCGCAATACGGGGATCGAAGCCGCCAGGGGCGAATATATCTGTTTTTTTGACAGTGACGACTGTGTAGCTTTGGATGTCATTGAAAAAGCGCTGCGGCGGGCGCAGGAGGATCATTCCGATGTCGTCGTCTTCGGCTATTACCGGGTCAGAAGGGGGCACGCTCCCGTTCCGGTCATCCCGAAGCCTGACAGGCGGCTTTATTCCGGCAGCGAAGTGCAGGAGCTCTTCCTTCCGGATCTCCTGGGGCCGGATGTGAAGAACGGAAAATTTCCCAACCTTTTCATGGGCGCATGGTCCCTTTTTTCCATGGAACTGATCCGCAGGACCGGGTGGCGTTTTGTATCCGAACGGGAAATTCTTTCCGAGGATATTTTTTCCCAGTTCTGTCTCTACCGGGACGTCCGCCGGGTGTCCGTCCTGCCGGAACCCCTGTACTATTATTATGAATCCTCCGGCTCTCTGTCACATTCCGGCCGCGAGGAACGGATGAAAAGGATCAATCTTTTCTATTCCAGCTGTCTGGAGACCGGGCGCAGGCTCGGATATGGAGAACGGGTACTGGAGCGCCTTCCGTACCATTATCTGTCCCTCGTCATGGAATATCTGAAAATGATCGTTTCCTCCAGCGAGCCGGCAGAACGGAAGACCTTCCTCTTCCGGCAGGCCATCCTGGACGGTCAGCTTCAGCAGGTTCTGTCCGTACTGGATTTCAGGAGGGAAAAACCTGCCCGTAAGCTGCTGCTTTTTCTGATGAAGCACAGGCTCCTCCAGCTGTGCCGCATGCTGATCAGAGTTAAGGCAAGAAAAGAACTGTATTATGAAAGAGGTGTCAGCAGACGTATGAAAGAAACGGGAAAGAGCAGAACCGTGGTATACGCGGGCCGCGTCAGGGACAGGGAGATTCTGATGCGGAGTTCATCCGGCGGAGCCTTTACCGCGCTCACAGACGCATTTCTGAGCCGGGGGGACGCGGTCGCTGCAGCAGTCTACAACTATCAGACACACGGCACAGAATTCCGCCTGATCCTCACGGAGCAGGAACGGGACGCCGCCCGCGGTTCCAAATATATGCAGAGCACCCCGGGGCGCATATTCCGTGACGCGCTTTCCTGGCTGGAAGCAAACCCGGGCAGATCTCTCCTCTTTGTGGGACTGGGTTGCCAGGCGGAAGGCTTCCGCAGGTTTGCCAGGCAGAAGGGATTCCGGGACCGCGTGTATATTATTGATCTGATCTGCTTTGGCTCCATGAGTCCCCGGCTGTGGAAGGAATACGCGCTCTCGCTGGAACGGCGCTTCCGCGGAAAGATCACCGTCCTGACCTTCCGGGACAAACGGAACGGATGGGAAAATCCTTCGGCCTTTGCGGAGATAAACGGCAGGGAAGTGCCTGTCAGGGATTATCTGCGCATCTATTACGGCCGCTGTGCGCTGAGACCGTCCTGCTATATATGTCCCTTCGCTTCCACAGAGCGGAAAACCGATATCACGATAGGCGACTACTGGCACATAGAGAAAGCTCTTCCCGATTTTTACGATCCGGACGGAGTTTCCCTGTTTCTGATCCATACGGACCGAGGGATCCGGCTCTTCGAACAGATCCGGAAGAATCTTGACTGCCGCCGGAGCGACGTCAGTCTCTGCCTGCAGCCCAATCTGGAAGCTCCTGCGCAAAGGCCGGCCGGAAGGGAAAAATTCTGGAGAGAGTACCGGCGGAAGGGCATTGATCCTGTCATTAAAAAATACGGAGCTGAAAACGGCGGCAGATTCCGGCGCATGCTCCGAAGCTTCGCCGCATCCCTTCCGGGCGGGGAGTTCTCTCACCACCCGGAAGGGAAAAGCCTCCGGACGGACAGCGGAGACGGAACATTTCCGCTTTTATACGTGAAGAAGGAGGAGTGCTGCGGATGTACGGCCTGCAGCGCGGTCTGCCCCGCGGACGCGATCCGTATGACCGCGGATGAAGAAGGCTTCGAATATCCGCGGATCGACAGAAGCCTGTGCATAAACTGCGGCAGATGCGTACATGTCTGCCCATTTGCGCATATTAACAGACAGAGATATTGATATCACTGACAGGAGGAGAAATGAAGACCGGTATCCTGACTTTTTACTGCTCCGACAACTACGGCGCGATGCTGCAGGCCTGCGGGCTGAAATATTATGTGCAGAGCGTCTGCCCGGAAACGGAGATCATTCCGTACGCGCCCGCGTACCTGACGGGAAGGCACTGGCTCCTGCCCTATTGTCCCTTTGATTCCCCTGCAAAAAGCCTTCGCTGGGCGGCGGCAGGACTGAAGCGGAATCTGAAAGCGGGGCGCGCCTTTTTCCGCCGGAGAAGAAACATGAAAAGCTTTCGACAGACGTATCTGGTCAGAAAAAGGAAAAAGATCCGTTCCGTCCGGGAACTGGAAAAAACGGCATACGACATCTATATCACAGGAAGCGATCAGATCTGGAATCCGGATATCACGTTCGGACTGCGCAGGGCCTATTTCGGAGCGTTCCGCACCGGACGCCCGAAGCGGGTGATCGCTTATGCCGCCAGCCTGGGCGGAAACTGTCTCGCTCCCGGATATGCGGAGGAAATGCGCGCTCTGCTTCGATCCGTGGATTCGATTTCCCTGCGTGAGGAAACGGCGGTCCCGTATCTGAAAAAGCTGACGGAAAAGGAACTCTCCGTCGTATCGGATCCGGTCTTTTTCCTGAGCGCGGTACAATGGCAGCGATTCGAAACGCCCCCGGAAGGAAAAGACTACATTCTGGTATACGACACGGAAAATAACGAAGCGCTGCACCGGTATGCGGAAAAGCTTTCCTCACGGAAATCCCTTCCGGCGGTGGAGCTTCTTCCCGGCGGAGCGCCCGGAGAAACATCCTTTCCCGCTGACGCCTGCGCGGGGCCGTCGGAATTCCTGGGTTATATTCATCACGCGGCATATGTGGTGACGAATTCTTTTCACGCAGCGGCATTCTGCATCATCTTTCACAGGCCCTTTCTGGCCTTTGCCCACAGCAGCAGAAATGCCAGACTGGCGGATCTTCTGGCCGCGTACGGACTGAAGGAACGTCTGGCCGGCCCCGGCCGGACGCCGGTTGATATCGATCAGCCTGTCCGCTGGCAGGAGGCGGATGAAAAGAAGGACCGGCTGACAGAACGGTCCGGACGCTTTTTAAGCCGGGCCATCGCCGGCGGCTGAGAAGGAAAGGAGATAATGGCTTTGGAAGAAAAACAATTTACGGAAGGACTGGTCTCCATTGTGACGCCGGTGTACAACACAGAGGAATATCTTCCGGATTATCTGGATTCCATCCTGCGGCAGACCTACCGGAAGCTGGAGCTGATCCTGGTGGACGACGGCTCTGAGGACAGGAGCGCGGCCGTCGCGAAATCCTGGCAGGGCAGGCTGGAAGAAAAAGGAATCTCCTGCCGGATCCTGCGGACGCGGCACCGGAATGCATCCGCCGCCCTCGGGCACGGCCTTCCCTTCGTAACCGGGGAGTATCTGATCTGGCCCGACAGCGATGACGTCCTGGCAGCGAATTCCATCGAGATCCGGGTCGATTTCCTGAAAAAACATCCGGAATACAGCTGCGTCCGTTCCCTGTCCTGGTATTTTGATCCGAAAACAAAGAAAAGAAGGGCAGCGGATGAAAAAACGGGCGATCCGGAGCAGGAGGAACTGTTCTGGGACGTTCTGGAAGGGAGGACCTTCGTATGCTGCGGATGCTATATACTTCGCTCGGAAGCCTTTTTCCGGATCTATCCGGACGGAAAGATCCCTGTTTACCCCGTTGGACAGAATTTCCAGATGCTGCTCCCCTTCCTGTATTTTCATAAATGCCCCACCATAAGGAAGGAGCTGTACGGCGTCGCGGTCAGGAGCGGAAGTCATTCCCGGCAGGTCCTGACCAGGGAACAGACGGAGAGAAAGTATCAGGATTATGAGCGGCTGATGGATGATATTGTAAAAATATGCGGCATCACGGACAGAAGCTCCCTGAAGCGCATCCGGATCTGGAAGTACCGGAGACGGCTCCTTCTGGCACGGCAGTACGGACAGTACGGAAAAGCCATAAAGACCTTCCTCCTGCTGACGAAATGGGAGCACGGAAAAAACGTGGCGGACCGTATCCTCGAAGGCATGCGGAACGCCGAATGGAGGCTGTACAAATACATCAAAAGAAAACGGCTGAAGGGGCAGCCCTCGATCCTTGCCTCAAACTGTATCGGCACAATGATCTGTCATGACATGAAGCTCCCCTGGAATTCGCCGACGGTCAATCTGAAGATGGATATGAACGATTTTGTAAAATTCTGCGGAAACATGGACTGGTATCTGAAGCAGGAGCTCCGTCCGGTCCCGGACCCGCAGGCTCCCTATCCGGTGGGGATGCTGGGTGATATCCGGATCGATTTTGTCCATTACCTGAATTTTGAAGACGCGGCCGGGCAGTGGGACCGCAGGAAAAAAAGGATCGACCGGGAGCAGCTGTTTATCATGGGCTGCGAAAAGGACGGCTGCACCTATGAAACCCTTCGGCGCTTTGACCGGCTTCCCTGGGAAAACAAAGTGATCCTTACCAGGAAGCCCTATCCGGAATTCCGGTCGGCCTTTCCTGTCAGAGGCTTTGAAGACTGCGATGAACTGGGCACGGTCACCAATTTCAGACCGCAGTTTCTGAAAAGAAGATATCTGGATGATTTTGACTATGTTTCCTTTCTGAACCGGAAGGGGAACAGACGAGCGGGTATACACAGAAAATGAAACATCTGATCTCCGTTATCATTCCTGTCCACAATTCGGAAGATTATATTGCCGACTGCCTCTATTCCGTAACAGGGCAGACGTATCCCCATCTGGAGATCCTTATCATAGACGACGGCTCAAAAGATAACACGCCGGCGCTCTGCGAACAGATCGGGAAGGGCGACAGGAGAATAAAAATATACCGCCAGCCGAATCTTGGCGTTTCCGCCGCAAGGAACCGCGGGATCGATCTGGCGGAAGGTGAATTTCTGGTTTTTCTGGACAGCGACGACATGCTTCATCCGTGCTTCCTGGAAAAGGCGCTGGAGCGGGCCGTAAAGACCGGGGCAGACATGACAGGCGGACGTCTGATCAGAATCCCTTCGGAAAACATGCGGACGGAATCCGCAGAATATTTTCGGAATCCCTGTCCGCCGCAGTGGAAAGGGATTCCGGCAGAGCAGATCCTGCAGTGTTTTCATGAAAGGGAGGATCCCGACCTGCATACGGTCACCTGCAAGCTGATCCGGAAATCCCTGGTCGGAACGCTTCGATTTGATGAGGACATCCTGCTGGGAGAGGATACCCTCTTCATGTACCATCTTGCGCGGAAAAATTTTTCTCTGGAATATACGGACGCCCCCTGGTATCTGTACCGGATGCGCACCGGAAGCGCCACGCATAACTGGAATTCCATGAAAGCTCCGGACCCATACAGGGTACATACCAGGATCAGCGACATGGAATATCTGGAAGGCCGGTACCCGTACGCCGCGATCTGGGAGAAAAGATACCTGCTGTGTCTGAAAGAAAAATTTTACTTTGCCAGGGAACACGGACAGGCAGACATCTGCCGGAGCCTGCGCGGCCAGGCGCGGCGCGCCATGAAGTGCCGCAGATTTCCCGGCTCCGGGGCGCTGTATTTTCTGGTCTTTTACTGTCCGCCCCTGTTCCTTCTCGGAAAAACCGTCATCAAACGCTTGAAGGGGAAAAAATATGCTGAAAATGTTTCGCCGATTAACAGGCATTCTGGAAAAAGATGAAAAAAAACAGTTCCTGAAAATCTTCATACTGAACCTCATCACTCCCGTTTTTGATCTGTTCGGCTTCTCCGCGGTCATCCTCATCCTGAATGCGGTCATACAGAACGGCCGGCCTTCCTCCGGGCAGCTTCTGCTTCTGGTCTGCCTGGGAACCGCGTTTTTTCTGAAAGGCTTTTTTGAACTGTACAAAAACCGCATGCAGAACCATTTCATCAACTTCGGTTCGCAGAAGCTTTCCGTCAGGATATTCGAACTGCTTCAGAAGGAAGACCTCTCCCGGCATAATGAAAAGACTCCCATGCAGGCGCTCGCCATGGTCCGGGAGGATACCCTGGTCTGCATGGAGACGCTTACCGGATGCATCCTGCTGTGGACGAACTGTGTGACGCTGGCAGGCTTTTTTGTCATCCTCATCTATTCCCTGGGGCTTCCCGGCGTTCTGATCTGCGCGGCGCTTGCCGCCTGCATGAGCCTTCTTTACCGGCAGAACAGGCTGCGGATGGAGATTTTCGGAGAAAAGCGCAGGGAATACTCCATCAGGAGCAACGCTCAGGTAACGATCGCTTTCGGGATGTTCAAGGAACTGCGGTTCGACAGACGGACAGAACTCCTGCCGGACAGGTACGGGGAAATAAGCCGGACCTGTGCCGGGATCCAGAGCGATTATCAGAACAGGATCCAGGCACTGGCCATTCTGATGCAGGATTCGATCCTGACGATCCTGCCCTTTGCTCTGGCCGCCATCCTGAAGGCCGGCATCTATTCCGCCGGAATGCTGGCGCAGTTTACGGTCTGCCTTTCCCTGATCCTCCGGATGCTGCCCATGGCTGCCGGCATCGTCAACCGCAGGATCCGCATCATATACGCGCGCAGATCCTGCGACTCCGTACAGAATTCTCTGGAGGAGTACCGCATCATGAAGCAGAAGGAAAAAAGGGAGCAGGAAAAAAGGCGGAAAAAGATCACCCTGGAAAACGGTCTGTATATCAGAAATATGACCTTCGGCTACAGCGGCAGACAGAAGATCTTTGATTCCGTATCCGTCGACCTGCCGGCGGGAAAGACCATTGCGGTGATCGGGACCACCGGGGCCGGAAAAACCACCTTCCTTGATCTCGTTCTTGGGCTGCTGAAGCCCTGGGAGGGAAGCATCTTCTATGACGATTTCGACATCGTATCAGGAACCGACCCGAACGGGGAATGCCATGCGGATATCGGCGATATCATAAGCTATATCCCGCAGACGGTCTTCCTGAACGGAGAGACCGTAAAAAACAATGTGGCTTTTCCGGAGCGGGAACAGGATATTGATGAAAACCGTGTGATCTCCTGTCTTCGGTGCGCGCAGGTATGGGATGAGGTTGCGGCGATGCCGCAGGGAATGGATACCGTCATCGGTGAAAACGGAACGGCCATCTCCGGCGGGCAGCGGCAGCGGATCGCTCTGGCAAGAGCCCTGTACAAGGATTTTGAAATGCTGGTCATGGACGAAGCCACCGCCGCCCTCGATATGGAAACGGAAAAAGCCGTGATCGATTCCATCCGGCAGGTGAAGGGGAACAAAACCCTTCTGATGGTGACCCATCATATGAGCCTGGCAGACGAATGTGAATTGCTGTACAAAATTGAAAACCGGAAGGTCATCCGGATCAGATAAAACCGCTTTATCCCGTTTGTCCGCCCTCTGTTCGCAGAAGGCGGACAAACGTCTTTAGAACTTCATTCCCCCGCAGGCTGCGGTAATAAATGCCAAAGGACATGGGATCCATCCCCTCCACGGGAATCCGAAGCAGCGGCGCATTTAACGGGACGAACTGCTCCGGCATCACGCAGACACCAAAACCGGCCTGCACCAGAATGGCTGCCGCTTCCACCGATTCACAGAAATACAGCTCCGGAAGAGGTCTTCCTTCCGCCAGTCTCCTCTGTATCTGTCCCAGGGAGACCGGAAGCAGTGTGGGCGTAAACAGAATCAGCCTTTCTCCCTTCAGATCCCGCGTCGAAACGGATTCCCTGCCCGCAAACCGGTGCTCCTTTTCACAGATGCAGACGATCCTGATCTTCTTCATTTCCTGATAGACCGCCGGAACTTTGATGGTTTCGTCCTCCCGAAAACCGATGACCGCATCCATGTCCCCTTCCTCCAGCTGCCGGTAAAGATGTCTGGCCGGAATCATCTGAAGCCTGGGATGCAGGTCCGGATAAAGCTCCGAAAGCTTCTTCAGGATATCCGAAAGCTGAAACAGCCCGGCAAAGCTGTAGCAGCCCAGCGTCAGGGGGCGTATCTTCCGGCTGTCCGGATTCTCGAACCGTTTTCTGGCCCGCGCCGAAATCTCCACAATCTGTCTGGCATCCTGCAGAAAAATCTTCCCTTCCTCCGTCAGCTTTACGCTCCTTGTGGAGCGGTTCAGCAGCCTGACGTTCAGCTCCTTTTCCAGGGAATGAATCTGCTGGGTGACCGCAGGCTGAGTGACATGAAGCTGCTCCGCCGCCCGCGCAAAGCTCAGGTTCTCCGCTACCGCCGCAAAACACTCCATTTGAAATATGGTCATTTCCGGCCTCCTTTTTTCCGTCTCTCGTTTTATTTTCCGCTTTGTTTTTTAATAAGTTTTCCTTATCAATTATAATATTTTCTAAATTCACATTCAAGCGTGCCTCCCTATAATAGTTCGTAGACTGAAACAATTTTCGGAATAAAAAGCCGCCCGAGGCGGCAGTAAAAGGAGGCCGGCACGAACCGCCGGTTCGTGCCAAAGAACAGCTGACGCTGTTCTTTTCGGAATGAAAAGCCGCCCGAGGCGGCAGTAAAAGGAGGTAATCATGTTAAAAACACTTTTGGGACAGATCGGGAAATACCGACGGGATACCCTGCTCGCCCCGTTTTTCACCGCGCTTGAGGTGGTGATGGAGGTTCTGATCCCGTTTATTACGGCCTCTCTCATCGATTATGGCATAGAGGCCGGAAATTTTCAGAAGGTGCTGCAATACGGCGGTCTCATGCTTCTTCTGGCCTTCTGCAGTCTGGCCTTCGGCATTCTGGCGGGAACCTGCGCCGCGAAGGCGTCCTGCGGCTTTGCCTGCAATCTGAGGGACAGCATCTATGAAAAGGTACAGGATTTTTCCTTTTCCAACATCGACAAATACAGCACCGCCGGACTGGTGACCCGGATGACCACGGATGTGACCAACATCCAGAATGCCTGGCAGATGATCCTGCGCGTCGCGGTGCGGGCCCCGCTCATGCTGGTCTGCAGCATGGTGATGTGCTTCTTCATCAGTCCCGGTCTGTCCGCCATCTTTTTAGTCGCCATTCTTTTTCCGGGTGCCGTGCTCATTTTTATCATGCTGAAAACCACGAAGATCTTCGATGAGGTATTTCGCAGATATGACGACCTGAATGCCAGCGTGCAGGAAAATGTTTCCGCCATCCGCGTGGTAAAGGCCTTCGTCCGGGAAAGCTTTGAAGATGAAAAATTCCGGAACGCTGCCGACCGGCTTTACCGGCTTTTCGTCAGGGCCGAAGGGATTCTGGCGCTGAATAACCCGGTAATGATGCTGGTCGTGTATGGCTGCATCATCGCGCTGTCCTGGTTTGGCACACAGTTCATCGTGGCGGGAAATCTCACCACCGGCAATCTGACCTCCCTGTTCAGCTACGTGATGAGCGTCCTGATGTCCCTGATGATGCTCTCCATGATCTTCGTCATGATCACCATGAGCGCCGCCAGCGCGGAGCGTATCGCCCAGGTACTGAATGAAGTGCCCGATCTGACCAGTCCCGAAAATCCGGAGACAGAGCTTGCAGACGGAAGCATCGACTTCAACCATGTGAACTTCTCCTATCAGCATGGAAGCGGGGAAGGTACCCTGCACGACATCGATCTGCACATCCGCTCCGGGGAGACCATCGGCATCATTGGCGGCACAGGCTGCGGCAAATCCAGCCTGGTCAGTCTGATCAGCCGTCTGTACGACGTGAGCGCCGGAAGCGTCTGTGTGGGAGGAAAGGATGTGCGTTCCTATGACCTGGAGGCCCTTCGGGATCAGGTAGCCGTGGTCCTGCAGAAAAATGTCCTCTTCTCCGGCACCATCCTGGATAACCTGCGCTGGGGAAAAGAGGACGCCACACTGGAAGAATGTGAGGAAGCCTGCCGCCAGGCCTGCGCGGATGAGTTCATCAGCCGTTTTGCGGAAGGGTATGACACCTGGATCGAACAGGGGGAACCAACGTATCCGGCGGCCAGAAACAGCGCCTGTGCATCGCCCGCGCTCTTTTGAAAAAGCCGAAGATCCTGATCCTGGACGACTCCACCAGCGCCGTGGACACGGCAACCGACGCAAAGATCAGAGGATTTTTCTCCCGGAAGATCCCCGGAACCACCAAACTGATTATCGCGCAGCGGATTTCCAGCGTCCAGGATGCCGACCGGATCCTGGTGCTGGAAAACGGAGCCGTAAACGGCTTTGACACCCATGAAAGGCTTCTGGAAAACAACCGGATCTATCGGGAAATCTTTGAGGCACAGACGAAGGGCGGCGGAGACTTTGATCAGCCCGCTCCCGCAGAAGAAGGAAAGGAAGGTGAAAGCGCATGACACAGACTAAATCCTTTACACAGGCTCCCGCCGTTTCCGGACGGAAAACCGATTACAGACAGATCGGCAAAACCATGGGGCGGGTGCTCGGATATATGCTGCAAAACTATAAATTTTCTTTTTTCCTGGTCGTCCTCTGCATTATCGGCTCCGCCCTGGCGACGCTTCAGGGCGTGCTTTTCACGCAGAGCCTGATCGACGATTACATCGTTCCGCTGACACAAACGGAACAGCCCGACTTCTCTCCTCTCGCCGGAGCGCTTCTTCAGGTTGACACCCACGCCCATGGCGATATCATGTCCGTCTACACCAATGATGTGGACACCCTGCGCCAGCTCTTCAGCCAGAGCATTCCGCAGCTTGTCAACTCCTCCGTGACCATTGTGACCACCTTCGTAAGCATGTTCCTTCTGGATCTTCCTCTCACCCTGATCACTCTGGCCATGATCTGCCTCATGCTCCTTGCCACTTCCCGTATCGCAGGAAAATCAGCCGTATATTTTACCAGGCAGCAGAAGGATCTGGGCGCGGTCAACGGCTATATCGAAGAAATGATGAACGGCCAGAAGGTAGTCAAGGTGTTCTGCCACGAGCAGAAGAGTCTGGAGCAGTTCCGCGCGCTGAACGAACGGCTGCGGGACAGCGCGGAAAAGGCCAACGTTTTCTCCAACATCACAATGCCGGTCAACGCCAACCTGGGAAACATCAGCTACGTGCTCTGTACCGTTGCGGGGGCGATTCTTGCCCTGAACGGCTATCTGGGCCTGACCCTCGGCACTCTGGTTTCCTTTCTGACTCTGAACAAAAACTCCTCCCAGCCCGTCAGCCAGATCAGCCAGCAGACCAACAGCATCGTCATGGCAATGGCGGGGGCAAAACGGATCTTCGACCTGCTGGGCGAAATGCCGGAGGAGGACAACGGCTATGTGGAGCTGGTCAACGCAAAAGAAAATCCCGACGGAAGCCTGACGGAAAACACAGCACGCACCGGCCTGTGGGCCTGGCGGCATCCCCATAAGGCGGAGGGCACCGTCACCTATACGAAGCTGGCCGGAGACGTGACCTTCAACGAGGTGGATTTCGGCTATACTCCTGAAAAGATCGTGCTGCACAACATCAGACTGTACGCCACGCCGGGCCAGAAGATCGCCTTCGTTGGAAGTACCGGAGCCGGAAAAACCACCATCACCAACCTGATCAACCGTTTCTATGACATCGCGGATGGAAAGATCCACTATGACGGCATCAACATCAATAAAATCAAAAAAACCGATCTGCGCCGCTCCCTGGGCATGGTGCTTCAGGATACCCACCTGTTCACCGGAACCGTCATGGACAACATCCGCTACGGCCGTCTGGACGCAACTGATGAAGAATGTATCGCCGCCGCGAAGCTGGCAAACGCGGACGGCTTCATCCGCAGGCTCCCGGAAGGGTATCAGACCGTTCTCACCGGAGACGGCTCCAACTTAAGCCAGGGCCAGAGACAGCTTCTTTCCATCGCAAGGGCCGCCGTGGCCGATCCTCCGGTGCTGATTCTGGATGAGGCAACCTCCTCCATCGACACCCGCACGGAAGCGCTGGTACAGGAAGGCATGGACCGCCTGATGAAGGGCCGCACCACCTTCGTGATCGCCCACCGCCTCTCCACCGTCAAAAACGCGGACTGCATCATGGTTCTGGAACAGGGTCGGATCATCGAGCGCGGCACCCACGACCAGCTTCTGGAGGAAAAGGGCCGGTATTATCAGCTTTATACCGGAAAACGGGCATAACCAGGAAGCCTTCCGCATGACTCATCCTCTCCCTGCACGGCTCAGGACTTTCTGTGCGCGTGCAGAACCAGCTCCACCGCTGTTCCGATTCCGATATAAACAGTCCAGAACAGCACAAAACCCACGAAGCCTGAAACGGAAGCGGTCAAAATGGGGTAAGGAGCCGTTCCGAAGCCTCCGGATAAAATATTGTAAACCATGGAAAGCGGAATAAAGGGAAGGATCCAGACGTTGACCGACCAGAAGGTTTTCTTCGCCCTTCCCTTCGCCCCGCCGTCAGCCTTAAGGATTCCAATTCCGCAAACCACACAGCCTGCCACCATCAGAATCAGCCCCGCTGCCGTGGCAGCTGCGGTCTGCCTCTCATACCAGATCATCGCGGCCGCAATCAGGCCGATCAGATTGAGGGCGCTTCCCGCCATGGTGAAAATCTGAACGCCCGGTACAATTTGAGCCGACACAGACTGAACCGATACGGTTTGATCCGACCCGGTTTGAGCTGGCTCAATTTGAGCCTGCGCAGGTGATACTCCCTTCAAAAGATAATCTGTGGTCACCTCAAAACAGTCGCTTAAGAGAACGATTTTCTCCAGATCAGGCGAGGTTTGTCCGCTTTCCCATTTAGAAACAGCCTGCCGGGAAACCCCGATCCTGTCCGCCAGCTCCTCCTGAGAAATTCCCCTGCTTTTTCTTAACTGCTGAATTCTATCTGCGAGATTCATTGTTACCTCCTTATTTTGCCGCCACCAGGCAGCATTCAGATCCTGAAAGAACGGCATCAGCCGTTCTTTGGCACGAACCTTTGGTTCGTGCCGCCCTTCATGCCGAAGCGTTGCAAATCCTGATCTTCTGTTTTCAATCTGATTATAACAGACGGGACGCTCCGGAGCCACCAGCACACGCTGGAAATCTGTCAACCTGCAGGTGCGGTTTGTCAATCGGGGCCTGACTTTTACACTTTCAAAGGCAAAAAGTCCTGCATTTCCCATAATAAAGGGATCTGCAGGGCTTTCCTTCTGTTATGCTTTATCTCCTTAATCTCATCTCTGAAAAGAAACGTTTAAAAAAATCAGCACGACCGACTGCAGGGTGCGCGTCCGTTTCAGCCAGACCAGTATTTTAATGGCTCACAGCTTGAATTTGTCCACAGAAATGTCGATGAAATCTATCGAATCGTTTTGCAGGAACATAGCCATATAGATGGGAAAATAAGTCAGCTTTCCAGCCGCTTTCACGTTATCGTTTGTGAAAACGCAGGCCTCCTCGATCCCGTATTCCGCAACGGCCATCACATTGTCCAGCGCCGAGTGCTTTTCGTAGTCCTTTCCGCTCTTCACTTCAATGGGAAGCACCCGTCCAGCGTGCTCAATTACAAAATCAAGCTCGCCCTTTTTCTTGCTGTTGTAATAGTACAGAGAATAGCCGTGGGCATGAAGCTCCTGCGCCACTGCATTTTCATAGACTGCGCCTTTGTTGACATCCTTTTCCTTGCTGACAATTTTCAGCTTACAGGCTTTTCCGTATATGGTGGTGAGCAGTCCCACATCTGACAGGAACAGCTTGAACAATGTACTTTTTTCGTTCAGCATGAGCGGCGCTGTGGGCTCTGTCGTGTTAAACACGCCCAAGGCAACGCCAGCTTTCCAAAGCCATGTGAAGCTGTCCTCGACCCTATCATAACGCAGCCCTTTTTTGATGTCCGCAATCATAAACCGCTTATTCTTCTCGTTCAACTCCGCCGGGATAAGCTCATAAATGTGCGTGATGATCAGTTTGCGGTTTTCCTCTTCATACTGCGTAAAATCCAGCTTATACTGCTCAATAATCGCTCGGTGTTCATCCATCACATCGTCGATGCTGCCAGTTGCCCGGTACTTTTCTACCGCGGCAGGCATACCGCCGATAATCAGATAGAGATTGAATATCTCCATGATTTTACCGTGTATCACTTTATCTACGGGCGTTTTAGAAACAAACGCATTTCGCAGCATATCCAATACGGGCTGCCCAACATTGAAGATTTGCAGGAACTCTTCAAAATCCAGCGGGTACATATTGAGTGTCTGCAAATAACCGACCGGTGCAGATTTCAGGTTCACGATCTCCACGCCCAGCAGCGAACCGGACAGGATGTACCGGAATCGCTTATCGTCCACAAGAAACTTTATTGTTGTGACGATCTCCTTGTATTTCTGGATCTCATCAAAGAAAAAGAAGGTCTTGCCGGGGACGATTTTCTTATCACTGTACAGGGACAGCTTCAGAATCAAGTCATCTACGCTCGTCGCACCGTCCAGAATACTCACGATTTCCGGCTGTCGTATCAGATTGAACTCGATGTAGTCGCAGCCTGCTGCCTTTAGGCACTCACGGACGATAAATGTCTTTCCCGCCTGACGGACACCGTATACCAGCAGGGCCTTGTCGCCGCTATTGATCCAGTGCATAATATCCTTTTCAATTTTCCGTTTCAGCATCAGCAACACCTCCATGCCCAGTTTGTGCATTTTCCAGGGATATTATACCTTATTTTTGACACTTTTTCAAAGGAAATGGACTTCTGTTACGACACTTTTCCAAGCTTCGCATAAAAGCAGAGAAAATCAGGCGGCTCATGGATGCGGCGGAAAAAGCGGGAGAATTTGTCATGGCCGGGTCCATGACCGGGAGCTGGCGGAATTCGGAAGCCGGATCCTGCCGGGCGGAGATATGTTTGAAGCGCATCAGGCATTTTTAAGGGATTCCGCCGCTTATTCTTCCAGAATCCCGGGGCCATAATCCGTCAGCGCCGTGGTGATATAGGTGTCCCCCAGCATATCCCGGTTTTCATACGCGAATCTCCACAGCTTTTTATAATACGCTTTCTTAACCGAAGCATATTCTTCTTTTCCGGCCAGATTGCGGCATTCGCCCGGATCGCAGGTTAAATCGTAAAGCTCGTCGAAGTCAAAGCCGTTATAGACGAATTTGTATCTGTCGTCAAACACAGCCCGCTGTATGCCGTACAGCTCATTTCCATTGGTCTGGGTAAAAAGCTCGGTTCTCCAGTTTTCCGGATGTTTTCCCTCAAGGAACGGAACCAGCGACCGGCCGGCAAAGCTCCGGTCCGCGGAAATCCCGGCCAGCTCCAGCAGGGTGGGCGCATAGTCCGCCAGCGAAACCAGCGCCTCCACGGCTTCTCCCTTTGCCCGGATTCCGCCATAGCCTGCTACCGAACAGATATGATAGGCCTCCTCAAAGCAGGGCAGCCCCTTGGTCCAAAGCCCATGGGCTCCCGCATAATCTCCATGATCCGACAGATAGATCACGATCGTACGGTCCAGCAGCCCTCTGTCCTCCAGCTCTTTCAGGATTTCCCCGAAAAGGGCGTCCTCATAGCTGCAGAAGGCAAGATAATGCTGCAGGCTCCGTTTCTGCTCCTCTTCCGTCAGCTGGCGGAACCGATTCTGCGTCCTCCGGTACAGATTGGGCCTGTCCGCAAGATCATCCTCAAAGCTTTCCGGAAGCTCGATTTTCTCCAACGGATACAGCTCCAGATATTTTTCAGGCACAATATAGGGATCATGCGGCCCCAACGTTCCCACATACATGCAGAAGGGCTCTTTTTCAGGAAGCTCCCTGATCTTCTCTCTGGCTGCCCGTACCACGTCCTCATCTCCGAAGGGATTTTCCGCCTCTCCATACTGACGGTATTTTGGGAAACCGATGCGCACGATTTCTCCGTCCCCTCTGCGCGCGCCTTCCTTCACATCATTTTTCTGCTCCAGCCAGCGCCAGTCCCGCATGTCCGGAATCCGTTTCCTTCCCGCGGCCGCTCCCGTTTTCCGGAGGTTTTCGGAAAGCTCCTCAAACCCTCTGTCCCGCGGGCCCTCCAGCGCGCTGACATGCCATTTTCCGCTGTAGTACAGATGATATCCGCTTTCCTTCAGATCCTCGGAAAACAGCCTCACATCATCGTACAGTCCCCTCGACAGGGCATCCGCCAGATCCACGTTGTTCCACACCCCATGCCGGGACGGATACAGCCCGGAGAAAAAAGTGGCTCTGCTGGGACAGCAATGGGGAGACGGGCAGTATGCCCGCCGGAATACCACTCCGTTTTCCGCAAGCTTCTCCAGGTTCGGCGTTATCGCCTTTCCGAACGTGGGCTGCATGTCTCCCCTCTGCTGATCCGTCATGAAGATCAGAAAATTCGGTTTCATAAAATTGGATTCCCCCTTTGCCTGTTACTTCCCCACAAAATAATCGTTGTTCACGATTCTTCCCCTTATTCCGAAATCAATCTCTGATATATCTCTGATTCCTGCTGTTAGGCTTATCCGGAATTGTCATGCGGATGAGGTTCCTTTCTCTTGCCGGCTGCAGATAATTCCTGCGGAAACCTTCCTTTGATTTCAGTCCCAGTTTTTCCATCA
Organism: uncultured Lachnospiraceae bacterium; assembly: GCA_944380025.1. Classification (GTDB taxonomy): domain Bacteria; phylum Bacillota; class Clostridia; order Lachnospirales; family Lachnospiraceae; genus Eisenbergiella. The sequence goes on from CALWGL010000008.1 coordinate 24,889, forward strand.
GCGCCGCGCCCGTATAAGGGACATCATATTCCATTACATCGAGAAGCCTCCTGACGTTTTCCGAAAGCTGTTCATTATCCTCACTGATCTGAACGGAAATATCATCCAGAATCTTATCAATCTGCGACAGCATAAATTCGATAAAAATCGTAGACGCACCGTCCGCATGGCATCTGGCAATCGCATCATAATATTCCTTTTGAAACTTCTCAATCTGGCTCTCGATCGGAATATATTCAAATATCGGCTTCCACCTGGAAAGGATGGCGGTATGCCATAATCTGGCCATTCTCCCATTACCGTCAGAGAACGGATGGATAAAAACAAATTCATAGTGAAATACGCTGCTTAAAATAAGAGGATGAACGCTGTTTCGCGCTTCTTTCATCCAGTCAAAAAGGTCGTCCATCAGCTGAGGAACAAGCTGTGCGGGCGGCGCCATAAAAATACATTGATCGCCGTTAAAAACTCCTTCCTCTCCCCGGCGGAAGTCACCGGATTCTTCGATCACATATCTGGTCATAATGCCATGGAACTTTTTCAAATCTTCCATGCTGTATGGATTTATCTCAGAAATTTTCTCATATGCGGCATACGCATTTTTTACTTCCTGAATTTCCTTCCGTTCGCCGAGGACGGTCTTTCCATTGATGACATCCCGCACCTGCCCCAAAGAAAGGGAATTGGCTTCAATCTTCAGGGAAGCATGAATGGACCTGATACGGTTGTTTCTTCTCAAATGTGGTTTTGATTCCAGACTGCTGATCGCCGTAATTCGTCCCATTTTTTCTGAAACAGAGGACACATACGATAATATCTCATTTGTTATGGTAAAGGGCGGTTTATAATCTCCCATGATGACGCCTCCATATACTTGCGTATTATCTTGCGTATTTTCTTCCTCTGCCGGACGTCTCCTCTACCGCACGTCCCCGCCGTCAAAGGGATCTCCGCACTGCGGGCAGAATTTGGGCGGATGGGCGGGATCCTCCGGCTCCCAGCCGCATTTGTCGCAGCGATAAAGGGGCGCTCCTGTGGGTCTGGGCTTTCCGCATTCCGTGCAGAAATTTCCCTGGTTCACGGTTCCGCAGGAACAGGTCCAGCCTGCCGCCGGATGCGGCTTCCCGCACTGCGGACAGAATTTTCCGGTGTTCACCGCGCCGCAGGAGCAGGTCCAGCTCCCGGCGGACTGCGCGGCTCCAGACAAATCGAACGTCTGAGGATTCCGGTTTCCCGTCATGCCCGCGCTTCCGGCCTGAGCATTCGCGGTCTGCACATTCTGCATGCCTGGCATATTTCCATTCTGCATGCCCGACGTATTTGTGTTCTGCCCGCCTCCGTTCTGCATGCCCGGCGTGTCTGTGTTCTGCGCGCCGCCCATCTGATAGAGCTGCGCCGCGTTGAAGCCGCCCGCCTGCCCGGCCATGTTCATCCCGGCAAAAGCCATCATGGGGCCGGCCGCCGTGTTCGCGGCCGCCGCGCGCATGGCATCCGCCTGTGCCCCTGCCAGCGTAGCCGCCGCCATGTTGGGATTCCGAAGGACGGCTGATTTCTGCATGTCCCGGATCATCTTTTCCTCTTCCTCCGGAGCCGTCACGCTGCTGACGCCGAAGGAGGCGACGGCGATTCCGCGCAGACGGAGCCATTTTTCACTCAGCACCTGATTCAATGCGTCCGAAATCTCAGCCGTGTGGCCGGGAAGGGCGCTGTAGCGGATCCCCATCTCCGAAATCTTCGCAAAGGCAGGCTGCAGCGCGGTCATCAGCTCGCTTTTCAGCATGCCGTCCAGATTGTCTCTGGTAAAGGCGCGCTCCACGTTGCCGCAAACATTCGCGTAAAAACAGAGCGGGTCCACGATACGGTAGGAATACTCCCCATGGCACCGGATCGAAATGTCCACATCCAGACCGATGTTGGTATCCACCACCCGGAAGGGCACCGGATTGGCCGTGCCGTATTTATTTCCCATGATTTCCTTCGTATTAAAATAGTATACCCGCTGATCCTTCGGCGCCTCCCCGCCAAAAGCAAAGCGGATGCCGAACAGTTCAAAGGATTTCTGGATATTTTCCCCCAGATCCCCATAGAAAATGGACGGCTCCGAGGACATATCATACACATATTCGCCCGGTTCGGCACAGACCTCCACGACCTTTCCCTGATCCACGATCATCATGCACTGCCCCTCGTTGACCGCGATGACGGAGCCGTTGGAAATGACATTCTCCGTTCCTTTCCGGTTGGCGCCTCTTCTGGACGTTCGTTTCCGGCCTTTTACCGCCAGAACCTCCTGCGGCAGACTGTCGCAGTAAAAATATTCCTCCCACTGATCGCCGAGCACCGATGACGCCGCGCCAAAAGCCGCTTTTATCAATCCCATATTTTTCCTTCCTTTCTGCTCCCTGAAAAACTTTAGCATTTCCGGGCCTGCCTGCTGCCGGACACGACCGTTTTCTCCGCCGGATGAGCCGGACAGGACCCGCTTTCTTCCCCTCCCGCAGTTACCCTCATTATAAGGGACGAACCCGGGTTTTGCAAATATCCGCAGGCTTTTTCTGGACTGTCCGGCCGAAATATGGTAGGCTGAAAAAAGCAAAAAATCGTCACGCTCCGGAAGGGAGGTTCTTATGGGATGTCTCGGTAATCTTTTGTGGTTTCTTTTCGGCGGATGCATCAGCGGGCTGAGCTGGTGTCTGGCCGGTGTGCTCTGGTGTATCACCATCATCGGCATTCCGGTGGGCCTGCAGTGCTTTAAATTCGCTTCGCTCTGCTTTTTCCCCTTTGGGAAGGAGATCCGTTACGGCGGCGGCGCCGGTTCCCTGATTCTGAATATCGTATGGATCCTGGTTTCCGGGCTGCCGCTTGCCATCGAATCGGCGGTTATGGGCTGTCTTCTGTGCGTCACCATCGTCGGCATCCCCTTCGGGCTGCAGCATTTTAAGATCGCGAAGCTGGCGCTCATGCCGTTTGGTTCGGAAGTGGTGTGAGCCGCACGATATCCTCAAACCGGATCTGCGTGTTCACGATCCGCAGCCAGCCTTCCTGCCGGCTGACCGCGGCGACCATGCCCCTCACGCAGACATATTCCCCGTCCTGAAAATACTCCGCCTCCACCATGTCCATTTTTCCGATCCGGGCAAGCTCCCGGTCCAGCTTTGCGCGCTCCTCCTCCGACAGGCTCCTCTTCGGAACGCATATCCGCTCCTTTTCCCGAAGCGCCTCCTGAAATCCCTTCAGCGCGTCGAAGGGCATGAACTGCTTCGCCCGGTCAGAGCGGTCCATTTTGGGCCTGATCCTGCCTGGTTTTCCCGCTTTTCTTTTTTCCACTTCCTGCCTCCCCCTTCCTCGTTTCACCGGCCGTTTCCGGTTCCCGCTCTGCCATATCCCCGGCCAGCTCCTCGCCGAATTCCCCGCTCTTATGCCCGCCGATCTGACTGTTGCGCTCTCTCGCGGTTCCCGCTTCCTGCAGATCCATGCCGCGCAGGATGGCGTTTTTCCCGAATTTTCTCTTGATCTCCAGCGCGGCTTTCTGCGCACGTCTGTCCCGCTCCGTCTCCTCCCTGTCCGAAAACAGGCTGTACTGCACGTAAGCTTCCTGCGTCACATGATTGGCCGTCAGGCTCAGGCGGCGGATGGGAAGCGCCGGATCCGCGATCCGCTCATATACCTCACAGACATGGGGGACGATGGCACGGTAGGTATTCGCCGCTTCCGGAAGCGACGCCGTCCCGTGCACATGTCCCAGCTTCAGGGCGTTGGAAAAGCCCAGGGAAAGGGTCACGGACTCCGTGACAAGCCCCCGGTCCGCCAGCTCCAGGCAGAGCGCGTCCGTCATTTCCTTCACCACCAGGAGACATTCCTCGTGGCTGTAATCCCGCGCCAGCACCTGACCGCTGGAAATGGAGCTGCTTTCCGGGCGGTATGCCTTGATGTCCGCCATGGTCACGCTCTCCCGTCCCCAGGCGTGATCGATCAGAAGCTCCGCGTCCACGCCGAACATCTTATAAAGCATGTCCTCGTCCGCCTGCGCCACATCCTTCATGGTCAGAAGCCCAAGGCTTCCCAGACGGTTCACCGTGCCGCGTCCGATCCGCCAGAAATCCGTCAGCGGCCGATGCTCCCACAGGGTCTTCCGGTACAGCTCTTCCGTCAGAAAACCGATATGATCCTCCGCGTGCTTGGCCGTAATGTCCAGCGCCACCTTCGCCAGATACAGATTCGTTCCGATTCCCGCCGTGGCCGTTATCCCCGTCTCCCGCCTCACATCCTCCATGATCGTTACGGCAAGCTGCCTGGCGGTCATTCCATACAGGCCCAGATACTCCGTCACATCCAGAAAGGCTTCGTCGATGGAATAGACATGGATATCCTCCTTCGCCACATATCTCAGATAAATGGCGTAGATATTGGCGGAATATTCAATATACAGCTTCATCCGCGGCGGCGCCATGATATAGGGGATCTGCTTCGGGATCTCAAAGACCCGGCAGCGGTTCTTCACCCCCATCGCCTTCAGGGAAGGCGAGACCGCCAGACAGATCGTCCCTTCTCCCCGTTCCGGATCCGCCACCACCAGATTCGTGGTCAGCGCGTCCAGGCAGCGCTCCACGCATTCCACCGAAGCATAGAAGGATTTCAGATCAATGCAGAGATAGCTTCTGGTTCCCATTTTTCAAACCTTTTTTCTTTTTCCTTTACACTTTTTTTATGGACGCTCCATAAAATAGTCACATTTTTCCTGTAACATAGCAACCATAGAAGCCGACGGGCTTTTCAACATAGATGGATACTCTTTTTCATTACCTGGGGAAATGGAACGCATCCGTTTCCCCTTCCTCCTATTATTTCCGCAATTACCATTCCGCGATCAGCGGCCTCGGATACAGCCACCATTTCTCAAAATCCATACAGTAACGGGACTGGTAAACGGCAGGTTCCCTGTTGTGGTCAAGGGAGGTCCAGGAACGATAGCTTTCCATGATCCTGTCCGCAAGTTCGTCCTCCATCGTCTCACAAAAGCGGCGGCACAGCTCCACAATGTCCTGCGGCCTGTTCTCCAGCGCGGCTACCGTCTCCTCCAGCCTCCTGTTGCAGGGAAAAAGGACCCGGTTTTCCTGCAGGATCAGCCGGTAGATACAGTAAACGATCTCGCTTGCCGTCCTCGCCCTCATATACCCTTTCGGCGCGCAGCATTTCCAGAAATAATTGTAATTCAGCATCAGGTCGCTGTAAAAGGACAGTATTTTTTCTTCCCTCTCCTTTTCCTGGAAAACCGGAATGGCCTCCACCAGCCCCTCGAT
>CALWGL010000009.1 GCA_944380025.1 uncultured Lachnospiraceae bacterium
TAGGCCAGGGTGTCGTCCGCGATGCGGTCCATCATTTCCTTGAACAGCTCCGGATAGTCGTACATGTTGAACATCATGTTTTCCATGCTCATGAAGTGCACCACCATCTGAGTCGGAACGCTGTAGAGGCAGCCTCCCTCCAGCCTTACGGGAAGGATATCTCCGATGGCTTCCTCCACCGCCGTTTTTTTCGCTTCCGTGCTCTCAGGATCCACGCCGTATTCCGTCTTCCCCAGCTTTTCGTAATCCTCCTCCAGGTCGCCCACCTGCTCCACGAAATGGTGGCCAAGGCTCTGGTTTCCCTGCCCGTCCTTCGATCCCTGGATCTTCACCTGTATACCGAACAGGGTAAAATATGTGTCATAGTTCATCCCGTAATAGTCGGGAGTCACTCTGTCGTCGTCAAACAGCTCCTGATTCAGGTAATCGGAGAGGATCTTCTTCTCCACCTGTCTGGCAAATTCTCCGCTGCAGCGCATCCTCTGCGGAAGGATCTCCTGCTCGAAGGTCGCCATCTCCAGATGGATCATGGGGCGTTCTCCCTTCAGCTCGTTATGAAGATACCATTCCTCCCGGCGTTTTCTGTTTTTTTCCTCATTGGCATACTGCAGCTGTTTTTTCGCAAGTTCTCTCAGTATTTCCCGATCCTTCGCATCGATCCGGTATTCCATCCTTCCTCCTTCCCCCGGAGCGGCAGGATCGTCCTTATGCCCGGCGATCCTTACGCTCCGCGGCTCTCATGCTCTGCCGCTCCTGTGCCCCCGCAGGCCTCAGGCCTCAAACAGCATTCCTTCCATATAACATTCCTGAAAATACGGATCCGCGGCAAGGCTGACCGTATGGGCGCAGGCCGCCAGACGTTCCGCCTCTCCCCGCAATGTCTCGTCCTGAAGCAGGAGGCAGGCACCCTGCAGCGCCGCGTTGCCGCATACCGTGATCCTGTTTTCCGGCAGAGGCAGGATCAGGCCGATCTTCACGGCGCTGTCCAGCCGCAGATAATTTCCGAACCCGCCCGCCACCAGCAGTTCCTTCAGGTCTTCCGTTTTCATTCCGGCGCAGTGCAGCATGGTCTTCATCCCGGCGCAGACCGCGCTCTTTGCCAGCTGGACCATGCGGATGTCCTGCTGGGTCAGCTTCACGTCTCCTGCGATCACCGCGTCTCCGTCTTCCAGATATCCTGTCTCGTCCATCTGTCCGCTTTCCAGAAGGCACCTCACCGCATCGATCACTCCGCTCCCGCAGATCCCGGCAGGCGCTGCGTTTCCGATCACCTCGGCATGCATCTGCCCGTTTTTCAGGCAGACGTGGGAAACGGCTCCTTCCTCTCCCCGCATGCCCATGCTCAGCCCGGCTCCTTCAAAGGCCGGTCCGGCAGCCGTAGAACAGCAGGTCAGCTTTCCGTCCTTCCACAGAGCAATCTCTCCGTTGGTCCCGATATCCGCAAGCATCCTTCCCGATCCCTTCCTACACAGGCCGGAGGCAAGGATCGCCGTGGTGATATCAGCCCCCACAAAGGCGGAGATACAGGGAGGGAGGTATACCTTCGCCTCTTCACAGGGAAGTCCCAGGTCCTTTCCCGAAAGCCACTCGTTTCCCAGCCAGTCCGCCTCAAAGGGCGCATGGGATAGGGCGTCGGGATCTCTCTGCGTGAGCAGATAGAGCATGGCGGTATTCCCCGTGATCACCAGGGCGTCCAGCTCCCGCACGGGTATGCCGGCCTTCCCGGAAAGCTTCAGAAGGAGCTTCCCAATGCCGTCCCGCACGGAACCGGCAAGGAGCTTTCCCTCCCCGGAAAGGCTCTTTCCGATCCTGGATATCACATCCGCCCCGAACGCGGTCTGGGGATTTTCCGCCCCCGAACGGGCCAGCTCTCCGTTTTCACCATATAAAACAGCGGCCAGCGTGGTGGTCCCCACATCCACAGCCGCCCCATAACGCCGGAAAAGGGCGCGGCGGGACGGATCCGTCCCGCGTTTTTTTGTCCTGTCCATTTCCGCGCTTTCCCCGGCCTTCCTTTTCTCCGCCTCCGCGCGGTCCCGGGAACCGCCGTCCAGAAGGATCTCCGCTTCCCTCCGTTCCGCAAGCTCCGCCCGGCACGGCCCCAGGACGCGGACCCTGCAGGCCAGGCGGATCCCGTTCCTTATCTCCTCTTCGGAAAGGAGCCTGCGTTCCGTCTCATCCGGTCCGCTCACCTCTCCGCTCACACGGACCCTGCATTTTCCGCAGCGCCCGTTTCCCGCGCAGGGCATATCGATCTCCCCCTGTCCGCGCAGGATATCTCCCAGGCATACGCCGGTTTGGGCCGGACGGCTTTCGCCGTTCACCGTGATCTTCGTCATTCCCATCTGTGCCGTCCTTTCAGACCGCGGAGGCGCCGTCATAAAACTCCTTCACCGCGGCAAAAAAGGCGTCGATATTTTCCCATCCGGACATGGGCGGGATGTCGCAGCCCGAAGAGATCACGAAATTCGGCCATCCGCAGCACTCCCGCATGACCCGAAGCGTCTCCTCCCGGATGCTTTCCGGCGTCCCGTTCCGGAACTGTCCCGCAGGATCCACGTTTCCCATCGCCACCGTACCGGCGGGGATATGGGGCATCATCTCCGACATGCGGATGGCATTTCCGAAATGATAGGCGTCCGCTCCCGTGTCCAGTATGCTGTCGATCATCTGGATCGTACAGTTCCCGCAATTGTGGTAAATGACCAGAAAATCTTCCCTCTGAAGCGCCTGCACGATCCGCTTCACAAAAGGCGCGGAAAACTGTGCCGCAAGGGCCGGAGACAGCAGGCCCGCCAGTGGCTCCGCGATCATGACGCCGTCCGCTCCCGCCTCCCGGAACGCGCTCCCGTAGCGGATGAGAAATTCCGTCACCTTATCCAGAAGGCTTTCCACCATTTCCGGATCGTCATAGCAGCAGTACATGATCTCCGTCACATCCAGAAGCCTTCCCGCCAGGGAATAGGGCCCGATCATGCCGGCGAACACGGGTCTGTCCGTGATCCGTTCCTTTGCCTTTCGGATGGCCTCCACACAGATCCCCGTCCGTCCCGCTCCCACCTGCGGGATCTCAAGCGCTTCCACGTCTTCCGGCTCCGACACCACGCTTCCTTTTACCGTCGGCACCTCATCCTCACTGAATACGATCTGTGAGCCGAAGCACTCCGCCTCCACAGACAGATCCATCAGGCTCACGGCGGCGGCCGCGTCCACCCGGTCCGCGATCCGCTTCATTCCCTCCGCCTGCATTTCGCTGCTGGAGATCAGCTCCTTTACAGTGATTCCCATCAGCTGCACGGCCGGAAAGGACAGGATCGGAAGCGCCTTTTTCACCGGCGCCGTCTTCAGATCCTCCAGCCACTGTCTCATATTTTTGCTCATCTGTTTTCTTCCCCGTTCTCTTTTGTTTCCGCTCTTTCCGCGCCGCTTCCTTCCGCCGTCAGCGCCGTTTTTTCCGACTCCTGTATCCTGCCGCCGCGCGCGAATATCGCACCGAAATAAGTCACCGTATTCTGTCCGTTTATGTACCGCATGCCCGCTTCCTGTGCCAGCAGGGACACATTGATTCCGTAGGTCTCCAGCGAACGCATCGCCAGATCCGGATGACGGCAGGGCTCTCCCGTCACCTTCGCGCAGACAGGACAGACCCGGCAGCCGCCGGCTCCCAGATGAAGAAAGTTTACGCCCGCCGGCTCCTCCGGACAGGCTGTCGCGCTCTCCGGGCAAGCTGTCGGGCTCTCCGGACAGCCCGGCCGTTCTTCGCACAGGCCGCGCGCGAAAACGCGAAGCTTCTGCGCCAGCTCATTGTGGCGTTTTCCCGCCTCCATCATCCCTTCAAAATCATAGCTGTCTTCCAGTTCTCCCACCGTCTGATACACCATCAGGCGGTCATAGCTTCGGATCTCTTCCATCAGCTCTTCGATCCCGCCCGCGTCCGGCGGACACATATAGTTCCTTCCGTAATTGCCGCAGGCGTTGGATTCGCAGAGGCTGCGGAAGGATGCGTCCAGACTCACCCGGCTCACATCCAGCACCTCCGCCCGGAAAGCGCCCAGCTCAAGCGCCTTCCGTCTCAGAAGCTCCATCATCCGGCCGCCCTGCACAGCTCCACGGCCGCATCCGCCGCGCTGGCCGCGTCCGCCGTGTACCTGTCCGCGCCGATCTGCCGGCAGAAATCCTCCGTGACCGGAGCGCCTCCGATCATGATCTTCACCTTATCCCGGATCCCGGCCTTCTCCGCCGCCTTGACCACTTCCTCCATCACCGGCATGGTGGTGGTCAGCAGGGCGGAACAGCAGATGATCTGGCAGCCCTGGCTGACGGCGGTGTCCACATAGGTTTCCGGCGCGACATCCGTTCCCAGATCCACCACCTCGAGTCCCTTGCCTTCCATCATCATCTTCACCAGGTTCTTTCCGATGTCGTGCAGATCGCCCTTCACCGTTCCGATACATACCTTTCCGGCGGAAACGCTGCCGGCGTCCGCCAGCAGGGGCTTCAGGACGGAAACGCCCATATTCATGGCTCTTGCCGCCACCAGCACCTCAGGCACATACACCTCGTTGTTCTTGAACTTCTCTCCGATCACATCCATACCGGAAAGCAGCCCCTTCTCCAGGATCTCCTTTGCCGGAACCCCCTCGTCTACAGCCTGCTGGACCAGCGTTTTCACGATCTTGGCTTTCCCCTTCTGCAGATTTTCCGAAATTTCCTGTAAGATTTCCATACTTTCTCCTCTCCCGCGGCCGCACGGCCGCATGCCGTCACCAAAAACAGCCCCCGGCAGTCTTTGGTTCCTCCTTTTCTGAAAAAACAGGACGTTCCTCGCTGCCATCATTACATACCTCTTCTCCGGCGTCAAGGTTTATAATTGCGCATTTCTTTAGAAAATTTGCCGGGCAGCTGTCCCGTTCTCATGAACGTACATTTATGCAGATCTCATACTCCGGAATCACCCGGACTCCGAAAAGCTCACATCCTTCCTTCACCGGCAGATCATAATACACCCGGTTCCCGTAAGGATTGGGGATGGGATTGTCCGTAGAATAAATGCGCAGCGTCAGCTCAGAGGGGAAGCCAAACCGCTTCAGCGCGATATGCCATTTCTCTCCGTTGGTGAACCAGTCGTCCGCCAGCCTGCCATCCACATAGATCTCTGCCCGGTCCCCCGCATAATCCGCTTCCAGATACAGCTGATGCCAGTCCCGGGACTCCTGCATTTTTGCGCCCGCTCCCCCCGGGATGTCCATGTGCACCGCATACTCCCGATACAGCGTCTTCCCCTGTGCGCCGGCGGCTTCCTTCAGAAGATCGAACCGGGCATTGATCTGCGCCCTGCCGTTTACGGCTTCCACCGTCAGGCGCTTCGCTTCTCCGGCCTCCTCATAGACCGTCAGCACCGTCTCCTCCGCCTTCGTGATCAGATACAGCTTTCCGTTCTTTTCGATCAGGCAGTCGTCCGCCCGTTCCGTCACATACAGACGGTTCCCGAAACGGAAGGCGCGGTCCGCCTCCGCTTCAGAAAGCACTGCCACGTCGCATGACTTTCCGTTTTTCCAGGCGAAGTAAGGATTCTCCTCTAAAACAGACCCCTGCGGGTCCACCCTGTCCCGGGCGGCAGTCCCGTCCGGCATGTAGAAAAAGATCCTGTTTCCCAGCCTGCACAGCAGAAAGGCGTTGGTCTCTTCCAGCACCGCCTCTCCGAACGGGAAGTCAAAGGGGATCACGCCGCAGGCCCCCTCCGGCAGATTCAGACGGCCGATCTCCTTCCGATGATCCGGAAACCGCAGACAGACGGAAGCATCCGGATGGGCGTCCATCATCCGGTGTCTCTGATGGTTGTTCACAAACAGAAAACCCGCTCCGGTTTCCGGGTTCACCCTGGCCGTCACGCGCAGGGTATGCAGGTCCTCCGGGGATCCGGGCTGTTTTTCGGCAAAGAAGGTCTGCGTTCCCGCCAGGCTTTCCCCGAAATCCTGAAGCAAAAGATGCAGTTTTTTCAGTTTTCCGAAGCTTGCGTTGATCTCGCCGGATTCCCGGATGCAGGTCTGAAAATCGTAGCTCTTCACCGGAAGATCATTGTTGTAGCCGGTAGCTCTGGATTCCTGAAGGGTGCTGTATCTTCCGTCCGGGTTGATGCCCCCGTGATACATGTAATAACCCAGCAGATTGGCTCCGCCTCCCAGCATGCAGATGGACTGGGCCTCGATATCCTTCGGGGAGGGCCAGGTCCGTCTGTGGGAGGTCACCTGCAGGCCGCCTCCCAGCTCCGCCGTCAGATAGGGATTGATGGAAGGATCAAAAGTAAATCCTGCGCTGTCCTCTCTTTTCAGATCGGAGCCGATGTTTTCATCCTGCTTATAGGCGGAAAAGACGAAATTGGCGCTGGCGGGCATCTGTTCCACATGCTCCGCCCAGGGAGCATCCACATAGCCGCCCAGAACGGGAAGGGTTTCTCCGTCCACCACATAGGCGCCTCCCCAGCCCGTCGCCGTATAGTAGGGTACATCAAAGCCTGCTTCCAGAGCCAGCTTTTTCAGGGTGCGCATGTGCGCCATCCCCTCTTCCCGGTCGGAAGGGCCGCCGCAGTGACCGTATTCATTTTCCAGCTGGATGCCGATAATGGGGCCTCCATCCTTACCCATCATTCCTGCCGCCTGCTCTCCCACCTTCTGATAAAAGGCCTCCACCAGCTTCAGATAGGCGGGATCATTGGTTCTCACCTGCATGGTTTTATCCTGTGCCAGCCAGTCCGGGAAGCCTCCGTTTCTGCACTCTCCATGCGCCCAGGGCCCGATGCGCAGCCACACGGGCATATCCGTTCTTTTACAGGTTTCCAGAAAGCCTCTCAGGTTCCGGCATCCGGTGAAATCCCACTCGCCCTTCCTTTCTTCATGGTGAATCCAGAACACGTAGGTGGCGACAATGCTCACGCCTCCGGCCTTCATTTTCAGAAGTTCCTCCTCCCAGTCCTCCGGCTCATATCTGGAAAAATGAAATTCTCCCATCACCGGCAGGAATCGTTCCCCGTTTTTCAGAAAACTCAGGTTGTCCACCTGCCAGAGATTTCCCTGGCTGTCCGTTCCGCCCATGGGGAGAAGCCTGGTCTCCTTTTCGGCGCTGTCGATGATGATTCTGTTTTCGTTCATTTCCCTCTCCTTAAAATGCAGTCTGTATTTGTCAGTTTCTCTCTGCTACTGGTAGTATACGTGTCTTTTCTTTTCAGTGCAAATGCTTTTTCATGATCCGCTTCATGATGGCATGGAGCCCCTCCGGGTCCTCCGCGTTGTGCGCATAGTAATAAACGGACAGATGGTCCGGATGATAGTTGGACAGATAGGCGTCAAAGGCCCGTTCAAAGCTCTCGTGCTCCCTTTTTGGCATGTTCATGCTCTCCACCAGCGCGAAGGTTCCTTTTCCGGCGGCCGCACACTCTGCTGCCGTTCTCTCCCAGGCGGATTCAATCCGGTATTTGACCTCCTGCGGCTCCTCCTTAAATATGCTCTGCCGGCAGAGATTCCCATCATAGCCGAAATAATGAATATGGGGATTCCGGGAAATCATCCGGGTGAAAAATTCCGGTTCCGTTTTCTGGCAGAACAGGGTCTGGATCAGATCCGGGTTGAGTCCGTGACAGTATCCGGTCAGATCCTCGAAAAACTCACAGAAGCCGGTTGCCATATCCTGTTCCGTGGGATTTTCCCCAAAACGGGCAATGGTATCCGGATGATGGCTGATGCGGGTCGGTTCCTTCGGTTCGTCCCATACGATGCCGTCCAGCGCATAATCGGTAATCAGCGTTTTCATAAAGGCTTTGATCCATTCCCGCACCCCGGGACTTTCCACACAGCCTGCCGGAAGCCAGCACTCATCCGGGACCTGATACCCGGGATTTTTCGCCAGCCAGACGCTGGGCATCAGAGGCGCTCCCGCAAAACGTCCCGCAATGCGGCTGGGAATGACAAAGACACGGAGTCCCGCTTCATGCGCAAGCCTCACCAGGATTTCAAACGTTCTTCTCGCATAGGCCATATCGTTCTCCGAAAAGCTCAGGCAGACCGTATCTATCCCCATATCTGCCATTTCGGCAAAATCCTCCTTCACATGGCGCGGAATGCAGACCCATGTGTTGTAATCCAGACAGTAGGCGCTGATCATTTCTGTTCTCCTTCCTCCCTCTCCAGCACCGTATAAACAATGCTGCAGATCCCTTCTGTTTCCGGAAGCTTCAGTTCATCCACGCTGGTGCAGCTTCTCCCCTCCGGAAGGCAGACATTCCTGTATTCCCGTTCATAAAGCGTCCCGCCATCCCGGGAGAAAAGCTGTACCCGGATATCCACCATTTTCTCCTCTCCCAGATTCATCACGATCAGGGGAAGACGGTCATCCGGCCCGTAGACCATGTCCACGTTTCCGGAACAGGCGAGCACGTTCTGGAATGCCATCTGATGCGCGTACCAGGCGAGCTTGGGCTGGCCCTCGTAATCCACCAGGGATTTCTGATAGGTTCCCGTATTGAGGCCGCCGCGGAGGTTGCACCAGCAAAGGCCGTCATAATCCAGCCAGCGGCATTTGCAGATGGTTTCATAGGCTCCCAGCGCCTGCCAGGCCTGGCTGGTCAGCCATTCCTCAAAGCCCAGCTCCCGGCCGATGGAGCCCTCGTCATAATCCTTTTCATAGCTTTTCACCTGATAGGTGGGCTTTCCCTGATGGTTCTTCCAGTTTGGCTGTCCGATGATTTCATCGTGTTCAAAATTGAAATAGGCTCTTTCCGGGCTGTCCAGATAGCTGGGAATATAATCCGTAGAATCCATATAGGCGGGCAGATGCTCCGGTCTCACATGGGGCCATTCCCGAAGGGCGCTCCACTCGTTTCCATAGCCCAGAATATAATCCATGTTGCCCCGGCAGATCCCTTCCGCCGTCCAGGCGGGATCGCAGGAATCGCATGCATTTCCTTCAAAATCCGTCAGGCCGTCGTCCCATCTGGGCCGGATGCGCCTGCTGTCCGCCGAAGGGGAAATCAGCCTGCTTGGATCCAGTGCGCCAATGGTTTCCAAAAGACCACGGTATACCCGCATGACCGTATCCCAGTCCTTCCAGGAGGGATGATTCATGGGCTGCCAGATCACGATGGAGCAGTGGTTTCGCACCTGGCGGATGCAGGCAGCCAGCTCCTGCAGATCCAGATTCGTGGCCGACGTGATCCGCAGCCAGGTGGTCGTCTGCCAGACCAGCATGATGCCCAGCTGATCCGCCAGCTCACAGACTCTGGGATCGTTGCTGCCGCCGATCCGCCTGTCATGGACGCTCATCCGCAGGCCGTTTCCGTTCATCCTGCGCACCATCAGCATTTCCTGCACATAATACTCCGCCGGAGGGCAGCGGTCCCACGCGGCGATTTTATCCAGAGGCGGTCTGGCCCCGAACAGAAGCGGCGCCCGCAGAAGCTCCGGTTTCCCATTGATTCGGAACACCCCTCCCTCCTGGCTGACCGTGCGGATACCCGTGGTGAACACCAGATCATCCACGATGTTTCCTTCCGGATCCACAAGCTCCACTGTGATCTGGTACAGATTGGGAGAATCCGTGCTCCAGAGCTTCGGGGCCGGAACGCTCAGCTGCGCTTCCGTTTCCTCTGAAATGTTGGGAAACACCCGGGTCTGCCAGGAGGCTTCCGCGCACGTCTCCCCCTCCTGGGGATACCAGGGGCGGATGGAGGCACGGATTTCATGGGGACGGGCCTTCGCCGAAGCCATGCCGCGAATTCCTCTTACCGAAGTCCGAAGCCGGACAAGGGCGTCCGTGCTGCGGATCTCCTCCGTCCAGGCAAATCCATCCTCCAGATAAATGGCGGGAAGCAGATCCAGATGCATTCTTCCCGCGAACCAGCCGGTATGCAGATCCGTCTGGGTATGCGTCATTTTGTCCCGTTCCTTCACCTGATCCGCATATACACGGACGGCAATCAGATTTTCACCCGGCTGAAGAAACTCCGTCACATCCACACTGTGACAGCATTCCTTCTGCACAAACGCCGCAAGCCGGCCATTGAGGTAAACCTCTCCTCCGGGCGTCAGGCTTTCCAGATAGAGCAGGGCGCAGTCCGGCACCTCCTCCGCCCGGAAGGTTCTTCTCAGATACAGATCCTGCCCCGCATACCGCTCTCCGCCGTGAACGATGGGGAGCCTTCCCTCCTTCCAGCCGGAATCGTCATATCCTGCCCGGTTCCATCCGTTCATCCGGACCGGCTCCGTAAAATCATCGTCCAGGAAGGTATGGATGGAAAAGGGTTCAAACGGGCTTTCCGTCAGTCTGTGATACTCCACTCCCCATATATTTGAGACGGCCGGCCGGCTGCCGCGCATGGGAACGCGCAGAAAATCGGCTGTTTTTTCCCCTTCCTTTGAAAATTCCACGAAATCGGCCGCAAGCCGTTCATTCAGATACAGGTTGAAGCGTCCGCTTACAAAATCCACCTCCAGCTTCAGGCTGCGCGCCTTTTCCCGCAGTTCAACGGGATACCGCTTTCCCTTTGAAATATAGTAGGGCTTCCCGTCCCCGTCAAAACCCGCCACTGCTGCTTCTCCCACGCAGAAGCGGCAGTCACGATACGTTTCCTCATCCAGCCCGCACTGCAGGGCGCAGCGCCAGTCCTGCTGAGGGATAGGCAGGATTCCGGTTCCGTAATCCGGCTTCTGCCGTTCTTCATCCCCTTCCCGGTATCCGGTCCATTTCCAGTCCTCCAGATCAATCCGCTTCCTGACTTTCGGACGCGGCTGGGGCTTGATCTGCTTCAGCCGTTCTCTGGCCTCTTCGAGAGTCACAACCGGCCTTTCCAGAGAAAAGTCCTCGAACATCTCCGGCAGCTTCTCCGCATAGGCATTCAGATAATCCACTCTCTGCTGTGTGGTCAGGATAGAGGTTTCCCCCTTAAAATCGGTTTCCCCGTCCGCTGCGGGATTGGAGCTGAAAAATCTCAGCTCCAGGTTGCGGGATATGGTTTTCATACTCTTTTTTCTCCTTTGATCCGAAAACATCTCGTCGGAAAAGGCTCCCGCAGGCATTTCGTCCCGCGGGAGTCTTCCGTCCTTCCCGGCCCGTTTTGGGGCCTTACAGGGTATTCCCGTTTTTCGTTGTCAGTTGTCAGCTTTCCATGTCAGCCGTTGGAAGCGACCAGCGCATCCACCTGAGACTGCATTTCATCCAGAATATCCTGAATTCCTGCCGCTTCCATCGCGGAACGGAACTGCTCCAGAGAAGCGTCCACATCGTCCACCAGACCGTTCACCAGCGGATCGAAGTAGGTTCCCATCGCCGCTTCCACAGCCGCAAACTGGGTGCTCACCGGCGTGGAGTCAAAGCTGAGGCCATCCAGGATATGCTCCTCTCTCACATTGGCAAGAAGATACTCATTCAGCTCCGTAACCTTGGTGTCCACAGCCGTCGGATTCTCCTGATATTCCGTTCTCATCAGATCCTGGTTTCTCCAGCCCCAGTTATTGCTGGTGGTATAGGCAGCGCCCTCGATCACCTGATACTGATCCTCGCCCACCGGCTCCCAGTTCACGCCTTCAATTCCGAGCTGGGTCAGATCCTGAAGATCCTGATTGGTGGCGAACTCATTGAGAACCATCATGGCTCTTTCCGGATTCTTGCTGTTGATGTTGATTGCCAGTCCGCCGTTGATGTACTTGGTGGAACCGTACTTGATATCGGGCATGATGTTGTAAATATTCACATTCCAATCGGGATGCTCCGCATTTGCCTGGTTTGCATAGGTCTGGCAGGAACCGGGATTCCATACCATGCTGGCGCCGGTGCCGTTCAGCAGACCGTCCTGTCTGTCATGGGTGGAACTGAGTACATCAGAGGGCCAGCATCCCGCGTCTGCCAGCTCCTTCATCAGGTGACAGAACTCGGAGAAGGCATCCCAGTCAAGGATATACTGCAGACTCACATCATCCGGATCCTGGGTATTGTAGAGAACCAGCTCGCCATTGCTGGGCGCTCCGCCGACCACATTATACCCCATCTGCTGGAACCACAGCCAGTAAATGCTTGCCGCTCCAACCGCGTTTCCGTATATTCCATTGGCCGCGCAGTCTCTGTAGAAGGAAATCAGATCATCCCAGCTTGCAATATCCTCATAGCCGTATTCCTCGATCAGATCGCCGCGGATCGCGAGAACGTCCGGCGTTACCTCCACATAGTTGGCAGGCACCATATAGATGGAACCATTGACAGCGGCCTGAGTCCATGCCACTTCAGGCAGCATTTCCCACACGCCCGGCGCATAAGTCTGAATGAATTCCTGATCCAGCGCCTTAAAGCCGCCAAGGGCTACCGTCTGTTCAAAATGGCACCAGCTGGATGCTGTAAAGATCAGGTCGAAGTCCTCTCCCGAAGAGAACAGAAGGGAATATTTGGTGTCATGCTCCGCCCAGGACAGCCAGTCCACGGAAATGGAGCAGTTCAGCTTTTCTTCCAGAATCTCATTCACCTTCGCGTATACATCGTCAAATCCCTCCGGCTTGTCTCCCACCAGATACATTTTCAGATCCACATGCTCGGAAATGTCGATATCCGAAGCCGCAGCCTGCTCCCCGTCTCCGGCGCTTTCCGTTCCGGCGGCTTCTGTGGAAGCGTCCCCGGAAGCTTCCGCGGCCGCCTCCGTTGTTCCCGCAGAAGAGTTTCCCGTTCCGGAAGATCCGCAGCCTGCAAAGAGGCTGGCAGTCATAACCGTGCCCAGCAGAATCGCCAGGACTTTTTTCAATCCCTTTTTCATGATTACCTCCTTATACTTTTTGTAATGTTCCTTATCCGTTAAAAACGGTCATTACCTCTTTTAACCCTTTACCGCTCCGATCGTAATGCCCTGTACAAAATATCTCTGCACAAACGGGAAGGCCAGGATGATCGGTCCCGTTACAACAATGGTCAGGGCCATCTTCAGAGTCTGCGTCGGCAGAGACATGGAGCTGACCACATCCGCCGATACCAGGTTGCTGGCAAGAAGTCTTTTGTATGCCTCTATGTTGTTTACCTGCTGATACAGGAAATACTGCAGCGGATATTTGGTATCCGATTTGATGTACAGCATCGCGTTATACCAGTCGTTCCAGTAGGCCAGCGCGATGAACAGGCCCACCGTCGCCAGAGCCGGCTTGATCAGAGGCATGATGACCTGGAAAAGGGTCCTCACCTCTCCGCAACCGTCAATCTTTGCCGCATCGATCAGGGAGTCCGGAATCGCTGAAATATAGCTCTTCATGATCAGCAGGTTATAAACCGAAAACAGCAGCGGCAGAAGCAGGGCCAGGTAGCTGTCCTGCAGATCCAGCGTCTGGGTATACAGAATATAGGTGGGTACCAGTCCGCCGGAAAACAGCGTGGTAAAGTAGTAGAAGAAGGAGAAAAAGTTTCTCCACTCAAAGTCCTTTCTTGACAGCACATACGCCGTCATCGTCTGCAGAAGCAGACCAAGAACGGTTCCCACAATCGTCAGGATGATCGTGGTCGCATAGGCCCTCACCACCGTCATCGGATCCCGGAACACCGTCTTATAGGCTTCCAGGGAAAAATCCTGCGGCAGGAGAGAGAAGCCGTTGGCCGTTACCGCCGTCTCCGAAGAGAACGAGCCGGACAGCACCATGATGAACGGAACCAGGCACACCAGCGCCATCAGGGTACAGAAGGTGTAGGCGATGATATTTAACGCGATCACATCCTTACCCGGTTTTACTTTTCCCAAATGATTTTTCGCACTCATTCTCCATCCTCCTAAAACAGCGTGTAATCCTTGTCATACAGACTCACCAGCTTGTTGGCCGCCAGCACCGTGACGAAGCAGAGCACTGACTGGAACAGACCGATCGCCGCAGACATTCCGAAATCATTGCTGGAGATCAATGCGCGGAAGGCCAGTGTATCGATTACATCCGTATAGTTGTATAACAGCCCGTTCGTTCCGACCAGGTTATAGAACATATCAAAGTTGCCCTTGAAGATGCCGCCGATGCTCATCAGGAACAGGATGATGATCGTAGGCATGATGGACGGGATCGTCACCTTGAAGATTCTCTGGAACACGTTCGCTCCATCGATGGCCGCCGCTTCATAAATGGAAGTATCCACCCCCATGATTGCCGCCAGGTACATGACCGATCCGTAGCCGACTCCCTTCCAGATGTTGAAGAACAGGATGATGAAGGGCCATACCTGGGGAGTTGTGTAGAACGGAAACTTTTCTCCGCCCAGTGCCACGATCAGCCGGTTCAGAATGCCGTAATCCGAGCTGAAAATGTTGAATGCCATGACGCCCACAATAACCCAGGAAATGAAATAGGGCAGAAACATCATGGACTGGCTCACCTTCCGGAATTTCTTATTATGAATTTCCGTCAGGAACACAGCCACGGCGATCTGAAATGCCGTTCCCACAAAAATGAACATGATATTGTACAGCACTGTGTTTCTGATTACCGTACCGGCCTGTCCGGACAGAAAGAAGAACCGGAAATTTTCCAGCCCGTTCCATGGGCTTCCCCAGATTCCGCCCGCATAGCTGTACTTCTTAAACGCCATCACAACGCCCGTCATCGGATAATAATGGAAAACCAGCATGTAGATGAACGATGGCAGCAGCATCAGCAGAAAAACCCGATACTTAAACAGCTTTTTCAAAAAACCCTTTCGACCTTTCCTTTTCATTTCTACCTCTTTCCCCGCCGCCGTATGGCGGAAGCCTTTCTTCGGCGCGAACCAAAGGTCCATGCCGGCCTCTCTCTTTATTCCGGAATAGTTTGTTTTTCTGTTATTTATTTTATGGATTCATGGTTTGCTTTTCCATTTACTTATTTTTACTTTGTTTTCTTTTTTTTACCTGTTTGACAGGACTCCGTCAGCTCTCGGTTCTCTTTCCTTCCCGCAACAGAAGAAGGCCGCCTCCCTTCCGGGAAACGGCCTCCTTCCTGTCCTTCCTCTATTTTTCATTCACATTCTCTTCATACCATTCCTGCGCCTGCTCCGTTGCCTCCGCTCCGCCAAGCCTCATCCAGGATTCCAGAAAGGCGTCATAGCTTTCCACGTCCTCTCCGCAGATGATCCGGATGATGGTCTCAAAGGCCAGCTTGTTCAGGACGGAATAGCAGGACGCCATCCGTTCCGTCGGCGTGGTATTATAGGCGGAATACACGATCCGGCCTTCCTCCAGCTGCTCCAGCATCACCTTTCCGCCGGATTCTCCCGGATAGTAGGCGGCGGCAGCGGCTCCGGCCGTGATATCCGGATCCCCCTCTTCCAGAAGTCCGGCCAGCGTTCCATTTTCCTTCGCTTCCAGGAACTGTAAAAGCTGCTGGTACTCCCTCACATTTTCCTCCGTCATCTCTTCCGAAATAACGCCTGTCTCACAGGCCTCCCTCACCCTGACGATGGAATCCACAAGGCTGCCCGGCTTCTGGAAGGAGATCCACGCCGCCTTCCAGCCGGAAAAACCGTCCACGTCACTGACGAACATCTGGCGTTCCTCCTCGCTCTCATAATCGGCTATGAGGCGGACGGACAGATTCATCAGCTTGACCAGCGCCTCCGGATGCTCGCACTGACTGCTCACCATCCACACGTTCGTCGTCGTCATCGGCACATAGGCCATGGAAGAGCCCTCTCCCATGCCGTCCGGGATCATGGCAGCCGAAACCTCCGCGTTGATGTCGCTTTTCAAAAGAGGCACATAGCGGGACATCACTCCCCACCGGGGAGCGAAGAAAATGCCGCACCTTCCGGAGGTGAATTCCGCGATGACCTGTTCATATCCCATCGTTCCGAATTCTCTGGTGAGCCAGCCATTTTCATACATCTCCTGCAGGTCCGAAAGACCGGCCTTCATCTCCTCTGCCAGGGCGCCTCCCCACAGTACCTCTCCGTCCTTTTCAATAAAGGTGAAATTATCGCTCCAGTAGCCGGGAGCGGCTCCATACCCCTCAAAGAAGGCCTGAACGCCGGACCAGAAGGTAAATCCGTCCTTTCCGTTCAGAACCAGCCCGTAGGTATCGTCCACCCCATTTCCATCCGGATCCTCCTCCGTGAAGGCCTTCGCCACCGCCTTCAGCTCCTCCATGGTCTCCGGCATGGAAAGTCCCAGACGGTCCAGCCAGTCCTGCCGGACAAACATCATCATTCCCTCGATCTGGGATTCGCAGGCCTGAGCCAGGCCGTACAGCCTTCCGTCCAGCATGCAGGAATCCAGCACGTCGATCCCTCCGTAATTTAGATACTCCTTCAGCTCATCCGATGCGTACTCCTCAAAAACCTCCGTGATATCGGCGATCTTTCCCTCTCTCGCATACTGCACCATATCCGTGATGCTTCCGCACAGGATATCCGGATAATTATCCGCAGCCATGGCTGTCGCCAGCCTGGTGTCCAGCTGGGTGGCATCCACGTTGAACAGCACATCCGCCTCTATTCCCAGCTTCTCATACAGGCGGGTCCACACATTGTCCGTCGGCCCTTCTCCCTGCGCCCATCTCAGCACGGAATCATAGCTGTAGCCCACCTTCAGCGTAACGGGCTCATCAAAGCCGTAGTAAAACAGATCCTCCCGCAGAAGCTGCGCCATCTGGTCAATTTTTTCTTCCTTCCAGTCCTCCCTGGCGGCCGCTTCTTCCGTTTCCGCCGCACTCTCCGCTTCCGTTTCCTCCGGGGCAGCGCTTTCCCGTTCCGAAAGCCTTCCGGAAGACATGCATGCCGGAAGAATAAGCGCCGCGGAAAGAAGCAGAGCGGCCGCACGGCACCATCTGATTTTTCTCATCCTAATCTCCATTTCTCCCTGAGGAAACGTTCTGTTTCTCCGTCTGATAACGCTGCCTGTATTCGGCCGGGGTCATCCCTTCGCTTTTCAAAAAGGCGCGGTTGAAGGAACTCGCCGTATGATAGCCCGCCTCCTCGCCGATCTGATAAATCTTTTCACCGGTCCGCACCAGAAGCTCCTTCGCAAGGCTGAGCCGCTCTCTGGTGATATAGTCGTACAGATTGCAGTGATACCGCCGCTTGAACGTCCGGGACAGATACGAAGCGTTGAAGCCGCCGACGTCCGCCAGCACCGGCAGGCTCAGATCCTCCTTCAGATGGGTGCGGATATACTGCTCCACCCGCAGGATCGCCTGATCCCTATGATCGCTGTCCGCTTCCCGCATGAGCCGGAAAACCGCTTCTGCCAGCTTAAACAGATATTCCACCGCCTCATTCCAGTCCGCGAAATCATCCGCCCTTGTCAGCGGATAGAGAGCGATGTAAAAAGGCAGCTTCTCCTGCCAGCCGTTAGCGTTGATATACTTCAGATAAATCATGGAAATGTTGTAATACAGCTCCAGCGCCCGGATGTCATGCATGCTCCTCACCGTAAGAAGGGGCATGCTGATTTCCTGCAGCACCTCCCGGAAGGCCTCATAATTTCCCTGCTCCAGATAGGCTTCCAGCATGGGAAGCTTTACCAGTCCCGTCCTTCCATCCGTTTCGGTCTCCGGCTTTTTCGCTCCGCCGATCGCAAGAATTCCCGCATCCTCCCCGGTCAGAACGGTCATCAGACCGTTTTTCAGCGCATGGTAAGTCTGCCCCAGCCGTTCCAGGCCCACCGGCTCCTGATACACCGCGAAGGCCGCGCTGATCCCCATCCGGTCCGTGCAGATTTCCTGCACGTCCTCCAGAGCCTCCTCGCAGGTCCGCAGAACCCGCTTCCAGTCCGTCCCCTCATCCACAAGCTTCGGCTGAATCAGACCGAAGACAAACCGGGACTCCAGAAAATAAACCGCCGTCCGGACCGTACCCGGCAGGTTCTCCCGAACGGAAAGAAGAATCCGCTCCTGCTGATCTAGGGTGGGAAGTTCCTTTCTGGTATCCGCTCTTCCCAGAAAAACCGCCGCCGGCCGGCTCTCCTGAAAGGAAAGCCCCAGTTCCTCCATCCGTTCCTTCAACGGCTCCTCTCCCGGCACGTCGTAAATCAGCCGCTCCATGAACTCCTTCTGCATCCAGTACTGCGCCTTCTGCAAAAGTGCGTCCTTTCTTTCCTGCTGTAAAAGCTGTTCCTGCTGCTCCATGAGCTCATGATAGGCTTCCAGCGCGGTGGATACGATCTTTTCCGGCGTCTCCGTTTTCAACAGATACCGGATCTCCCTGTCCTGAACCGCCTGATACAGAAGCTCATGGGTGCTGTAGCCGGTCAGAAAAACCACGCGCGCCCTCGGCCAGTTCTCCTTTACATGCCGGTAAAGCTCCATCCCGTCCATTCCCGGCATTTTGATATCCGTCAGCACCACGTCGCATTTGACGCTGTTGAGCACCTCCAGCGCCTTCCTGCCGGAGGATGCCGTATAAAGGAGCATCTCCTCCGAGGTCTCTGCCTCAAACATTTCCTTCAGCCAGGCAAGGCTTTCCGCCTCATCATCCACAATCAGAAGTCGAAGCATGCTCTTTTCCTCCTTCCGCAGGCAGCACCATTTTCACCAGAATGCCTCCCAGCTCTCCTCTGGAGATAAAAAGACCGCCCTTCTGCTTAAAATATCCCTTCAGCCGTCTGTGTACATTGATCAGCCCGGTCACCTCTCCCTGATAATCGTCCGCCAGCATGCTCCGCATGGCCTCTGCCGTTTCTTCGGAAGCCCCGCCATTGTCCTCCACACAGATTTCCACCCGGTTCTGATTCATCCTGCAGCTCACCCGCAGAATGCCGTCCTCCTCCCGGTCCTCCAGCCCATGCTTGAACGCATTTTCCAGGATGGGCTGCACGATCAGCCGGGGAACCGGAATCTTCTCCGCCTCCTCCGGCAGCTTTTCCCAGATCAGCTTCATCCGCGCGGAAAAACGGGATTCCTGAATTCTCGCATAGGATTCCGCATGGAGCATCTCGTCGGACAGGCTCACAATATCCGAAGAGTTTCTGGCAAGGTAACGGAAATAGGTGCCCAGATAATCGGCAAGGGCCTCCGCTCCCTCATAATCTCCTCTTCTGACCCTTCCGCTGAACAGGAAAAAGCTGTTATAGAGAAAATGAGGGCTGATCTGCGCCTGCAGCTGCTTCAGCTCCGCCTGAGCCGTCAGATTTTTCTGCACATAGACCTCCTGGATCATCTGATCCAGCTCCTCCACCGTATGGTTGAAATTTTCATAGATATATTCAAATTCGTCTCCGGAGGAATGGGTGATCCGGATCGACAGGTCTCCCTTTCCCAGGCTCCGGAACGCTTCATACAGCTTCTGAAGGGGCCGGTTCACCAGACGTTCCGTATACCCGGAAAACAGGACCGCAAACCCCAGCGTCAGAAGGATGAAGCAGTAAAAAATGACCGTATAGCGGTCGATCTGTCCCATGATCGCATCCTCTGAACAATACTGTACCAACGTCCCCAGATAGCCGGAAGCCTTCCGGCTGACCAGATAATCGGTCCCGTCCAGCCGGATGTGTTCAATGCCTTCCCCGTTCCCGGCGGAATCCAGAATCCGCTTCCCCATTCCGCTCCCCACCGTATCCTCAAGGAACCAGCCGTTCTGCTCATTGTACCAGCAGACGCCGCCTCCCGGAATGGAAAACTGATTCATCTGGCTGACCATTTGATCGTTATCCAGCACAATCTGAAGGAAAAAATAGGGGGTAATCGTATCCGACACGGAATTTTCCGTCAGAAAGTAGTGCAGCTCCCCGTCTATCAGCAGCATCCGCCCGGCCTGTCCACCGTACTCCTCCAGCCTTTCCCGATATATCCCGTCCAGCTCCCTCAGCTCCTCCTGCGTGATTACCCGGTTGCTGCTCGGAATATAGATCACCGCGTTCCGGATCAGCTGATTGGAGGATATGAAAATGAACAGCTTCTCCTGAATGGACAGAAGCGTATTCCGCTTCTCGTATTCGCTCAAAAGGCTCTCGTCCACCAGAAAAACCATCTGCCTGTCCACCAGCAGCTCGGACTGCTGGCGGATGATTTCTCCGATCTGAGCGTCCACATCATTTACATAATATTCCGCCTGGGTCTCCATCTGCCTGTAGATCATGCTGACAGCCAGCCTTCTTACCAGATAGAAAATGATTCCCGCAAAAAGGGACAAAATCAGCAGAATCAGAAGGAACACCGCAAGCTGCTTTGTTTTTACCCGATTCAGTTTCCTCATCTGTTCAACCGGAATACCTTTCTTTCAGTCTCTCATACTCCTTTTGCGTAACCGCAAGCAGGGAACCATGGCGGTATTTGATTCCCTCCGGGAAGGAAAGCTCCTTCAGCGCCCGGAAGCCGCCCCCGGCCAGCCGGTCTGCCTCAAAGGCCTGATATCCGCCCCGTGTCGTCAGGTTGTCCAGCATGAGAAGCCACCCTTCCTTTTCATTTTTTCTGCAGACGGCCGGTCCCTCATGGTTCGGCGCGATCCCGGGAAGCTTCGTTTCCACCGGCATCCAGGGGCCGTCCAGACCGGGCGCCTGCTCCATCTCAATCCGGTCCGTCTTGAAGATCCGGTAATATCTGCCGTCCTCCTCTGCAAAGGCGCAGTCAAATATGTGCTTTTTCTCCCGCCCCGCTTCGATATGCAGGGACAGATCCACATACAGCTCCGCAGGGGTAAACGTCCGGAAATCTCTGGTATAGGACCTGTACAGCCTGAGCCAGCCATAGTCATCCTCCGGCATCTTGCAGGCTCCGGCCACCAGAAAGGCGCCTTTTTCCCTGTCCCAGATTCCCTTGGGCGCCCAGAAACAGCCCGCTCCCTCTGGAGCCGCCTTCACCAGCCGCGGCCCGCTCCAAGAAACCAGATCCTCCGACTCCCATACCACCATGCTGCTGCTCCCCGGATTGGGATTCTCCGGCCGCGCATTCGTACACTGCGCCCACGCAGTTTTCTCCTCCTGCGTCTGCATCCGGCGGCAGATGGAAAGATCCGTCCCGATGATGAAAAACTTCTGCTCTTCCGGAGATCGCAGGATGAACGGATCCCTCACTCCCCGCTCTCCCACATCGCTGACCAGCACTGGCTTCCCTTCGTTCAGAAGCTCCCAGCGCTTCCCGTCCGTGGAAACGGAAAAATATACCTGTTCATGCAGCGGGGAGCTTTCCGTTCCCGTGAAATGTACAAATAGATATGCGGCCATCCTTAACCTCCATGCCGAAGCATTCTGAAGCCTGACTGGGAAATATTTCATCAGGCACAGTTTCCTTTTACCGAAATTGCAGATTTTTATGATGATTATAGCACTTTTTCATATCCGGCGCATTCCTCCGGATTGCGGATCTGTTTAGATTATTTGCGCGGCAGAGCTGTGGCGTGGAATACAATACGGGCGAAGCCTGAGGCTCCGCCCGCAAAATACTCACTGCTTCTTCAGCGTAATGCACTTACTGGAAAAGTCCGCCCGCAGATTCAGCACCAGTCCATGATGCATCAGATAAGAGCCGCTCTTTTCCATCGTCCTTCCATCCACGGTCACCGCATAAACGGCGGCTTCCTCCAGGTTCTTCAGTTTCACCGTATATTCGTACTTTCCTCTGGGCCTCAGCTGCAGGAAGACGAACAGCACCGCGTCCCCGTCTTTGTCGTATTCCACCGCATACAGGTCGTCCTTTCTGCCGGACTGCAGCCGGGACAGGCGGCCGAACTGAACGATGGGACGGATCTTTTTGTATTCCTCCACATAACCGGCCAGCTCTTCCAGATGTTCCTCGCTGATCTTGTTCAGATCCATGCCGATTCCGAGGGAACCGCACATCGCACAGCGGGACTTGAAGGAAAGCGGCACCCGTCTGTCCGCGCTGTCCGCCGCGTCCGTGATCCACGCGCGCATATATTTGGGCGGATACAGCAGGCTGTAGGTTTCCTGGATCGACAGGCGGTCCAGGGGATCCGTATTGTCGCTGGTCCAGAATTCGTCGAACCGGGACAGGCAGCCGAAGTCCACTCTTCCGCCGCCGGACGCGCAGGCTTCGAATTCCACCCGGGGATGTCTCTTCCTCAGCTCCTCAATGATGCTGTAAAAGCCTTCCACATGGCGGTACCAGATGCTGCGGAACTCTTCCTGATCCCGGTACGCGCTGGCGCATTCGCCAAGCGCCCGGTTCATATCCCATTTGATGTAGGAGATGTCATTTTCCGTGAGCAGCCCATCGATGAAATCAGTGATAAAACGGATGACCTCCGGATTGGTCAGATCCAGCATATACTGATACCTGCCCTCCAGCACGGGACGGGTCGCGTAACGGTAGATCCAGTCGGGATGGGCGCGGTACAGATCGCTGTTTTCATTGACCATCTCCGGCTCGATCCAGATGCCGA
This sequence comes from uncultured Lachnospiraceae bacterium, assembly GCA_944380025.1. Lineage (GTDB taxonomy): Bacteria > Bacillota > Clostridia > Lachnospirales > Lachnospiraceae > Eisenbergiella. The sequence goes on from CALWGL010000009.1 coordinate 22,306, forward strand.
AGTCCATGCCCAGTCCCTTGACGCAGTCAATTAACGGCTTCAGTCCCTCCGGGAACTTCTCCGGATTCACATACCAGTCCCCAAGTCCCAGATGGTCCGAGCTTCTCTGCCCGAACCAGCCGTCATCCACCACAAACAGCTCGGCGCCCGCCTGCGCCGCCTTCTTAGCAAGCGCCATCTGGCCCTCGCAGGTCACGTCGAAGGTGGTAGCCTCCCAGGAATTATAGAGCACGCGCAGCGGCCGGTCCGCGGACGCAGGAGGCATCACGCGCTCCTTTGCAAAACGGTGCAGGATGTTGGACATTTTTCCCAGGCCCGCGTCGCTGTAGCCCGCATATACCCGGGGCGAGGCAAAGGTTTCTCCGCCTTTCAGATTCCAGAGGAAATCCGTGTCGCTGATCCCGATCTGGATGTTCAGGTAGTCGTAAGGCGTCTGCTCCGCCACCACCTTGAAATTGCCGGACCAGGCAAGCGCCCCGAACCAGACCTCTCCCTGCGTCTCATCCGCGTCCTTATGGATGATAAACGCCGGGGTAGCCACATGGGCTGTGGCCCCTCTCAGGCTCTCATATACCTTTTTCCCCGCGCACAGGGTATCTTCGCAGCCCTTGAATTCATCCGCCCAGGTGCCGTTGTTGTTGATGCTCCGGTATCCGCTTCCCGGCAGCGTATATTCTCCGGAAAAAAAGCGTTCGATCTGAACCGTCTCCGTCCCCGTATTTTTTACTTCCCTCCACTTTTCCAGAATGTCTTCTTCCTCATGCACCGCATAATGAAGCGTCACCTGCAGCGGATAATACACGTCTTCCAGCACGAGATCCAGCCGGTTTCCCTCCGCCCGGTACTCCTTCATGCGATAGCGGAAATCCCGTACTCCGTCTGAAAATACGAACTTCATGGAGGTTTCCTTATAGCGCATCATGCCGAAGGAGGTGCATTCCTCTCTCTTCTTATCCACGGCGGGATGGTAGCCCTGCTCCCAGACCATGGTTTCGGTGTCATAATCCTCCGGCCTTTCGATCTTTTTCCCCCAGTAGAGCTGCACCAGAATGCCGTCGTCATCCCGGAAAAACGCGTAGCTGGTGTTTCTGGTATTCAGAAGAAACAGCCTGTCCTCTCTTACAATTACTCCCATTTTCTCTTTCCCCCTTAGAATGTCTGAATGGCACAGGAACGATTGAGAAACAGTCCCTCCGGCCTGTCTCCCAATCGTTTCCCTTCTGAACTTATTTTGCCGGATTTCCCTCCACGGAGACATCCCTGCAGATCACAATTTACATGGCTGCCAGGTTATCCCGGTAAACCGGGGATTTATTGGGATATCAGGTTATCCCAATAAACCGGGGATTTATTGGGATGCCAAGTTATCCCAATAAACCGGGGATTTATTGGGATATCAGGTTATCCCAATAAATCCTGCACATCATATGCGAAGGCTCAATATCCACCGCTTCCTTCAAAAATTCCGCCGCCTTTTCGCTGTTGCCCAGGCCGATGTTTCCAAGCGCCATCAGGTAATAGCAGTGGGCGCGGTTTCTGAGCGTATAATCATCGTCAAAAATCAGGAACTCCGGCAGGGATACGGCGAAGTATTCGATCTTCACCTGATCCTCCAGGTGTCTCTCCCCGTAATCGATCAGACGGTAGAAGCGGGATCTTGCCTCTCTCACATGCCCCAGCTTCAGCCAGGCCAGGCCCTGATACAGGATCATGTCCGCGGGCTGGTCATTGTAATACATGGCTCCCGCAGGCTCATCTGTGCCGATGGTAGCCCGTTCAAAGCATTCCTTCGCTTCCTCCGCTCTGCCCTGTCCCTCCAGCGCAAGGCCCAGGTGGTAATAAACGTGGTTGTCCTTGGTTCCCTCCAGCTTGCCTTCTCCCAGATTCTCCGGGTAAACGAGGGCTTTGCGCAGAAGCTCCTCCGCCTTTTCATACTGCTCTTCCTTCAGGGCCTTCTTCGCCATTTCCAGAAGCGCCAGCGTATACTGTGTGGTGATCTTGCCTTCGCCGCCCTCCCAGGGATGGAAGTGGTGGCCCATGATGCATTCGTAAGCCTTTTCATGGTTTCCGCACAGGTTCACCAGGGTGATGTATTCGATATACAGATCGTCGCGCCCCTCGATCAGCTCCTTATGCGCCTCATAGTTTTCCAGTCTCTGCTCGAAGGTCCAGCCCAGCTTCTTATACAGCTGATCCAGCTCCAGGAAGATCCGCACGTCGGAGGTGTTCAGCGCAAAGGCCTTTTCCATCTCCTCTCTGGCCTTCTGCGGGTCGTGGCACTTGTTGTAGTATGCCAGAGACAGGTTTCTGTGGACGGTGGCAAAATCCGGATCCGTCTGTGCGGAAAGCTCCCAGAGCTTCACGGATTCCTCCCACTGCAGCTTGTCGTAGAACAGGCAGCCCAGATAGTACGGGGCCTTTGCCGTGCACCCGTGATCGATTGCGAAGCGAAGCGCTCCGATATCCTCCGGCTTGTTGGGGAAGCAGTAATCCGGCGCGGTCTCTTCCGCCTTTTTCAGAAGGCCGCTCACATCCTCTCCCAGCCTGCTTCTGTAATATGCCTCATAATAGTACAGCATGGGCTGCTTTTTCGTGCAGGCCTCCAGCAGGGAAACCGCTTCCGCGAAGCCGCCGAATTCCGCGTAATCCCTGGCGGTCATCAGATAGTTTTCCGCGAAATCGCGCATCTCCCTGTTCAGAGCGCCGCGAAGCTCCTGTGCGTTCCCGAAATCCGCATTTCCGCAAGCTCCTTCCTCCCCGGCGGCCTCCGCCAGCAGGATCTGCTCGTTCGCGGACAGGAAATCGAAGGGATCCAATGCCAGGTTCTCCCGAATCCAGGCGGCAGCCTCCTGCGTCCTTCCCAGCTTTCTTAAAAGATACGCCTTCAGCCCTCTGGCCTTGATGTTGTGGGCGTTCTTCACCAGGGATCTCTCGATGTGGGACAGGGCTCTCGCCAGTCTTCTCTGCGCGTTTCCGCATCCCGCCGCATTTCCGGCCGCGGTGATCTCCGCCTGCGCGGCCTTCGCGTCGATGGCCGCCAGATAATAGAAGGACATCTCCTGCTGTTCGTTGCTCCAGGTCGCTTTATAGAAGGCGTCATAGGCCTCCTCATCCCGTCCCTGATAAAGAAGATCCAGCCCCAGCAGATAGTACGTCTCACTGTTGTAGGGATTGGGGTTCCTCTCGATCAGCCGCTCCAGCGCCTTGCGGAAATAATCTTCCGCCTTTTCAAAGCGGCCCCTTCTCATCAGAAGTGCGCCGTAGGCGTTGTTGATGCGGATGTCTCCGGGATCCCGCTTCAGGCCCTCCAGATAATAGGGATCGGGAAGGTAGGTGGCGTGACGGTACTGTTCGATGTGCAGTCCGGTCAGGTACAGCTCCTCATTGGTCTGGATGGCTTCCGGATCCTTCGCCGCCTTCGCGGGCTCGGGAAGCTTCGGGATCTCCACCGGGTCGGGCGTATATTCCACCAGGCAGGAGCCGTCCGCCGCGTAAACCGCCACATGCAGATCCTGCTCCCTCACGTGGTCACCGGCGGCGCCGGTCACGCTCTCCTCACCGGCGGCCAGTCCCGGCACGGGAACCTTCTTTTCATAAAGATCCACGGGAGACAGCTTCACCGTATCGTCCAGCACAGTCTCTCCCTTTACGGTAAGGATCACACGGGCGTTCTCCCGCAGGCTGGTGGCATACACCCGGATCAGAGCCTCCCCGTCCTGCGCGGACAGGTGCACCGCCGCCTCGGAGGTGGCGTTCTTCACCTGTCCCACCGCCTTATAGGGCATGAAATACTGGGTAAAGGTCTTCTCCTCAAAGGGCTTCAGCCAGGTGAAATCGGGCTGGTTGTCCGTAAATACGCCGGTCATCAGCTCCACGTAGGGGCCGTCCTCATCCGTCAGGTTGCGGTCCCAGGCCTTTCCGAAATCGCCGCAGCCCCAGGTCCACTGCTTCTTGCCGGGGGAGATGTGATGATCCGCCACATGCAGGATGCCGGCCTCTTTTCCGTAATCATAGCCGCCCACGAAGTCATATTTGGATTTCTCCGCCATGTAGGAGGTGGGAACGGGGATGTTTTTATAACGGGAAATGTCCACGCCCTCGCTGTAATCCTTTTTATAATAAACGCCGGTGGCGATGGGGAACCGGGAAACGTCCCTCTTGCCGTGATCCATCACCGCGTGCACATCGGGCGGGAAGATGGACTGGGTATTATCGTTGACCGGAACCGCCGGGTTCGCCCACCACAGGAAGGTCTGCGGCATGCTGGTGCGGTTGTAGAGCTGGCCGATGATCTCGATGTAGGCCTTTCCGGGATAGAGGCTGATCTTCGCGATCCCCTTGGTGCCATACATCTGGTCCACGTCATGCAGCAGCACGGACACGCTGCCGTCCTCATTTTCCAGGGTCACATAGTCCACCGGAAGGAAGGTGGTGGGCCTGTGATGCTGGGGCCAGTTGAACTCGATGCCGCCGGAGATCCAGGGACCGGTCAGGCCCACCAGCGCCGGCTTGATCACGTGATTGTAGTAGACAAAATCATAGCCGTTCGTCTTGTCATAGGCTCTCTGGATCCTGCCGCCCAGCTCCGGCAGCACCATCACCTTCAGATACTCGTTCTCCAGCCAGACCGCCGTGTACTCCTTATCCGTCTTTGTTTCGCTGATCTTTTCCACCGTGGGATAGGGATATACCTTTCCGCTGCTCCCCTGATACACACGCTTGTCCAGGAAAATGGGATTTTTCTCCGCTTCTCCGATCTCATAGGTGGGGATCACGATCTTCTCCACCCGAACCTTTGCTTCGCTCATGGCAAACCTCCGTTTTTTGCTTCTGCTGCAAACCAGCGTTTTCTTTTCCTTATGCCTGTATTCTAACCTCTTCCTTTTCAAAAATCATTCCTGCGATTTGCTGTCTGATTGATATTTTTTGCTGTTGTGTTTTTCCCCGTCTGCGTTTATGATGAAAACAGAGCATCGATCCCTTTTCATGGACAGCGCCCGCCTTTTTTCACTGGCGGAGCCCGGTCCGAAATATTTCCCGGAGGTGATCCTTATGAAATCCTGCGAAGAGCTTGTCGCTCCCGTGTCCGACTATTTCATTTACTCTCCCAGCCGTATGGCGCAGGAGACCTTTCTCTACCCGCTGCAGTGCGGGCTGTTCTCCTATCTGCCGGGGTACTCCCTCACCCGGGAATCCTTCGACAGCTTTCTTCTGATGTATGTTCAGAAAGGGGAGCTGGATCTGACCTTTGAGGGCCGTTCCTGCCATGTCGGAACCGGCCAGTTCATCCTGATCGACTGCTACAAAAAGCATGCCTATTCCACACGCACCGGATGGGAATGCCTGTGGTGCCACTTCGACGGTGTCACCGCGAGATCCTACTATAAAAATATCGTTTCCAGGCTGGGAAACGTATTCTCTCTCACGGACAGCTATCCCGTCCTGCGCAAGATGACCGATATCCTGAAGATCTTTTACAACGGAAGCGTGGTCCGGGAGCCTCTGCTCTCCAAGTATCTGACCGACATCCTCACCGAATTCCTGCTCTTTTCCCCGGAAGGCGGCGGTCAGAGAGGCTACGCGGACATGGCGGAACGGATCATCACCTACATCAACGAGCATTTTTCCCAGGATGTCTCCATTCCGGAGCTGGCCGGCCAGGCGGGCCTGAGCCCCTACCATTTCATCCGCACCTTTAAAAAGGAGACCGGCTTCACTCCCCACGAATACCTCATCAACACCCGTCTCGCCACTGCACGGTATCTTTTAAAAAACACCAGGCTTCCCGTGAAGGACATCTGCTTCAACACCGGCTTTTCCTCCGAAAGCGTCTTCTGCAGCGCCTTCAAAAAGCGGCAGGGCATGACGCCGGCCCAGTACCGGGCGCTGGAGCAGTGACGAAGAAGGAGACCTGACGAAAACCAGGGCCGCGGCGGGAGCGGGCAGAACGGGAGGCAGGTTCCTCCCGCGGATCCTGCCTCCCGCTCACATCTGTTTCCTTACCACCCGGTATTCGTCTCCGCTGCGGTAGTAGGGACAGCTGTACCGGCTGTCCGAGATCAGGCGGACATACTCGTCCTCGTCCATATCCATATCGCAGAAATATTCTTCATATTCCTCGTCGTAAACGTAGTACACGCAGTCCGTGCAGGTGTTGGCTGAATGCATCCGTTTTTCCTCCTTCCCCGCTCTGCTCTCAGGCGCAGGCAGAGCTTTTCCTGCTTAAAATTATAGCCGTTTTTCCCGGACTGTTCAAGAAAAGGACTGGATGAATGGACAATGAGGTGATCCCATGATAATCAGCGCAAGCCGCAGAACCGATATTCCCTCCTTCTTTTCCGACTGGATCATAAACCGCTTTCGCGAACGGTACGCCTGCGTCCGAAACCCCATGAATTTTCATCAGGTGAGCAGGATCTGCCTGTCCCCGGATGTGGTGGACTGCATTGTTTTCTGGAGCAAAAACCCCGCGCCGATGCTGGATCGGCTTGACGCCCTGAAGGATTATATGTTTTATTTCCAGTTCACCCTCAACGCCTACGGCCGGGACCTGGAAACGGCTCTCCCCGCTCCGGCCGTCCGCATCAGGACCTTCCGGGCCTTATCCGAACGCATTGGAAGGAACCGCGTTCTGTGGCGTTATGATCCCATTATCATCAACGACCGATACACGATCGACTGGCATATCCGGACTTTCCGCTTCCTTGCCGGACAGCTGTGCCCCTATACTGAAAAAGTGACCGTCAGCTTCCTTGACCTGTACCCGACGATCGCCCGCAGCCAAAAAGGCGCCGGCCTTCGCGAGCTTTCCTTCAGCCAGAAAACCGCACTGGCGGAAAGCCTTGCGCAGATCGCCCGCTCCTGCGGTCTGAAGATCGCTGCCTGCGCGGAGGATATCGACCTGACCTCCTGCGGCGTCGCTCCTGCCAGCTGCATTGACGGCAGCCTGATCTCAAAGCTGCTGCACTGCTCCATCGACGCCGGGAAGGATAAGAACCAGAGACGGGAATGCGGCTGTATCCAGAGCATCGATCTCGGTCTCTACAATACCTGTCAGAACGGCTGCGCATACTGCTATGCCAATCATAACGATGCCGCCCGCAGACAGAATTTTGCCGCCTATGATCCGCATTCTCCCCTGCTCTGCAGCCGGATCACGGAAGCGGACCGGATCACGGAACGGAAGGCTGCAAGCTGCAGGGATATGCAGCTGAGGCTGTTTGAGGGGTAGGGGGAATTATGGAAAACAGGCGAGGCTTTTCAAGGTATTTTCTTATAAAAAAAAGGACGGCGAAGATTTCTCCCCGCCGTCGTCTTTCCGGCAAGCCGCCTGCATAAATGCCGGAGCTTTCCTGTATTTCGTTTTATTCGTATTCAATCGTCGCCGGCGGCTTCGGGGACATGTCATAGCACACCCGGTTCACGTTCGGCACC